>NZ_CP136684.1:2222857-2550714 GCF_032921865.1 Thalassospira lucentensis
GTGCATCCGACCGTAAAAGCTGTGGCACCCGATCAGGCCCTTGTACCCTGACGGATCAGAATGCGTTCCGCACTTTCGTTCCAGACATCCATTTTGACGATCTTGCCGTTACGAATGACAAAGCGGTCAACATAGCGGTTGCCGTCGAACGGTGTTCCATCCGGCCATTCGCCATATAGCGTGCCCACACTGTAAACCACGGTTTCGGTCTTTCCCGGTGCGACGTCGAACTGCCCGAACTTCTTTTTCACCCATTTATAACGTGCCGCGTTAAAGGCGGTTGTGCCCGACGGGTGGTCGTATTTGGCGCCGTCGGTAAACGTGATGACAACATCGTCCGACATATAGGTCGCGGCCTTTTCCGGATCGGGCTTCATCGATGCGTCCAGAAAATCGCGCACAATCTGAGCGTCGGGTGACAATAGTTCCGGAGCATCCGGAGCAAGAGTGGCGGTCATCTTGTATCCTCGTTTCGTGCGATTGATCTTTGATCAGCATAATACGGCGGCAGATTTTTTGCATGCACTAATTTTATGCAATAATTGCATGCAATTTGCGTATACATGAGGCAATCCAATTTGGGAGTCTGGGATGAAATCTGATAATGCATTGAATTAAAACGATTTTGATTCTTGGCACGTGGCTTGCTGCACTGCGAAGGCCAACAGGCACTTCAAAATAATCAGGGAGTCTCACATGTCTGTTTATTCGCCTATCCCGAAACTGACACGGCGTGCCGCGCTTTTGGGGGCAGCTGCTGTACTGATGCTTGCCAGCGCATTGCCGGTTACCGCTGTACGTGCCGAGGATACCGTGAAGCTTGGTCTTGTCGCAGCCCTGAGTGGCCAGTCGGCCAAGTCGGGTGAGGCCATCACGCGTGGCATTACCCTTGCGATTGACAAGATCAATGCCGAGGGTGGGGTCCTTGGCAAGCCATTGGAACTTGTGTCGCGTGATGATGAAAGCAACCCGGGAAAGGGCCTTGTCGCGGCGCGTGAATTGGCGCAGCGCGAAAGGGTTGCTGCCCTGATCGGTGGTCTTGATACGCCTGTATCGCTTGCCATAGTGCCGTTTGCCAATCAGCAGAAAATTCCGTTTGTCGGCCCGTGGGCGGCCGGTACGCCGATCACCAAAAACGGTGCGGAAGAAAACTATGTTTTCCGTGTCTCCGCCGTGGATGAATATGTCGACGAAGCGATCACCGAATATCTGGTCAAGAAATACGGTGCCAAAAAGCCGGGCATGATCCTGATCAACAACCCGTGGGGGGAGTCCAATGAGAAGGGGCTTCTAAAGGCGCTAGAAAAACGCAGCATGCCCAATGCCGGGATTGAAAAGTTTGAATCAAACGATGTTGATGTTGTCCCGCAGCTGACACGCCTTAAGGAAAACGGGGCAGATTCCCTGTTTGTGGTTGCCAACGTGGCCCCGACCGCACAGGTCGTTAAATCGCTTGATCGCATGGGCTGGGATGTTCCGATTTCATCGCATTGGGGGCCGGCTGGGGGTCGCTTTACCGAACTTGCCGGTGCCAGTGGCGAAAAGGTTCATTTCATCCAGACCTATCTCTTTACCGATGCCTCAAGCCCGATGTTTGTAAAGCTTCAGGAAAAATTCCCGGAAATCAAAACGCTGGCCGACGTTACCCCGGCAACCGGTATCGCCAATGCCTATGACGCGACCCTTTTGATTGCCGCAGCTATCGAAAAGGCTGGTTCGACCGAAGGCCCGGCTGTTCGGCAGGCAATGTACGAGATCAGCGGGATCGAAGGCATGATCAAAACCTATGACAAGCCTTTCACCCCGGATGATCAGGATGCGCTTGGTCCGGAAGACTACACCTTCGCGAAGTTTGTCGAAGGCGAAATCATTCCGATCACTGACTGATTCCGATTTTCCCTGCGGCCCTGCCTTACCTGTTGTGGCCGCAGGGAAACCGCGCGCCATTTTGCTGCGGTTTCGTGCAAAGGATAGTTTGCAATGACCTTGTTAATGGCCGCCCTTATTACCGGTATCGGTTTGGGCAGCATGTATGGCCTGATCGCGCTTGGCTTTCAGATCACTTATTCGGTTTCATCCAAAGTCAATTTTGCCCAAGGCAGCATGGTCATGCTTGGGGCTGTTTTGGGTTTTGTTTTCTGTCAGCAATATGGAATGCCGGTGATTTTGGGTTATCCGCTGGCAATTCTGTGCTGTGGCGTGATGGGGGTTCTTGTTGAATTTTTCCTTGTCCGTCCGTTTGCGGTTCGCAATTCCGAAGCGTGGCTGATGGCAACCGTGGCAGGCGGTATTTTGCTTGATAACGCGGTGCTGTTTACCTTCGGAAATGAACCCAGAACCTTGCCATCGGTTCTTGTGGAAGACAGCTGGAATATTCTTGGCACCGGGGTTTATCCGCAACAAATCCTGATCCCGATTGCAGCAATTGGTGTCGCATTGGGATTGCATGCGCTGTTTCGTCATACCCGACAGGGCCGGGCGTTGCTGGCCGTTGTGCAAAACCAGACGGCGGCGAAGCTTATGGGGATCAACACCACGGTCATGGTGACCGGATCCTTTGCCATATCATCAATGCTGGCCGGGTGTGCCGGACTTTTGATCGCACCGCTTTTTTCCGTGCATTCAGACATGGGAACGCTGTTTGGCCTGAAGGCTTTTGCTGTTGCCATTCTGGGCGGCATGACATCGGCTTATAGCGTTATGCTGGCCGGGTTCATCTATGGGATGGTCGAGGCCGCTGTGACCACCTATCTCGGTTCGTCCTATACTTTCATCGTTGTCTTTGCACTGGTGATCGCGGTTCTGACGATCAAGCCAAGCGGCCTGTTTGGCCGTGCTGCCATCAAGAAGGTGTAGGGATGAAACTGCCCGTGAAATTCAAAAATCCGATCCCGAAACTGAACAAGCCGGTAGCACTCGACAGCGTCATTGTTGCTGCGATGGCCGGGGGACTTGTCGCCGTATTGTTCACTGGCGGCTATACGCAGTTCATTATCGGGCTGGTGGCGATGACCGTCATTCTGACGGTGGGCCTGAACGTGCTTTATGGTCTGACCGGGCTGGTCTCGCTAGGGCAGGTTGGCTTCTTTGCCATCGGGGCCTATGCCAGTGCGATCCTGACGCTTGCCGGGCTTAACTTCTGGGTCAGTTTGCTGGCGGCCACCATCATTGGCGGGATTGCCGGATGTTTATTGGCGATTTCGGCCGTGCGGATGGCAGGGCCATTTCTGGCAATGGTCACGATTGCCTTTGCCTTTATCGTTGAACATGGCGCGATTGAATGGCGTGACCTGACCGGCGGGCAAAACGGTTTGATGGGTTTCCCGATGCCGCAGATCGGATCATATGTTTTTTCTGAACGTGATCTGGTCATGCTGTGTGTGTTGCTCGGCGGCATTGCACTTCTGGCATTCCGGCGTCTGGCGGTTAGTGGCTGGGGCATGGCAATGACCAGCATGCGGGATGCGGAAATCGCTGCAAGTTCGCTTGGTTATAATGCCTTTGTGGTCAAGGCATCGGGCTTTGCCATTGCGGCGGCAATGGCCGGATTAGCGGGGGCGTTGTTTGCACCGTTGATGATGTTTATCGCACCGTCAAACTTCCCGCTCAGCCAATCCATCCTGTATCTGTTTGCGGTTATTCTGGGCGGGGCCGGAACCGTTCTGGGGCCGTTGGTTGGGGCGTCTGTTTCCGTCCTGCTGCCGGAGCTGCTTTCGGACTTCGCCGAATACCGGTTGCTGATTTTCGGTGCACTTCTTGTTGCGGTTCTGCTGATTGCGCCGCGCGGCATTGTCGGCACGATTGCCCGTTTCATACCGCTGGCGCGGCAGAAGGTGACACCGGTTCCCCCCGAAAAGATCGAAGCCGGGCTGGCCGATTATCCCAAATCCGATGGTTTGCTGGTCGATGATGTATCGATTGCCTTTGGTGGTGTTAAGGCAGTTAATCAGGTGTCCTTCACGGCCCGACCGGGGCAGGTGACATCAATCATTGGGCCGAATGGTGCCGGTAAAACGACGTTACTGAACATCATCAGCGGGTTTTACAAACCGACCGAGGGAGCCGTTCGCATCGGTGATCGTGATATCGCAGGCAAGGCTACCGATTTTGCCGCGCGTAACGGCATTGCACGCACCTATCAGGCGACCCGTTTGTTTGAAAACATGTCGGTGGTCGACAATGTGATTGCGGGCATTTCATTGGGCCGGTTCGGGGCGCCATTTTCACGTATCGCATCGGATGAAAATCGCAATTTCGCAGCGGGGCTTTTACAGTTTTGCGGATATCTTGGTGATCCTGATGCACGTGCGGGTGATTTGCCACATGTGGATCGGCGTCTGGTCGAAATCGCCCGCTCGCTTGCGACCAAGCCCGGAGTCCTTCTGCTTGATGAACCGGCCGCGGGTTTGATGCATGCCGACAAGGTTGCACTTGCCAAATTGCTGCGCAAGCTGGCGGATGCCGGGATTGCGGTGGTTCTGGTCGAACATGACATGGAAATGGTCATGGGCATTTCGGACCTGATACTGGCGGTTGATGCCGGAACACCGATTGCCCTTGGCAATCCGCAGGACGTTCAGAAAAATCCGCGTGTCATCGCCGCCTACCTTGGCGATGGCAACAGCAAGGCGCATCCAAGACCGACACCACTTGTGACCAGCGAAACACCGGTTATCGCGTCACTGCGATTGACGGCCGGTTATGGGGCGGCCCCGGTATTGAAGTCGGTGGATATCAAGGTCCGGCAGGGGGAAATGGTGGCGTTGCTTGGGGCCAATGGGGCAGGAAAATCGACCTTCCTGATGGCGCTTTCGGGATTGCTGCGCCCTGTTTCAGGCAGCATCATTCTGAATGACGAATATATCCATAATCTGGCGCCACATCAGATCGTCGAACAGGGACTGGTCCTTGTGCCCGAAGGACGGCAGGTTTTCCCCGAACTGACGGTGCGTGAAAACATCGAACTGGGGGCTTACAAACAACCCAAACCGGTCAACCGTGACGAACTTGAAGCCATCCTGACCCGTTTCCCGCGACTGCGTGACAGGATCAACAGTCAGGCTGGTCTTCTGTCGGGGGGGGAACAGCAGATGATGGCCATCGCGCGCGGACTTGTGGCCAAACCGAAGGCGTTGCTTCTGGATGAGCCATCCCTTGGTCTGGCCCCAGCCATGGTCGAAGAACTTTATACCATTCTGGGTGAATTACGCGATGACGGGGTCACGATCCTTCTGGTGGATCAGATGGCGACCATGGCGCTGTCGGTTGCCGATTATGCCTATGTCCTTGAACAGGGACAGGTCGTTGCCGAAGGCAGCGCCAAAGATCTTCTGAAAGATGAACGATTGATTGATGCGTATCTCGGTGGTGCGGATCAGTCCAAAAATGAAAAGGTGATCAGCGAGCATGCTTGATTATGTGGTTAGGAACGCCTGCCTGCATGGCGAAACCGGTCTTCTTGATATTGTGATAAAGGATGGAATAATCGCCGGTATTGCGGCATCGATTGCGAGCGAGGCACCGTCCTTTGACGCCGGTGGCAATCTTCTGACCGGTGGTTTTGTTGAAAGTCACCTGCATCTCGACAAGGCCTGCATTCTTGATCGTGCCAAAAACGAAAGCGGTACGTTGCAAGGCGCAATAAGTGCTGTTGCAAAGGCCAAAAGCGGCTTTACCGAAGATGATGTTTATGCCCGCGGGGCGAAAGTCATTGAGAAAGCCGTCACACAGGGTACGAACGCCATCCGGACCCATGTTGAAATCGATCCGGGTATCGGTTTGGCCGGCTTTCGGGCGATCAAACGCCTGAAGCACGACTATGCATGGGCGATGGATGTCGAGATTTGCGTTTTCCCGCAGGAAGGTCTTCTGAATTATCCGGGGACCGAGGAGCTTCTGCGTGAAGCACTTGATAACGGTGCGGACCTTTTGGGGGGCTGCCCCTATATGGATAGCGATCCGGTCGGACAGATCAAACGCCTGTTTGAAATGGCGCGCGATTATGATGTCGATCTGGATTTTCATCTGGATTTCGATCTCGACCCGACATGGCGACATCTGGATGAAGTCGCGCGTCAGACGATTGCCTTTGGCTGGCAAGGGCGCGTGATGATTGGTCATGTGACCAAATTGTCCGTCCTGCCCAAGGATCAATTGGCTAATACAACCGCCCTGATGCGACAGGCCGGGATTGGGTTGACGGTGTTGCCATCGACTGATCTTTTCCTGACCGGACGTAATTGCGAACATTCGGTCCCGCGGGGTGTCGCCCCGGCGCACAGTCTGGTGCGTGCGGGTGTGTGCTGTACCATCGCAACCAACAATGTCCTGAACCCGTTCACGCCGTTCGGGGATTGCTCGTTATCACGGATGGCAAATCTTTATGCCAATGTCAGTCAGCTGAGCACGACCGAGGAACTTGAAATGTGCTTTGCGATGGTTGCCGATAGCCCGGCAAAGCTTCTGGGGCGGCCAACCGAAATCATGATTGGCGGGGCTGCGACCTTTATTGCATTACCTGCGCAAAGCCGGGCACAGGTGGTTTCCGAAATCAGTCGCCCGGTCTGGGGCATGAAGGATGGACGGGTAACGTTCGAACATCCGGCGCCAAGATTGCTGCATCCATAAAGATGCAGCAATCACGCGTCTGAAAGGGTGAAAATTGCGCGCATGCCGCCAGAGGCAAGGAAAGCTGTCTCGCAATGCCAGTTGCAGCGTTCGCAAATACTGCGCACCAGATGCAGGCCGATGCCTTCACCCTGATCGCGGGCGCAATCCCCGGCACAGGTCATCAGGTTGTTTTCGACAACCAGTTTGTTGGCCTCAAGCCGGACCGTAACCTGCCCTTTGGGCGTATGTTCGAACGCATTACGGATCAGGTTGGATACGACAATCATCAGCGCTGCAGGTGATGCTTCGATCTCGCCGCTTTCTGCGTCAGCACTGAATTCACATGTCAGATTCTTGCCGTCGGTCAGATAGGCAAGATCAACGATGGCCTCGCGCACGAAAGCCGGATAGTCGATCTTTTCGTGTATGCCGTTAGGCGTTGCTTCGCGCCCGAGCCAAAGCAGGGTTTCAATCAGTTGCTGCATATTGCGGTTGGCGCGTTTGATCCGTGCGGCCAGACGAACCTGAATTTCGTTTAACGGTGTTTTATCAAGCAGTTCAACATTGCCGCTGACAATCGTTACCGGGGTTCGCAGTTCATGACTGGCCTGACGCAGGAATTCGCGTTCGCGTGTCACGAACCTGTCGACCCTTACCAGTGACTGATGCAGTTCGCTGGCGACATCATTCAGTTCGGTAAAGCCAAAATCGGGTACCGGTTGGTCAAGGTTTTCGGGTGACAGGGTTTTCGCCCAGCTTTGCAGGTTTTCAGATGGCTGCGTCATGCGTTTGCCGATCAGCCAAAGCACATAGGCAAATATCGCCATAACTCCGAGTGCAAACGGGATGGAAAGAAGGGCCAGTTTGTGAAGGCGCGCAAAATAGACGCTGTCTTCATCTCCCGCGTGATAGGTCTGTAGCAGCATGATCTGCGTGCCGTCGGCAAGAATATGGGGGAACACCAGAAAGACCGGATTATCCGGATCTTTTTGCGCAGCATATTTATCGGTGTTCAGATAATAAAGCTCGCCCGGATCGATATCTTGGGGTTTGTAGCGGTTGCGCAGAAGCTCCGGCAATTCGTTGTAGTCTGTAAAGGTCTGAATGTTAAAGCCATTGGGAAGCGGGGCGGTTGGGTCATTGCTGCGCATTTCATCATATTGATCGGCAATGGTCTGTAGCTGGAAACTCGCGACCATCCATTTGCCATACAGCATGTAGAAATTAACGACACCGGTATAGATCACCAGTGTAATGACAAGTGCCAGCAAAACGTAGTTCCGCACAAAGCGGGAAAAAGTTTTCTGGATTGGTGCGCAGGAATGCATTTCTTTTACTCGCGAAGGGCCACGCCCTGGCCGGCAACTGTATGTATCAGGTTTTGATCGAATGGTTTGTCGATGCGCATTCGCAATTTGTAAAGATGCGTTTTAAGCGCATTGGTATCTGGCGGATCGCCCTGCCACAATGCCATCGACAATCGTGACCGTGTCACGACATGCGGACTGTTCTGGGCAAGAACTTCCAGAATGGTCCAGCTTGTCGGGGAGAGATTGATTGCCTGTCCGGATCGCGCAACATGTCTGTTTTCAAAATCAACGATCAGATCGCCAAGCGAAAAGCGCCGGATTTCGCCACTGCGGCGGCGCGACAGAACCCTTGTACGCATCAGAAGTTCTTCAAGCGCAAAAGGTTTGACCAGATAATCATCCGCCCCGGCACTGAAACCTTCAAGTTTGTCTGCGAGTGTATCGCGCGCTGTCAGCATTAGAACCGGGGTGTCGATCCCCTCGTTGCGCAAGGCGTTGCAGATGCTGATGCCATCGCGAAACGGCAACATGATATCAAGCAATATCACATCATATTCGCCAGTCAGTGCGCGCTGAAAACCCGTTTCCCCATCAAAGGCGTGATCGCATTCGATGCCTTCTATTGTCAGGTAATCGCTTATTGTTCCGGCAATATCCATGTTGTCCTCGACCAGAAGGACCATGATGTTGGCGGTTGTTTTCATATGTTTGTGGTTCCGGTTTCGGCGGTTTTGCCAGATGCTGAAGATACCAGATTGCCCTAAAAGCGGTGAAAGGTCAGCCCGGTTCGAAAAGCCGGTTGGCAAACAGTTTCAGATCATCCTGAGTGTCGATGTCGAACGCTGCATTTGGCATGGCGATCGCACTGATATCGTGACTGCTGCTATTGAGCACCTGTTGTGCGCCGCGGGCGCCGTCCAACTTGGAAAGTTCCGGGAAATATGCGGCTGGAAACAGGGCGGGGACGCCGTTCATTTCCTTATACCGGGATGCTATGACGTGGCTTCCGTCAAAGGCATTCAGAAGTTTCTGATAGTCATTTCTGGTCAAGCCGACCTGATCCGCAAGGGCGATCAGGAGGCCGTCATACGTACCGGCTGCGCAAATTCCGGCAATGCCTGCTGCAATCGATGATCCCATACCGGATTGCCAGTTGTCGTTGGCGATGGTTTTTGCGCGATTGCCGATCACCGAAAGGATTTCATCGCGAAATGCACCCAGCACGACATAAAGATCATCGTTGAAAATGGGGCGAAGCTGATCAATGGCGTGTTCCAGCATCGGCTTGCCATTGATATCGGCAAGCTGTTTGCGTCCGCCAAATCGTGTGCTTTCACCCGCTGCAACGATAAGACCGGCAATTTTCATCATTCAGCCGCCTGAGCGAGTGCCGGGGCGGCATCAAGTTTGTAAAGTGCGACATGAATACCCGATAACATTGAAAGTGCGATGCTTTCGGGCAGTTGTCCGCCAATATCGATCCCGGCGGGGCTGGCTACCGGGAAGGGCAGGGCAGGCTCGGCAATTTCCGCACGTTCAAGAACATCGACAAAACGATGCCGCGGACCCAGCATGGAAACATGACGCAACTGGCTGGATTTCAGAATCTGAAGCGCCTTGGCATCGATATCAATGCTGTGCGACATCAGGATTGCCGTATCGACGCGATGTTGCGCAACATAATCAACCAATGTTGTGTCGATCTGACGCAGGATGGTGCCTGCCTTGGGGAAATGTTCGGGGCGGGCATTCGCTGGGCGCGGGTCAACCAATGTGGTTTTCCAGCCCATTTCATGTGCGATGGAAACCACAGGCCGCGCATCCAATCCACCCCCGACGATCAGGATGTGGGGTTCAGGCACAATCGGGGTTACAAGCCAGTCACCATCAGACCGGTTTTCGATATAGCCGGTGCGCTGGCCGGTATGGTCCGCACGTTTGAAATATCCGCGGGTATCGCCGACTTTCTGAAAATACAGACCGCTTTGGCGCACCATCAAAGCATCGCAAAGATCGGAAAGCCCAAGGTCGTTTGCGTGGTCAAGGGGTTGCAGCATGATGAATACCTTGCCGCCGCAACCAACGCCCAGCCGGAAAGACAGGTCGTCTTCGTCATTGCCGTCATAGACAAGCATGACCGTTTTGTTGGTTACCATGGCGCGCCGGGCGTTGCGGATAATATCGGCTTCAAGGCAGCCGCCGCTCAGTAGGCCAAACTGCTGGCCATTCCCGTTAATCAGCATCATGGCCCCGGCCTTGCGATAGGCCGAACCCTCGGTGCGATAAACCGTACCCAAAACCCATTCGGTATCTGTCTTGTTTTCCTGCCAGACGCGTAGCATGGCCGATAACTGGTTACTCATGATGTGCTCCCGCAAAAGGGGCTGCCCGGGGGACGGGTGGGGACCCGAAAATGCCCCCCGGGCAACATGCCTTACACGAAGTCGAAACCGGCTTTGGTCATCGGAAGATCCGTGATCCGTTTTCCGGTCTTGCCAAATATGGCGTTGGCAACAGCCGGAGCGGTCGGGGGGACGCCCGGTTCGCCAACGCCCGTAGGGGCATTGTTCGATTGAACAATTGCCACTTCGATGGCAGGCATTTCGGCATTTCGAAGCAGTTCGTAATCCGGGAAGTTGAACTGGTCGACTTCACCATCCGTCAGGGTGATTTCGTTGCGGAAGGCGGCACATAATGCGTAACCAGCACCGCCTTCCATCTGTGCGCGGATGACATCGGGGTTAACAGCTACCCCGCATTCAACCGCCATGAACAGTTTGTTCACATGCACACTGGTGTCCTCGACCGTGACGTCGGCAACAACCGCAACGCAGGTATTGAACGAAAGGTGCGCGGCAAAACCACGTTTGTCGCCCTTTTCCCATCCGGATATCTCGCGGACAAGCTTGATGGCTTCGATCATGCGGGCCTGATTGGTGCCTGCCGGATCAAGCATCGCAAGGCGCATTTCGATCGGGTCCTGCCCCGTTTCGGTTGCGAGCATATCCATCAGTGTTTCCATGACATATCCGGTGTGGGTATGTCCCACCGAACGCCACCACAATATGGGGGTCGGGGTCTGGAAGTCGCTTAACCCGATGCCATGGTTGGGGATGGTATAAAGACTTTCGGTGACACCCTCGACCGATGTCGGGTCGATGCCATCCTGTACCATGCCTTCCATCGGCCCACCCTTCATGATGGATTTGACAGCCATCCGGTGATCCCAGCCAATAATCTTGCCATCACTATCCAGACCGATTTTTGCCCGGTGTACGGCCATCGGGCGGTAATAACCGCCGCGAATATCGTCCTCGCGGCTCCAGACCAGTTTGACCGGAACCTTGCGGCCCGAAACGGCAAAGGCCATGGCGGCTTCGACATTATAGTCGGAGGCGCCGTTGGCACGACGACCGAACGAACCGCCGGCATAAAGCGTTCTGATCTCGACCTGTGACGGTTCCAGTCCAAGGGCGGCTGCGACCATTGGGCGGGTCAGGGTCGGGAACTGGCAGCCATCATGGAGGCGAACGCCATTTTCGGTCGGCTCGATGATGCAGTTTTCCGGTTCCAGCGGGGCGTGAGCCAGGAACGGGAAGGTGAATTCTGCATCAATGGTTTTGGTGGCATTGGCCAGAAGCGGTTCAACGGATGCCAGCGGCACTTCGTGATTGGCGTCAAACTGCGGCGCATCAAGCAGTACCTTGTGATCGGCAATCATGGCATCCGTGCTGCGTGTTTCGGCCTGGCTGAAATCCCATTCAACAGAAAGGGCATCACGTGCCTGAAACGCAGCCCAGGTGTTTTTGCCAAACGCCACAACTCCTGCCTTGTTCGGCAGAATTTGTGCAGCAATGAACCCTGCAACATCTTTGGACGCAGTGTCGTCAAAGGAGGTGACGGTGCCACCGAATTTCGGGCTGCGCATGATCGCGGCATAGATCATGCCCGGCAGATTGACATCCATCGCAAAGATTGCGGTGCCGTTCGTCTTGTCGGTGTTGTCCTTGCGATGCAGTTTGTCGCTGCCAATCAGCTTGAACTGATCCGGGGTTTTAACGGTTGGTTTTTCAACCGCCTCAAGGGTTGCTGCAATCGCGACAAATTCTCCGAAATGACCGGAATTGCCACCGGATTTCAGCATGCCGTTTTCAACGGTGATGCTGCTGGCATCGACACCCCAGTTCTGGGCAGCCGCACGGACCAGAAGATCACGCGCTGCAGCACCGGCTTCGCGATATTGCATGAAGGAATTGGCGATGGATGTTGAGCCACCGGTTCCCTGTGCATGGAAGAACAGGTTGGCATAACGTTCATTATCGGCAGGGGCGAATGCCGTCTGAACCGTGTCCCAGTCAGCGCCGAGTTCCTCGGCAACCAGTGTCGTCAGGCCGGTTGTGGTGCCCTGACCCATTTCGAAATGTTTGATGATGACGGTTACCGTGCCATCGGCATCGATTTTGACAAACGGGTTAAGGTCGGTTGCGGCAGCCACACCGCTGCCTGCTGCAAGAACGCCTTTGGCATTGACGCCGACCAGAAGGGCGGCGGTACCGGCGGCTGATCCGATCATGAAGCCGCGACGTGATACATTGATTGTCATGACTTATGCCTCCAGCTTTTCAGACGCCAGTTTGATGGCTTCGTTGATGCGTACATAGGTCACACAACGGCACGCATTGCCGTACATGTATTCCTTGATTTCATCGTCCGTCGGTTTCGGATTCTCGGTCAGAAGGCCGATGGCCGACATGATCTGTCCGGATTGACACCAGCCACATTGTACGACGTCCTTTTCGCGCCATGCGGCCTGAACCGCTTGGGCGATCTTGTCGGTTGCGCCTTCAATCGTCGTGATTTCACTGTCGACAGCGTCTTCAATAAAGGTCTGGCAGGAACGGGTCGGGTACCCGTCAATGTGAACGGTACAGGCGCCGCAATAGGCAACGCCACATCCAAACTTGGTGCCGGTAAGTTCCAGTCCGTCACGCAGAACCCATAATAGCGGGGTGCCAGGTTCTGCTTCGACGGTACGGGATTCTCCGTTTATTTTTAGCTGATACTGCATGACCGCCTCATCTCTCTCGATAAACAGTGATTTATCTTCTGATGAGCGGGGGTAACCGATGGGTAAACGCCAATTGGAATGGTTAAAATGAGGGGTGGGCTGGCAATCAGGCGGCGGGAACAAACACCCTGAAGGTCGCACCACGGCCCGGCGGACTCTCAACCCAGATCTTGCCTTTGCAATGTTCCACGACATGTCTGGCGATAGCCAGACCAAGACCGGAACCGGACGGGCGGGGTTTGTCATCGGGGTATTTGCCGCCACGGGCAAATTTATTGAAGATTACCGCCTGTTCGTCTTTGGTGATGCCGTTTCCGTTATCGGTGATCGAAACAAGATAACCACCATCCATGACTTCACCGCGGACCTTTACGCTGGGATCACGGGCCGCAGAAAATTTTGCAGCGTTTGACAGCAGGTTGATAAAGACCTGTGTCAGCCGGTCGCGATCCACATGCAGCGTGACAGTCGCGGGCGACAAGTCGAGTTCCAGATCAACCCCCTTGTTGTCGAGCAACCCTTTGATTGCTTCGACGCTTTCGTCAAGGACGGACCGCGGATCAACATTTTCCGGGCGCCAGTCGGAATGACCGGCCTCAAGCCTGGCAAGATCAAGATGGTCGTCAATCAGACGGGTCAGGCGTTCGCTTTCGCGTACGATAATTCCCATGAAATGTTCGGCGCGTTCCGGATCGAGTTCCGGTGTGTCGACAAGGATTTCGGAGAAGGACCGGATTGAGGTGAGCGGCGTTCTGAATTCGTGACTGACCATGGTCAGGAATTCGTCTTTCAGGCGATCAAGTTCCTTAAGCCGTTCATTGGCAGCGCGAAGTTCGGCCGCTGCACGTTCCAATTCGTGCGATTTCTGTTCAAGGCGCTGGGAATATTCGATCACATGTGATGTTTCCTCGAGAATTTCGAGGACTTCATCAAGACTGACCATTTCCCCCTTGGCGACAGAGGAAACCATTACGCGCGCCGACGCCGCCCCGATGGACCCGGCAAGCAGCCGTTCGGTAAAGGCGATCATGTCGGCATTGGCTTCGCCTTTGCCGCGCCAGGGCGTTTCGCGCGTCCAGCCGAAATCGCGAAAGGAATGAAACGCACGTTCACGGCCCAGAAAACGTTCAACCAGTTCATACAGATCGTCAATCGTTGCTGATGACCGCCAGATAACTGTTTCCTGACCTTTGCGCAGAAACGCATCGACAAACAGGGTGGCCTGAATGCGTTCCAACGCGCTTGGCGATGTGAACAGGCTGATCAGGACATAGGCCGCTGTATTGAGTGTGATTGACCAGATCAGGGCATGGGTGAGTGGCTCGAACCCGGTTAAGCCAAACAAGCTTTCCGGTCGAAGCCAGGGGTGACCAAATGCACCATGTTCGATCAGTGTCGGGTTCATCCAGCCGCTATCGGCAAGCGATGGCAGCAGCAGGGTATAGGCCCAGATGGCAAAACCGATCACAAGGCCGACCTGGGCACCGGTTTTGGTGCCCCCCTTCCAATAAAGGCCGCCAATCATGATCGGGATGAATTGTGCGGTGGAGGCAAAGGATATCAGGCCGATTTCAGCCAATGCATCGCTGGCTCCGGCCGACCGGTAATAGGCAAAGCCCATAAACACGACCAGCACGATGGAAGCGCGCCGGATGAAGATCAGAAGGCCGGTAAGATCATCGCGTTCGGTGACGCGCAGCCAGCGAATGCGCAGCAACGCGGGAACGACAAGGTCGTTGCAGACCATGGTCGACAACGCAATCGTTGCAACAATCACCATGCTGGTGCTGGCGGATAATCCACCGACATAGGCAATCAGGGCCAGTAGCGAATGACCTTCAAAAAGGGGTACGGAAATCACAAAGAAATCCGGATCGGCCCAGCTTGGCAAAACGCCAAGGCCCGCCAAGGCAATTGGCAGGACGAACAAATTCATCGCCAGCAGATAAAGCGGAAAGGCCCAGCTTGCGGTCGACAGGTGGCGTTCATCGACATTTTCGACGATGATGACCTGAAACTGCCGCGGCAATGTCAGGATTGCCGCCATGGACAGCATCATCAACGTCATCCAGCGTGCGCTGCCGTTTTCGGGCAGTTGCAGCAAGGATGCGGTTTGTGGATTTGCCGCGGCCTGATCAAACAGATCGCCCAATCCGGCAAACATGAAAAAGCAGACAAAAATGCCGACAGCAAGCAGGGCGAACATTTTGACAAGGCTTTCAAAGGCGATGGCTGCGACCATGCCTTCGTGATGTTCATCCGCATCAATAAACCGGGTGCCAAACAGAATGCCAAACAGGGCAAGACCAAGGGCCGCCCAAAAGCCGCTATCGGCAAGCATGGGCACCTGATTGACGACCGGGCCGGTCATCGCCCCGCCCCAGACGGTCAGAACGGTATAGCTGGTGGCAATCGCCTTAAGCTGGAGCGCGATATATGGCGTTGTTCCGATCACCGTGATCAGGGTAACCAGCATCGATAATTGCGTGCTTTTGCCATAACGCGATGAAATGAAATCGGCGATGGATGTGATGCGATGCGCCTTGGAGATGCGTAGCATCTTGCGCAGCAAAAACCACCATCCAAGGAAAATGACCGTCGGTCCGAGATAGATCGTCAGATATTCAAGGCCGTTCCGTGCAGCCGACCCGACCGCGCCATAAAATGTCCAGGATGTGCAATAGACCGCAATGGACAGGGTATAGACAGTCGGATTGCGCACCCATGATCGTCCGTCGCGTGCCCGTTTGTCCCCCCACCATGCGATGGCATAAAGCAATCCGACATAAGCAAGCGAAACCGTGATCACCAGTTCGGAGGACAGCATGCCTATTCCCTTTCCTCCGTCTGGATGCTGTGACGAAGGGCGCGTGTGATGAGCGCACAGCAACCGATAAGCAAGGCCCAGCCGGCAAAGAAATAAACGAACAGGATGGGTAACCCGAACAGCGTTCCTTCAAGAGAAAAGACCCCGACCAAAGGCGGGATCCATGCAAAGAACGCAACAAGGGCAAGGACAAAGGCGCGTTCGGTAAGTTTCCGGGGGGGGGGCATTGGCCAGCTCCCGCTTTTTTGCGCCTAGTTCCGGTCGCCAGCCAGCATGGCTTTGACGCGTGAAACCACATCGCGGGTGGAAAACGGTTTGGTGACAAAGTCGTCAACGCCAAGCTCAAGTCCTTTGCGTCGGTCGACCTCACGGGTTTTGGCCGTCAACATCATGATCGGAACGGGACGGGTGTGCGGATTTTCGCGAACGGCGCGGACAACATCAAAACCGTCACAGCCCGGCATCATGACATCAAGCAGAACCATGTCAGGAAGGTCGCGCACAATCATTGCGATGGCCATCTGGCCATCGGTTGCAACGCTGACGTCATAGCCTTCCTTCTCCATCAGAAAGCTAAGCGATTCGACGATGGTTTCCTCGTCCTCGGCTATCAGGACCTTTGGTCTCTCCGTCACGGACGTTCTCCCCAATATTCGAATTATTATATATTCGATCCTAACCGGTTATTGCGCGAGTTTTAATGCTACTTTGGGGTGGTATGGATCTCGTGCCCTGTATCGGCAACCGCATAGGCGCGCTGCATGCATTCTTCACGTGGGCATTGTCGGCACCCAATGCCAACCGGAACGGCTGCCTGCGGGGTATCAAGCGGCAATCCGTCCGCATAAACAATGTCACGGGCAAAGGCCGTGTCGCAACCGATCATAACGGAATAAACCGATTGCGGCACCCGATACCCTCCGGCACCAGTACGCACCGCACGCGCAATAAAAAGATATTCGCTTTCATCGGGCAGGCGAACAAATTGCGGTATTACCCGTTCTGGCGTCAAATAGGCTTCGTGAACCACCCAACGGGGGCAGGCACCGCTGTAACGCGGTAGTTGCAGGCCGGATGCCGAAAAACGTTTGGAAATATTGCCGGCAATATCGGTGCGCATGAAATGGAAAGGAATGCCTTCAGCACCCGGGCGGCGCAAGGTCGTCAGGCGGTGGCAGACCTGCTCCCAGCTTGCGGCAAAGCGTTGCTGCAGCAATTCGATGTCATGCCGCAAAATCTGGGCCTCGGCCCGGAAGCTGTCATAGGGGAACAGAAGGGCCGCTGCGAAATAGGATATCAGGGCCTCGCCTGCGCGTTGGCGGGCGGCATCGGTGCCAAGGTTGGCGCGGTCCAGGATGTCATTGACCGTATCCTCGCCTTCCAGTCGGCAAATGATCCGTGCCGCATGAAAGCGTGTCGAGGTGATCGGCATCGCGCGTGAAAATCTGAGGTGGGAATCCGCGCGGTTCCAGTCGAACCCCGATGCGGGCAAATCTTCGGGGGGCAAACGATCAACCCGGATTTGATGACGTCGTTCCAGATGCTTGATCAGGTCGGTCAGAAACAATCCGCCTGCAGGATCAATGACAGCCCGCATTTCATCTGCTCGATCTTCGAGTGTCGGGAAATAGTTGGCATTGTCATAAAGCAGGTCGTCGACTTCCTCGGCGGGGCTGGCGGCAGGGCGCCCGGCATCACCGCGTTCAAGGAAGCTGAAAATCTCGGTTGCTGATTCTGCCAGTCTTTGGGATTCCCGCACCAGTGTGGCGTTGAAGCGCGCCCGTTGTTCGGCAGGCAAATCATCGTAATCGTCAAAGATTTCGGCAACTGTCCGGATTGACGTGATGCGGGTCAGGATTGAATGGCTGGCCTCGGCCAGGAACGGATCGTGGCTGAGCCGTTCGGACAGATTGTCAATTTCCTCAAGCCCGTTGCGATAGGCGCGATAAAGCGACAGGAAGGCGGAAATCATGCCCGGTGCTGCGGCGATCATTGCCGGAAATTCACGCGGGATCAGCGGGGTTTCACGAAAAACCGGATCGGTTGCGGCTTCGCCAAGATCGGCAAGCAGGCGGCTTTCTTCCGACCCTGACAGGGCATGGGGCTGGATTTCAAGTGCGCTTGCCAAGCGCAGCAGTAATCCACCGCCAATCGCACGGCGGTTATGTTCGATCAGATTGAGATAAGAGGGCGAAATTCCCGCGGCCTTGGCCAGGGCATTCTGCGTCAGGCCGATGTCTTTGCGGCGTCCGCGAATACGGTGTCCGATGGGTGCCTGACGGGACATGGCGTGCCCTTTTCTTGACAAAATTTACAAATTTTCATTTGAGTTGTTTATATATTTACAAAAAAACTGTTCTTGTTCAATCATATATTGATTCATTTTCAACTAGTCCCCATTGTTTTGACAGGTCGACAAAAACATTAATCAAAAAACGCGGCCTCAGATTTTTCTGAAACGCATCCCAAGACATTGGGGAGGAAAACCATGTCGGAGACCAAGAACACCCGAAATGTATCCCGTCGTACGGTTCTTAAAGGAACGGCTGCGACGACAGGGGCTGCGCTGATCGGCGCATCATTCCCGATGCATTTCATCAAAAATGCACATGCACAGACCTTCCGGGGCGACCCGGGTAGCTCGGGCAGCGTCAAGTTCGGTTTTAACGTTCCACAGTCCGGTCCGTATGCCGACGAGGGCGCCGATGAATTGCGCGCCTATCAGCTCGCTGTGAAACACCTGAACGGCGAAGGCGATGGCGGCATGCTCAATACCATCAAGCCGCTGGAGCTTAAGGGGAACGGCGTTCTGGGCAAGAAGGTCGAATTCGTGACCGGTGACACCCAGACCAAATCCGATGCGGCGCGTGCTTCGGCAAAGCGCATGATCGAAAAAGACAATGTTGCAATGATCACCGGTGGTTCATCGTCCGGTGTGGCGGTGGCCGTTCAGGGGCTGTGTCAGGAAATGGGCGTGATCTTCATGGCCGGTCTGACGCACTCGAATGATACCACCGGCAAGGACAAAAAGCGGTATGGCTTCCGTCATTTCTTCAACGCTTACATGTCCGGTCAGGCGATTGCGCCGATCCTGAAGGAAGAATATGGCACCGATCGTCGTGCCTATCACCTGACGGCCGATTACACCTGGGGCTGGACCCAGGAAGAATCGATCAAGGCCGCAACCGAAAATATCGGCTGGGAAACCGTGAATACCGTTCGCACTCCGGTTGGTGCGGGTGACTTCTCGCAATATATCACGCCGGTTCTGAACTCTGGCGCGGATGTCCTGATCCTGAACCACTACGGCAAGGACATGGTCAACTCGCTAACACAGGCGGTTCAGTTCGGTCTGCGCGACAAGCAGGTAAATGGCAAGAACTTCGAAATCGTCGTTCCGCTGTATTCCCGTCTGATGGCACAGGGGGCCGGTGATGCCGCAAAAGGCATTCTGGGGACCACCAACTGGCACTGGTCGTTGCAGGATGCCGGTTCGCAGGCGTTTGTGAAATCGTTCGGTCAGGAATACGGCTTCCCGCCGTCACAGGCCGCACACACCTGCTATGTTCAGGCGCTGCTTTATGCGAATGCCTGCGAAATGGCTGGCACTTTCGCGCCCTGGGAAGTCATCAAGCAACTTGAAGGTTTCGAGTTCGATGGTGCGGGCAATGGCCCGACCCTGTATCGCGCAGAAGATCACCAGTGCTTCAAAGACGTTCTGGTCGTGCGTGGCAAGCAGGAGCCGCAGTCCAACTTCGACCTTCTTGAAGTGGTCAAAGAGGTTCCGCGCGCACAGGTCGAATATCCGGCCGACATGTTCGGCGGGGAACTCGGTCCGTATCAGGTCTGATCCCCTTGTAACGTAACAGGCTGGGCCGACTGTCATCCGACGGTCGGCCCAACTGCCCCGATGGGCAATGCTTTTGGCAAATGCTTTGGCTTTCTGTTCGTTAAGCCCTTTTGAACACGCGGCGGATAATCAATGGACGCTATATTTCTTCAAATCCTGAATGGTCTGGACAAGGGGGGTGCTTATGCGCTGATTGCCCTTGGTCTGACCCTGGTGTTCGGCACGCTTGGCGTGGTGAACTTTGCCCATGGTGCCATCTTCATGATCGGCGCCTTTTGTGCGGTGACGCTGGAAAAAATCCTGACGCTTTCTGTTCGGGTCAAGGACGAGTCAGTCACCTTCTTTGACGCCTACAAGGAAACGCCTTATCTCGAAGTCTGGTTTGGCGATACCGGCACGGCGATTATTGACTGGTCTGTGCCGTTATCAATCATCCTTGCCATTCCGGTGATGCTGGCGATTGGCGTGATTATGGAACGGGCACTGATCCGGCATTTTTACAAACGTTCCCACGCCGAACAGATCCTTGTGACATTCGGTCTGGCGATCGTGTTGCAGGAACTGATCAAATCCTTCTTCGGGGCAAACCCGATCCCGCAAGGTGCACCGGAAATTGTTGCCGGTTCTGCCAATATCGGGGCATGGATCGGCCTTGGGGAATCCGTGGTTTATCCATGGTGGCGTCTGATTTACCTGCTGTTTTCGGCAACAATTATCGGTCTTGTCTTCTCGTTCCTGCATTTCACCACTTACGGGATGGTGGTGCGTGCCGGCATGGCTGACCGTGCAACGGTCGAGCTGCTTGGCATCAATATCGAACGTCGTTTTACCATTGTGTTTGGCATGGCTGCAGTGGTCGCAGGGCTTGCCGGTGTGATGTACACACCTGTCTTGCCGCCTGATTACCATCTCGGGATGGACTTCCTTGTCCTGTCCTTTGTCGTCGTCGTTGTCGGCGGCATGGGGTCGCTTCCCGGAGCGGTGCTGGCGGGTTTCCTGCTTGGTATCCTGCAATCCTTCTCGTCGATGACTGAAGTGAAAGACATCTTTCCCGGTATCGACCAGATCATCATCTACCTTGTCGCCGTCGTGATTCTGCTGACCCGTCCGCGTGGTCTGATGGGGCGACGGGGCGTGATGGAGAGCTGATATGTCAAATACTCAAATCGTCTCGCCCAAGCAGGACCTGATTTACATGGTGGTTCTGTCGGTTGTGGTCCTGACCATGCCGATCTGGTTGCAGCCTTTCGGTGCGGCCTATCCCGATCTGATGCAGAAATTCATGATCTTTGGCATTTTTGCCATCGGTTACAATGTCCTGTTTGGTCTGACCGGTTATCTTTCCTTCGGTCACGCGGCGTTTCTGGGCGTCGGGTCCTACACCGCCGTCTGGTCATTCAAACTGCTGTCAATGAATGTCCTGCCGGCAATGATCTTTGCCGTTGCGCTTTCGGGGCTGTTTGCCCTTCTGATCGGCTATGTCTCGTTGCGTCGTTCGGGGATTTATTTCTCGATCCTGACGCTGGCTTTTGCGCAGATGTCCTACAATCTGGCCTATTCGGTTCTGACGCCGATCACGAACGGTGAAACCGGCCTGCAACTGACGCAGGGTGATGCAAGGGTTCTTGACCGGATGGCCGGGATCGAAGCATCGGCGGCATTGCCGACTCCGAACCTGTTCGGAATAGAGGGGATCGGATATTCCGGCTTTTACATATGCGCGGTTCTTCTGATCATTTCGTTCTTTATCTATCTGCGCATCTTCCGGTCCGCTTTCGGGTTGAAGTTGCGTGCCATCAAGTCGAACCAGAACCGCATGGGGTATACCGGATATAACACCCGGCCCTACCTGATGACCGCCTTTGTCATTTCGGGCATGTATGCCGGACTGGCCGGATCACTTCTGGCGGTGACCGATCCGCTGGCCGGGGCGGAGCGCATGCAGTGGACGGCGTCGGGCGAGGTTGTTCTGATCACCATTCTTGGTGGTGCGGGAACACTGATCGGGCCGCTTCTGGGTGCGGGGATCATCAAGTATTTCGAAAACATCTTTTCGGCCTTTAACGATCAGGTTCTGCAAAATGCGTTTTCCTTCCTGCCCGACTGGCTTGGCCATGCGGTGGCATCGGTTGCAGGTCTGTTCGTTGGGGATGGCTGGCACCTGACACTTGGTCTTGTTTTCATGCTGATCGTGATCTTCCTGCCCGGTGGGGTGATGGAAGGGATCAATCGCCTGTGGCGTCTGATCCGGAACCGTTCAACATCCTTCGAGAATAACGAAAAAGAACAACAACCTTCGACGAGGGAGGTCTGATCGATGTCCGAATACATTCTTGATGTTACCGATGTCGACAAGCATTTCGGCGGCCTGCGGGCCCTGTCCGACATCAATCTTCGGGTCAAGGAAGGCACCGTTCATGCCATCATCGGCCCGAACGGGGCGGGAAAATCGACCCTGCTTAACGTGATTGTCGGGCGTCTTGCGCCCAATCGCGGGCGGGTGTTGCTGGGGGACGAGGTTCTGACCGGCAAAAATCCGTATGAGATCAACCAGCTTGGTGTCGCACGTGTTTTCCAGACGCCGGAAATTTTTCCGGAACTGTCGTTGCTGCAAAATGTGATGGTACCGGCACTGGCCAAGCGTGATGGCGAGTTTAACCTGAGCTTTCTCAAGAGCCTGTTTTCGGAACGCGAAATTCGCGATCAGGCGGAACACATGCTTGAGGATGTCGGGCTGATCGAACACAAGGATCATCTGGCAGGATCAATGTCGCGCGGGGATAAACGTCGTCTTGAACTGGCGATGTGCCTGAGCCAGCGGCCTAAACTGTTCCTGCTGGATGAGCCGACCGCTGGTATGTCGCGACATGACACCAACCGCACGATTGATCTGCTCAAACGGATCAAGGAACGCGGGATGACCAAGGTGATCATCGAACATGACATGCATGTCGTGTTCAGTCTGGCAGACCGCATCAGCGTTCTGGCGCAGGGTGCGATCATTGCCGAAGGCACCCCGGAAGAGGTGCGCAACAATCCCAAGGTCAAGGAAGCCTATCTCGGAGGGGAAACTGTATGAACGCGGTCCCGCAAACCAAACCCGTCATGAAACAGGGCGGTGATCCGGCCTTCTTCTCGGTCTATGATCTGCATGCCTATTACGGCGAGAGCTATATCGTGCAGGGTGTCAGCTTTGACATTCGCGAGGGCGAAATTCTTGCCCTTCTGGGGCGTAACGGTGCCGGTAAGACATCGACCCTGCGTGCGCTTGCGCGGATGGCCGATCCGGAACTCAAGCATGGTGAAATCTGGCTCGATCATCAGCCGCTTCACACCATGAAGGCGTGGCAGGCCGCCCGCCTGGGGCTGCAGCTTGTGCCCGAAGACCGCCGCATCATTCCGGGTATGACGGTTGAGCAGAATCTTGAACTGGCCCAGATTGCCGAGCCGATTGGATGGTCGATCCAGCGCATTTACGAACTGTTCCCCCGTCTTGGTGAACGTGCCGAGCAGGAAGCGATCACCCTTTCGGGCGGGGAGCAGCAGATGCTGGCGATCGGGCGGGCATTGGCACGTGATATCAAGCTGCTGTTGCTTGATGAACCGTATGAAGGTCTTGCACCGGTGATTGTCCAGGAGATTGAAAAGACGCTTCAGAATGTCAAAAAGCTTGGCATCACCACCATCATTGTCGAGCAGAACGCGATTGCTGCACTTAAGCTTGCTGATCGCGCGATCATCATGGATAGCGGCCAGATCGTGTTTGACGGTACCGCGCAGGCGGTTCTCGATGATACCGAATTGCGTGATCAGTATCTTGCGATCTGATTTTTGACCTGACAGGGGGAGGATCCCGGCATCTTTGGGTAAGGGTGTGCCGGGATGTCAAAAGGCCGCGCCATTGTGCGCGGCCTTTTCCGTATTCATGTATTGCCGATTATATGCCAACCGCAGATAGCCGGTTCACAATTGCGGGCTCCCGGTGCACAATGGATGCTGCAGACAGGCTTCATGACGGGTTGCCAAACAGCAAGCGGAAGCACGTATGGAAAATATTCGGGTCCTCGGAACCGGGCATATTGATCTGGCGCGTGATGATATGGGCGAAGTTGATATCGCCATCGGGCTGTTGCGTGCCACGCTTGCGCATGTGGCTGTTTGCAATGAAGGCGAAGCCGGCGAGGATGCCGAAAACTGGCTCCATCCCGAAGAACTGTCTTTGGCGCGCCGGATGAGCCACGATGGCCGCCGTACCAGCTATATCGCCGGGCGGGTTGCCGCCAAAATTTCCCTGACCAGCTGGCTTGCGACCGATGAGCCGGATCGTTTCTGGGTGCGGCCGGGGGTGTTCGGGCAGCCGTTTATTGATGGCACATCGGCAATCGGGTCCGGGCTGGGGCATAAGCTTCCCTGTGTCAGTATCGCGCACAGCGAAGATGCTTCCATGGCGATGGCCTATCACCGGGCCCATCCGATGGGTATTGATCTTGCACCCATTGACGAAGATGCGATGCCGTTATTGCAGGCGGAACTGACCCGCGAGGAACTTGCGGTGATGGCAAAGCTTGACCTGCCGGAATGTGACGCTGCCCAGCTTCTCTGGAGCTGCAAGGAAAGCCTTGGCAAAACGCTTAATACTGCCCTGATGGTGCCGCTTCCGGTTTTCGAGGTGGCAGAGCTGATAGAAGAACCGCCCTTTATCACGATCCATTACCGTAATTTCGAGCAATTCCGCACCATTGCCTGCCGCAATCAAACCGGCTGGTTTACCCTGACCCTGCCACGTGAAACCGAAATTACCGATACGTCATGGCTTGAATGTATCTGATTGCGTCGGCGGACGTGCCTAGCCGGTTTCAACGGCCAAACCTTCGAAGTCTTTCAGGACGTTAAGCACAATCGATGTTTTGACATGCTGCACGGAATCGTGAGGCAGCAAAACCTCGTTCACGAAATGCGAAAGGGCGGCAAGGTCTTTGGTCACGACCTTCAGGTGATAATCCATTTCCCCGGTCAGGGAATAGGCTTCCAGTACTTCGGGAAGGTTGGCCAGCAGTTCGGAAAACCGTTTGGCATTGTCGCGATTATGGGTGGCCAGGGTCACGGAAATTACCACCATCAGGCCAAGGCCCATTTTTTGCCGGTCAATATCGGCGCGGTATCCGCGAATGAAACCTTCGGCCTCCAGCCGGGCGCGGCGGCGCGAACATTGCGACGGCGATAATGCGATCCGTTCTGACAGATCATTGTTGGTCAGACGCCCGTCGCGCTGCAATTCGGCAAGCAGTTTCAGATCAAGTTTATCAAGTTGCGTCATTCATGCACCATTTTGATGATCTGCGCATGATATGTGTATGAAATAGCGAAAATCAACCGTGAATGCACGCACATTGCGGCCGATCTGGCGCAAGATAGGTCCATAACAAGAACCTTTCTAATTCCAGATCAAGGAGCCTTCGATGGGACCGTTTCCACATGATGCCCCCCGCGCAACGATCACTGCCGATAACCCGGCCGGAACGGATGGCTTTGAGTTTGTCGAATTTGCCCATGAAGAGGCCGAGAAGCTTGAAACCCTGTTTACGCGCATGGGCTATACGCCGGTTGCCAAGCACAAATCAAAAAACATTACCGTCTGGCGTCAGGGTGACATCAATTACATCCTGAATGCCGAGCCCGGTTCGCACGGGATGAAATTTGTTGAAAAGCACGGCCCCTGTGCGCCGTCGATGGCGTGGCGGGTGGTCGATGCCAAGCATGCCTTTGATCACGCGGTTTCCAAGGGCGCGGAGCCGTATACGGGCGATGACAAAACCCTTGATGTCCCGGCGATTGTCGGCATTGGCGGGTCGCTTCTGTATTTCATCGATGCGTATGGTGAAACCGGTTCGGCCTATGATACGGAATTTGACTGGCTGGGCGAACGTGACCCGAAACCCGAAGGGGTCGGTTTCTATTATCTCGACCATCTGACGCATAATGTCTATCGCGGCAATATGGATAAATGGTGGGATTTCTATCGCGACCTGTTCAATTTCAAACAGATTCACTTCTTTGATATTGCGGGTAAAATCACCGGTCTGGTCAGCCGCGCGATTACATCGCCGTGCGGCAAAATCCGTATTCCGTTAAACGAATCAACCGATGACAAAAGCCAGATCGAGGAATACCTCAAAAAATACAACGGCGAAGGCATCCAGCATATCGCGGTGGGCACGGACGGTATCTATGACGCGACCGACAGGCTTGCGGCCAATGACCTTAAATTCATGCCGGGGCCGCCAGATACCTATTACGAAAAATCCCATGACCGTGTGCAGGGGCATGACGAGCCGATTGAGCGCATGAAAAAACATGGCATCCTGATCGATGGCGAGGGCGTTGTGGATGGCGGCATGACCAAAATCCTGTTGCAGATTTTCTCGAAAACCGTGATCGGCCCGATCTTCTTTGAATTCATCCAGCGCAAGGGCGATGAAGGCTTTGGCGAGGGCAATTTCCGTGCCCTGTTTGAAAGCATCGAAGAAGACCAGATCCGTCGCGGCGTTCTGAAAGTCGATGCAGCGGAATAATCGTTGGTGAGAGATATTTTACAAAAGCCCGGATTGCGTCATCCGGGCTTTTGCTATCTTGCCTTTCAGACAGACAGATTCTTTTCAAAATAAACGCGGTTGAACCCGTTTTCAGTACGCCGTCCTGTTTCGACATAACCAAGATGCGGATAGATCGATAAATTCGCAGTCATCTTTTCATTGGTATAAAGACGCATATGGGAAAATCCCTGCTGCCTTGCGTTTTCCTCGCAAAAGGCCATTAGGCGTTTACCAATACCGCGCCCTTTCTGGTCGGGCATAACCGCAATGTTTTCGAGCATCATGGTCGTGTCGTCGTCAGGGTAAAAAACGATAAACCCGACAACTTGGTTTTTGTCATCGGTTGCGATGTGAACATGCCCGGCCATAATTTGTGCAGCAAAATCGGCGGTCATGGGGGCCGGTTTGCGCCCGATGATGGCAACATATTGCTGATAAGCCGAAATGGCGCAGTCGCGGATGGCGGTTTCATCGCTCGGCCGGGCAGGGCGGATCATGTCGTTCCCAAATCAGTTGTGGCACCATGATTTTTTTATGATTGTGCAAGTAAATCAATGGGTTTTGACCGTGCTGGGAACTTTTTCCGGATTTTTTAGAAAAAAGTTCTTGATTTGTTCTTATCATTGTGTCATAAAGATAAAGTCAACAGGACAAATGGGTCCGGAGACAAAACCCGCAAAGCGTGATTCGCTTTTGCGGGTTTTTTGCGTTTCGGGCGGCAAAACAGGAATGAGACGATGACAGGGCAGCGATCTGACAGGATGACATGGCGGGGACGGCGTCGCCAAAGGGACGTCAATGGCGCATGGAAAAGTCATTACGGCGGTGGTGCATCCGGGCCGTGAGGCCGTCGGAAATTTACGAAAAACGGGTGTTTATCATGACGGGAGAGATGTGCCCTTGGGGCAAGGGCGTTTGTTCGGGGCTGGGATAGCCGGGGCGAGGTGAAGCTGGTTCGGTCCAGCTCAGTCCAGTCCGGTCGGTGAAGCGCGAAAATGCCGAGAATCAGCGGGCCCGAATTGCGCCCGGATTGGATCGGCATTGGATCGGCTGGCCGGGGTGCCGGGATTGGCTGGTGGGATTGGTTGCCAGCGGGCCGATGCATCGTTCGGACATGCCAACAGGCCGATCATCGATGGCGGGACGTGGGTCTGCCATGCGGCAATGTTCTTGCCTTTGGGGTGGGGTGCGTTTTCGCCGTCCATCGAAAGCCAGAAATTTTTGTTTGGGGCAGCGGTGACTGGGCGAGGCCGGTCTGGTGCTGCCCGGTTCAGTTCATCCCCGTCTCGTTCTGTCCGCTTTCGTCTGGCCCACCCGGTCGGTGGTGTTTGGTGATGCCGAGGGGTAGCAGGGCTGGTTGGTGGG
The DNA here is from genome assembly GCF_032921865.1 of Thalassospira lucentensis. NCBI lineage: Bacteria > Pseudomonadati > Pseudomonadota > Alphaproteobacteria > Rhodospirillales > Thalassospiraceae > Thalassospira > Thalassospira lucentensis. Next base: position 2,250,480 of record NZ_CP136684.1, read on the forward strand.
ATTGGCTTGTCGATGGATCAAAATCGTCATTCCGGGCAGAGCAGAGCGCAGACCCGGAATCCATGCCCCATTGAAAGAGACTGGATTCCCGCCTTCGCGGGAATGACGATCAGGTTGGGTGTGTCCTGCCATCGATGATGACGTTGCCCTTGTCCGGGGTTGGGCTGGTTTCCGGCATGGGTCGAAAGCGGTTACACCGGGGCAGGCGCCTAGTAGGCACCAAACCCCAGAAGATGGGGCAGCCACAGGACCAGACCGGGGATGGCGACCATCAGGATGACGCGGACAATATCGGCGGTGAGGAAGGGCAGGATGCCGCGTGACAGGGTGGTGATGGTCATGTCGGATGACACGCCCTGAATGATGAACAGGTTCATGCCAATTGGCGGGGTGATCAGACCGATTTCAACAACCGATACCAGAACAACCCCGAACCAGACCGGATCATAGCCGACCCCGGTGATCACGCCATATGCCGGGACCACCGTCAGAAGGATCATGGAAAGGCTGTCCATGAAGCAGCCGAGTACGACGTAAAACACCAGAAGCGCGATCAGGACGACAAGCGGTGAATAGCCCTGTGTGGTGATCCAGTCCACGAGCGTCTGGGTCAGGCCGCTGGTTTCGATGAAGAAGTTGAAAAGTGCTGCCCCGATCAGGATCAGGAAAATCATCCCGGTCATGCCAGCGGTTTCGCGAATGCCGGTGCGTAAAACCGTCCAGTTCAGGCGTTTGCGCAAGAATGCAAACAGCAGGGCACCACCGGCGCCAACGGCTGCGGCTTCTGTGGGGGAAAACAGGCCGGCATAAATCCCGCCAATCACCAGAACGATCAAGACGATGGCATCCCACATGCGCAGCAATGCACCCCAGCGCTGTGACCAGGGGACATAGTCACTGACCGGGGCAAGGGACGGGTTGCGCATGACCTGAATGCGGATGGAGATGATGTAAAGCACGGTTGCCAGAAGGCCCGGGATCATCGCACCGGCAAACAGGGCGCCGATGGATTGTTCGGTCATGAGGGCGTAAATCACCAGAAGGATTGAGGGCGGGATCAGAACGCCAAGCGTGCCGCCCGCAGCAATCGATGCCCCGGCGAGGCTTTTGGCATAGCCGCGTTGGCGCATTTCAGGAAGGGCGACGCGGCCCATGGTCGCACAGGTCGCAAGCGATGATCCGCAAATGGCACCAAATACCGCACTGGCGCCGATGCTGGACGCGGCCAGACCGCCCGGACGATGGCCGGAAAAAGCGGTGATGCCGCGAAACAGATTGCCCGATAGTCCGGAATGGGAGGCAAACACGCCCATGAAAATGAAGAGCGGCACCACCGAAAGGCCATAGGGGAATATCGCCTCGAACGGGAGGCTTGCCATGACGTAGCTTGCCGACATCCAGTCGGTCAGAAGCAGGGTGCCGATGATGCCGACAACCGCCATTGCGACAGCGACCGGCACCCGCAAAAGGGCCAGTGCGAGAGCCGCCACAAACCCGATCAATCCCGCCCATTCCGTCGCCATCAGCTCTTCTCGTCCGTTAAAAGCAGTTTTAGAAATTGCACAAGACACACCAGTGTCGAGATCGCCATGCCGGTCAGAAGGAAGGCCCAGAACAGGATCATCGGGATCGCAAGGTTTTGCGACACATCGCCATAGGTCCATTGTTCCATCGCACGGCCCCACGACAGATACAGCAGGAAAGCCATCAGCCCGGCGCATAAAAGCGGGATCAATCGATCAATGGTTTTAAACAGGATGCGAAGGCGGTTCTTGCCGATCAGGTCAACCGTGACATGGGCATGCGCGCTAAAGGCATAGGGGATGGCCCATGATGCGGCGGCCATGACGCAAAACTGGGTCAGGTCAACCGCACCGACCAGCGATTGCCCGCCAATGCGCCGCCAGATGATATCGACAACCACAATGGCAATCGCCCCGATCAGGGCCGCCATGCCGACAAAGGCCAGAATGTCGGTCAGCCGGTTCATCAGGTGATCCATTTGGTGAACCGCGGCATAGAGCCGCGATCCACCGGATTTTTCAGCCCGATGCGTCATTTGTCGCCAGCGTGATATTTGGCATCAAATTCCGCGATCAGTTCCTGTGCGCGTTTATAGATGGCGTCGGGGTCGGAGACGCCCTTTTCCTTCAGCCCGGCCAGATATTCCTGGATCATCGGCTGGGATGCTTCCTGCCATTGAGCACGGGTGGCGTCATCGATCGTGATGATTTCATTGCCATGTTGTTCGGCATTGGCCTTGCCAACGGCTTCCCATTTGGTCCACCAGTCGCCAAATTTGCCGACAAGGACGTCGCCGGAAATTTCGTCAATCGCGGCGCGGACATCGTCGGGCAGGCTGTCATATTTTTTCTGGTTCATCACGAAATAGAAGCCGGCGGTATAGGCCGCGGCATCGGTGTGATATTTCAGAAGTTCGTTGGCCTTGACCGCGTTGACCAGATCCCAGGTGGCAACCAGACCTTCGATGTTGCCCTTTTGCAGGTTTTCGTAAATCGCCGATGGCGGCAGGCCGACCGGGGATGCGCCAAAGGATTCCAGCATGGCCGAAATCGCCGGGCTTGGCGTTCTGAGGCGCAGGCCCTTGAGATCGTCAAGGGTCCGAACCGGGTTATCAAGGGTATGGATCAGGCCGCCCGGATGGGTGAACAGGGCAAGGAGCTTGAAGTCTTTATAGTCGCTGCCAAGCAGACCTTCCTTGTAAAGCGTCCAAAGGGTTTCAGACCCGGAATCGGCATATTTCACCAGAAACGGCAGTTCAATGATCGAGGCGGCCGGATAGCGGTCACGTGGAATGCCGTTCAGGCCAACGGCCATATCCATCACACCTGCGCGGACCTGATCGGCCTGACGGTCGATTTTGCCAAAGGCGGATGTCGCGTCATAAATTTCGACTTCGACCTTGCCGTTGGTTTTTTCCGACAGTTCCTTGCCCCAGCTTTCGAGGAAGTCTTTCTGGAAGCCGTGGCTTGGCGGCAGATAGTGGCTGACCTTCAGCGTGATGTCGGCGGCATGGGCCATGCCCGCACCGGCCAGAATGGTTGCCCCGGCCAGAAGCCCAAGCAGTGTGTTGCGAAGTTTCATCGGTTTCATGTTCCTCTCCCTGTTTTCTGATCATGTGTTTGATCGTGCTTTTGATCGGTCCGGTGCCAAGGGCGCATCACGGCCGCTGATGGGCTTTCCACGTTCTGATCATCGGTGTGGAGTGCTGTTTTTTCTTTGAATTGGAATTATGATATATATAATCAATTACGCAATATGAAATTTATGCAGGTAAATTTTGACCAAAGCCTCATCGAAAAACATCCCGGTTGCGGATAGCGACATCGATATTTCGGACGCGGTTGATGCCGTTGATGCGGCCGATACGCGCAAGGGCATTCAGTCGGTCGAGGTCAGCGGCGTGATCATTGCCGCATTGTGCGATTTCAAATTCCCGGTGCCGTTAAAGGATCTGGCGGCGGCGGTGGATATGCCACCGGCAAAGGTTCATCGCTATCTGGCGAGCCTGGTGCGGATCGGGCTTGCCTGGCAGGATGATCTGACCGGGCTTTATGGCCTGGGGCCGATGGCGTTGCGGATGGGCATTTCGGCGATTGAACGCAATGACGTGGTGATGCGGGCCGGGCGGCTTTTGCGCAATCTGGCGATTGAATTGCGGTCGTCCGGGCATCTCGCGATCTGGGGCGAACGGGGCCCGGTCCTGATCCGGACCGAGCATGGCGGGCCGCCGATCATATCGACCATGGGGCTTGGCACGGTGATGCCGTTATTGCGGTCGGCCACCGGGCAGGCGTTTTTATCGACCATGCCGCGTGGGGCGATTGAGCATGTGATCCGGGCCGAACAGGATATCCTGCATTGGGATGATGCCACGGTGGATCGGTTGATTATCGAAACGCGCGAACGCGGTGCGGCGGTGATCGAAGGCGATATCGTGCCGGGCTTATCGGCGATCAGTGCGCCGGTCTATAATCTGGACGGGGCGGTGGCGTGTTGCGTGACGCTGATGAACCCCAAGGCCAATTATTTCCAGCCGGGACAGCCAGCCTTTGACGTATTTTTGCGCGCGATTGCCGATTTCACCCAAAGCTGGGGCGGGCAGCCGCGCGATGAGGCCGAGGACAGTCAAACAGCAACTGTCACAGGAAATGTCACAGGGACCATCAAAGATCATTCAGCTTTGTCAGGAGGTCGGAAAGGCGTTTGAAATCCGCATCGCCCAGAAAATCGCGGACCTTTTTGTCATAGGCAATGCCCGCCTCGCACAGTGACTGAAAGGCCGATTGGCCCTGCGAGGTCAGTTCAAGGCGATGAACGCGACGATCATTTTCGTTCTGGACGCGTCGGAGCCAGCGGCGTTGTTCGATGGAAAAGACGGCACGCGAGACCTTGGTTTTATGAAGCCCCGTATGGGTGACGATTTCGGTCGCGGTTAGCGCGCCATATTGTCCAAGGGTGGCCAGAACCCGCCATTCGGATCGCGTCATCCGGTATCGGTCGCGATAGATGTCGCGAAAGCCAAGACTGACCTTTTCGCTGGCGTGGTGCATCAGAAACGGCAGAAAGCGGTGCAGATCGAATTCGGATTTCTCGGATTTCATGGCTTTAAAAGGCTGTTTGATAGTTACAAAAATTACAGTTACGGATGTAACTATATCGAAGATTGGTAGGAAAAAGGCAATGACGGATCACAAGGTTACGACTGGAACCGCCGGAAATGCTGCAAACGGCGTTGCGAACGATCTGCGTTACATGCCCGGTTTTGGCAATGATTTTGAAACCGAAAGCCTTCCCGGTGCCTTGCCGCAGGGGCAGAACAGTCCGCAGAAATGCGCCTATGGGCTTTATGCCGAACAGCTTTCGGGCTCACCCTTTACCGCGCCGCGCGGCACCAATGAACGGTCGTGGCTGTATCGCATGCGGCCGAGCGTGCGCCATAACGGGCGGTTCAAAGCCTTTGCCCTTCCGGAATGGAAAACAGCCCCATGCGTGAATGACCATAGCCTTGCGCTGGGTCAGTTGCGCTGGGACCCGGTGCCGATGCCAACCGAACCAACCGATTTCATTTCCGGTATGCGCACGGTGACCACGGCCGGGGACGCCATGACCCAGACCGGCATGGCAAGCCACGTTTATGTGTGCAACACCGATATGGTGGATGACTATTTTTTCAATGCGGATGGCGAATTGCTGGTGGTGCCCGAAAGCGGCACGCTTCGCATCTTTACCGAACTTGGCATCATGGATGTCGAACCGCTTGAAATCGCATTGATCCCGCGTGGCATGATGTTCAAGGTTTCGATCGTAACACCCGGGATTGAGGGCGGAGCGCGGGGTTATGTCTGCGAAAACTATGGGGCGAAATTCACCCTGCCGGAACGCGGGCCGATTGGCGCCAACTGCCTTGCCAATCCGCGTGATTTCAAAACGCCGGTGGCGGCCTATGAGGATAAGGAAACGCCGTGCCGGATCCTGATCAAATGGTGCGGGCAGTTTCATGAAACCGGGATCGGGCATTCGCCGCTGGATGTGGTGGCGTGGCATGGCAATTACACGCCGTTCAAATATGATCTTCGGACATTTTCACCGGTCGGCGCGATCCTGTTTGATCATCCCGATCCGTCGATCTTTACCGTGCTGACCGCCCCGTCGGGCGAGGCCGGAACGGCGAATATCGATTTTGTCATCTTCCCGCCGCGCTGGATGGTGGCGGAACATACCTTCCGCCCGCCATGGTATCACCGCAATATCATGTCGGAATTCATGGGGCTGATTTGCGGGCAATATGATGCCAAGGAAAAGGGATTTGTTCCCGGTGGCATGAGCCTGCATAACATGATGCTGCCCCATGGGCCCGATGCGTTCGGGTTTGAAAAGGCATCGAACGGGGAGCTTGGCCCGCAGAAGCTGGAGGGCACCATGGCCTTCATGTTTGAAACCCGTTTTCCGCAGCAATTGACGAAATTTGCCGCCGAGCTTGAGACCCTTCAGGATGATTATCTTGATTGCTGGGACGGGCTGGAACGCAAATTTGATGGCACGCCCGAAGGTCGCCCGTAAACGGCGACCGGTAAAAAGAACATCACAGGACTTAACGACAGGAATGCCGGAGGCATAAAAACCGATGAAACTTGCAACCCTTAAAAACGGCACCCGTGACGGCCAGCTTGTGCTGGTGACCAAAGACCTTGGGGAATATGTCGATGCCAGCGCGATTGCGCCGACAATGCAGGCAGCGCTTGATAACTGGGACAAAGTTGCGCCGCGCCTGAGCGAACTGGCCGATGAAATCGCCGCCGGATCGACGATTGCCAAACGTTTCGCGCTTGATGAAACCAAGCTGCATTCGCCGTTGCCGCGGGCGTTTCAGTGGGCGGATGGGTCGGCCTATGTCAATCATGTCGAACTGGTGCGCAAGGCGCGCGGTGCGGAAATGCCCGACACCTTCTGGACCGATCCGCTGATGTATCAGGGCGGTTCGGACAGTTTCCTGGGACCGCGTGATGATATCCGCATGGCCGATACGGCATGGGGCATTGATATGGAAGGCGAGATCGCGGTTGTAACCGGTGATGTGCCGATGGGCGCATCACCTGATCAGGCGCGCGATGCGATCCGTTTGATCATGCTGGTCAATGATGTGTCTTTGCGTGGGCTGATCCCCGGTGAGCTTGCCAAGGGATTTGGTTTCTTCCAGTCCAAGCCGTCCTCGGCCTTTTCGCCGGTGGCGGTGACGCCCGATGAACTTGGCGATGCGTGGGATGGGGGCAAGGTTCACCTGCCGCTTTGTGTTGATCTGAACGGGAAGCCGTTTGGGCGCGCCAATGCCGGGGTCGATATGACCTTTGATTTTGCCCAATTGATCGCGCATGCCGCCAAAACCCGCCCGCTTTGTGCGGGATCGATCATCGGGTCGGGCACGGTTTCGAACAAGCTTGATGGGGGTCCGGGCAAACCGGTGGCGCAGGGCGGGGCGGGATATTCCTGCATTGCCGAAATCCGCATGATTGAAACCATTGAAAACGGCAAACCGGAAACCCCGTTCATGCAGTTTGGCGACCGGGTACGGATCGAGATGCGCGATGGCAATGGTCAGTCGATCTTTGGCGCGATTGACCAGAGCGTTGTGAAGTACGCACCATGAGCGATGTCGTCCTGTATGATTATTGGCGGTCTTCGGCCAGCTATCGGGTCAGGATTGCGCTTTCGCTGATGGATATGGCGTATCAATCCGTTGCGGTTGACCTTTTGGCGGGGGCGCATAAAGCGCCTGATTTCCGCAAACGCAATCCGCAGGGGTTGGTGCCCGCCCTTGAGATTGACGGGTTGATGCTGACCCAGTCACTCGCAATCATCGAATATCTGGATGAGACCCGCAGCCATGCGGGTTTCCTGCCCAAGGACGCGGTGGGGCGGCAGCGCGTGCGCGCACTTTCGCACGCGATTGCCATGGATATTCACCCGGTCTGTAATCTGGGGGTTGTCGGCAATATCATGAAGCAGGCCGAAGCCCATGGCGAGGACCCGGCGAAGGTGCGGCTGGCATGGATGGGGAAATATATCGGCGAGGGGCTTGAAGCGTTTGAACGGCTTCTGGACCATCCGGGCACGGGCAGCTTTTGCCACGGTGACCGGCCATCAATGGCCGATATCTGTCTGATTCCGCAGATTTATAATGCCAAGCGGTGGGACGTTGATTTAAGCCACCTTCCGATGATCAACCAGATTGCCGAGCGGTGCCTTGCGATGGACGCGTTTGCGCGCGCCCATCCCGATCTTGCAAAGCCGAAGGATTAGGGGCAAGGCCCTAAAGAACGAGGGCATAAATCGCGCGGGCGTCGTCAAACGTGACCTCGCGCGGGTTATTGATCAGCAACCGTTCGACTTTCATGGCATCGGTCGCAAGCAGATCAAGGTCGGATTGTGCGACACCGACATCGCGCAGTTTTTGCGCAAACGGCATGCGCGCCACCATTGCCGCGATAAAGGCGATGAAGGCGTCGCAGGCGTCGGCATCGTTGGAAAAACGCTGGTCCGGCATGACGGCAGTGGCGAGTTCGCCATAATGCTGCATCGCAGCATCGCGGTTGAATTTAAGGACCTCGGTCAGGACGAGGGCATTGGATAATCCGTGCGGCACGTGAAAATGCCCGCCCAGCGGATAGGCCAGCGCATGGACCGCTGCCACCGGGGCATTGGCAAATGCCATTCCGGCCATCATGGATCCCTGCAACATTGCCTCGCGCGCGGCACGGCCGGGATTTGCCGAAACCGCATCGTCGATATGGGATGTCATCAATTGCAATGCCCGGATGGCGAGGCTGTCGGACAGGGGATTTTTTTTGTGTTTTGTCGTATAGGCCTCGATCGCATGCACCATGGCATCAATGCCCGTGGCCGCCGTGATCGGGGCCGGCAACCCCATGGTCAGTTCCGCATCAAGCAATGCAAGATCGGGATAGAGCAGGGGGGAAACGACACCCTTTTTTTCCGATGTCGGCGTGGTGACGATGGAAATCGGGGTGACTTCGGACCCGGTGCCAGCCGTCGTCGGGACCTGTATCAGACGCAGGCGCGGGCCTGTCGCCAGACCGATCCCATAGATATCGGCAAGGTTTTGCGGTTTGCCGCACAGCAGTGCCACCAGTTTGGCGGTATCCATCGAACTGCCGCCGCCCAGCCCGATGACAATATCGGCACCGAATTCCAGCGCATGGCGGGTGGCTTCAAGGATGCTTTCCTCGGGCGGGTCAGCCTGCACACCAGTCCAGAGCAGATAATCGACCCCGGCCTGCCGGAGGGAGGCACAGGGGCCCGATGTCAGCCCGGCCTTTTCAAGGCCGGGGTCGCTTAGGATGAAGGCGCGTTTTGCCCCGGTTTCGGCGCACAGTTTACCAAGTTCCTGTGCACCGCCAAACCGGCAGATTGCACGCGGGGTGGTTTCGAAGATGAAATCGGACATCTGGCTTCCCTAGCTTCCCTGACTGATCATTTATTTTGACAGCAAGGGTGCCGTGGATCCGGCCCGGCAGCAAGACGCTATTTCAGGCGGCCATGTCGGCAGGTCTGATCAATCTCGTCGCGATTGATGCCGATATCGCGCAGAATGGCGTTCGGGGATTGGCGCAGCCATGCGGCGTCACGCGCGATTTTGCGCTGTGTTGCGATATGGCGGATCGAAAGAACGAGCCAGCGCCAGACAACATTGCCGAACGACGCATTCGCGGTCGACCCGGCATGGGGGGCGGTGGCGGCGAGGGAGTTGGTCGTGATGTGCATTGTCATGATGCTGGCTCGCTAGTTTGCTTTGCTAATGAGGTTCGAAATCGGTTTCGAACACAGGTAAAAACTAGCCCGCCTTTGACGACTTCGGTGCGCAAAGATCGCAAAAGCGTGCGAAATTTCCGCAAATTTTGCGTAAAAACGATTTTTCTTATCGGCCCGGTTCGGTCATTGTTTGGGGCGTATTGACGACCATGCGTTTGGGGCAGGGGCATTTTGACTGAACTTGATAAATTCGACTATCGCCTGCTGGAACTGTTGCAGCAGAACAGTCGTCTGACGGGAACCGAATTATCGGCACAGGTGGGGCTGTCATCGGCGGCGTGTCTTCGCCGGGGGCAGCGTTTGCGCGAAACCGGCGTGATCGAACGCGACGTTGCGATTGTGTCGCCCAAGGTATTTGGCAAACGGATGATGATCATCGTGTTGCTGACCATGGATCGCGACCGGCCGGATCGGTATATGCTGATGCGCGAGGAATTCGGCAAAATGCCCGAAGTCGTCCAATGCCATCACGTGACCGGGGCGCATGATTTTGTCCTGCGCATTCAGGTCGCCGATATGGATGAATATAGCGCGTTCGTGGATCGGGTTTTTCATGAGCCCTATATCAAGCGTTATGAAAGCCTGGCCGTTCTGGGGTCGCTTAAATAAAAACGGCGGGCATCAAAGCCCGCCGTTCGCATTTTGGATCATCAGGATTATGGCTTAGGCGAAATCAAGCGCCCGGTCGCCATTGGCGTCCTTGATGCGGGTCGGAAGACCCATGCCGTTCAGAAGGTTCAGGAACGGTTTGGATGGCAGTTCTTCGACATTGGCCATCTTTTTCACATCCCATTCGCCGGTGGCGATCAGCATGGCGGCTGCGACCGGCGGAACGCCAGCGGTATAGGAAATGCCCTGGCTTCCGACTTCCTCGTATGCGTCCTTGTGGTCCGCGACGTTATAAATCAGGACTTCGGTTTCCTTGCCGTCCTTGCTGCCCTTGACCAGATCACCGATGCAGGTTTTGCCGGTATAGTCGGGTGCCAGCGAGCTTGGGTCCGGCAGGCAGGCCTTGACGACCTTGAGCGGCACGACTTCGAGGCCCTCGGCCGTCGTGACCGGTTTTTCCGACAGCAGGCCGATATTGTTCAGGACCGTGAAGACATTGACGTAATGATCGCCAAAGCCCATCCAGAAACGGACATTGGGGACATCAAGGTTCTGTGACAGGGAATGAACCTCGTCATGGCCGGTCATGAAGGTCTGGCTTTCGCCGACAACCGGCATGTCCCAGATTTTCTTGACCTCGAACATCTTGTTTTCCTGCCAGGCGTTGTTCTGCCAGGAATAAACCGTGCCGGTAAATTCGCGGAAATTGATTTCCGGGTCGAAATTGGTGGCAAAATATTTGCCGTGGCTGCCGGCATTGATGTCGATGATGTCAATCGAGTCAATCTTGTCGAAGTAATCCTCGACCGCCAGTTTGGCATAGGCATTGACCACGCCCGGATCAAAACCGACGCCCAGGATCGCGGTGACACCGGCCTTTTCGCATTCTTCACGGCGTTTCCACTCGTAATTTGCGTACCAGGGCGGGGTTTCGCAGATTTTGTCCTGTTCTTCATGGATGGCGGTATCGAGATAGGCAACGCCCGCCTTGATGCAGGCTGACATGACCGGCATGTTGATGAAGGCGGAGCCAACATTGATGACGATTTCGCAGCCGGTTTTCTTGATCAATGCGACGGTGGCATCGATATCGGTTGCGTCAAGCGCATGACCTTCGAGCGTGCCGGCATTCTTCAGGTTTTTCTTTTCATGAATGCTGTCGATGATTTTCTGGCATTTTTCCGCCGTACGCGACGCAATATGGATATCGCCAAGCACATCATTATGCTGTGCACATTTATGCGCGACCACCTGTGCGACGCCACCTGCGCCGATAATCAGAACATTCTTCTTCATTTCGGGCCAAAAACTCCCTTTTTACGAATAGATGAAACCCAAAGCGCCTTTTTACGAAAGGCTCGAAACATAATCATCGAAGGTGAACTCACGTACAACGCGTTCGCTGCCGTCGAGTTCCTTGATCACGATGGACGGCATGCCGACACCGTTGAACCAGTTCTTTTTGACCATGGTGTAACCGGCGGCATCCTGTACCGAGATACGGTCGCCGACCCTGATCTCGTTTTCGAAATTGAATTCGCCAAAAACGTCACCGGCAAGGCAGGACTTGCCGCAGATCATATAGGCATGATCGCCCGTGTTCGGCTCAATCTTGGCAGTTTCGCGATAGATCAGAAGATCGAGCATGTGGGCCTCGATCGAGCTATCGACAATCGCAAGGTTTTTGCCATTGAACAGGGTATCAAGCACGGTGACCTCAAGGGTCGTGCTTTTGGTGATCGATGCTTCGCCCGGTTCGAGATAAACCTGAACGCCGTATTTTTGCGAGAAGGCCCTGAGGCGGGCGCAGAATTTATCAAGCGGGTAATTGTCCCCGGTGAAGTGAATGCCACCCCCCAAGCTTACCCATTCAACACGCGACAGAAGCGATCCGAATTTGGTTTCGATATCGCCCAGCATTTTGTCGAACAGATCGAAATCGGCGTTTTCGCAGTTATTGTGGATCATGAAGCCGGAAATGCGGTCCATGACGGCCTCGACCTTGGTGACGTCCCATTCGCCAAGGCGAGAAAACGGGCGGGCCGGATCGGCCAGATCGAAGCTGGAACTTGAAACCTGCGGGTTCAGGCGAAGACCGCGCACGATGCCGGACGCAGCATCGGCAAAGCGGTTAAGCTGGCTGATCGAATTGAAGATGATCTTGTCGGCGTTTTCGATCACTTCGTCGATTTCGGAATCGGCATAGGCCACGCTATAGGCATGGGTTTCCTTGCCGAATTTCTTGCGGCCCAGTTTGACTTCGTGCAGCGACGAGGATGTCGTGCCATCCATATAGTCCGACATGAAATCGAAGACCGACCAGGTTGCAAAGCATTTCAATGCCAGCAACGCCTTTGCGCCGGAATGTTCGCGCACATAGGCGATCTTTTCCATGTTGCGCAGCAGTTTCGATTTATCGATCAGATAATAAGGCGTATGCGGCATCGTATTCTGGTTCCTCGACCGAAGGCCCTGTTTTCAGGGACCGAAAAGACAACACGGAAAACGTCCGTCGACCGGCAAACATTCCCCGCAAGGTTCGGCATTCAAGCCCGGTTTGCGCCAACGAATTTCATACCATCGATGCGAAGGCACTTTGTGCCTGTATCGCATGCGCCGCGACCCAATAGCAGCGGGGCGCATACGGGTCAACAGTGTGACCACATTGTCTGATCGCGTGGTCTTTAAATTACCGGGGCCTTTGCGCCTTTTGATGCAGGATTTGCAAGGGTAACAGTTTGATTCCATAGGGAAACAGACGGCGATCAGATGCAGGTTTCCGTTTCGTGAAACTTGGGCCTGCCCGGTGGGGCTTTGCGCAAGCCGGATTTCCAACAGTATCACCAAATCGCGGATTTTGCATGGTTGCGGGGCAAAAAGCCCGCGATGGCATCTGTGCTATTGCTTTTTTGTACCGAATGGATAATTGTTTATCGATTGGTACAATAAAACTGATGGAGCCGACGATGAGTGAGCTACGCCAACCCCTGCCGCCCTTTACGCGGGAAACCGCAATCCAGAAAGTCCGCATGGCCGAAGATGGCTGGAACAGCCGTGATCCGGCGCGGGTGTCGCTGGCCTATACGCCCGATACGATCTGGCGGAACCGTGCGGAATTTGCCAATGGCCGTGAGGAGGTCATTGCCTTTCTGACCCGCAAATGGAACAAGGAACTGGAATATCGATTGATCAAAGAGTTGTGGGCGCATGACGGCAACCGGATCGCGGTGCGTTTTGCCTATGAGTATCGCGATGATTCCGGGAACTGGTATCGGGCCTATGGCAACGAGAATTGGGAATTTGCCGAGAATGGCCAGATGCATCGCCGGTTTGCCTGCATCAATGACATGCCGATCCGCGAAGAAGACCGCAAATTCTTCTGGGATCGTTCGGGGCCGCGCCCGGCTGATCATCCGGGCCTGTCCGATCTGGGATTATAAGTAAGCCATGCCAAAGATTATCGCGGAGCGTTCCGATGTTATTCCCGTCCTTGCGGAGATTTTCCGCGAGTATGGCTATGAAGGGGCGAGCCTTTCGCTGATTGCCAGCCGGACGGGTCTGGGAAAGGGCAGCCTTTATCATTTCTTTCCCGGTGGCAAAGAGCAGATGGCATCCGAAGTGCTTCGCGAGATCGATGGCTGGTTCGAGGACGCGGTTTACAAGCCGCTGCGTGACGCAGACGACCCGCGGGCGGCGATTTTGGAAATGTGCCGTTCGGTTGCGACCTATTTCTGGTCGGGCAAGCGGGTGTGCCTGATCGGGGCCTTTGCGCTTGATAATGTGCGCGACCGTTTTTCGGACGCAATCCGCGATTATTTTGCGGTCTGGCAGCGGTCGTTGCAGCAGGCGCTTGTGCGGATCGGGCATGATGCGGACCGGGCATCGGACATTGCCGAAGATGCGATTTTATCGATCCAGGGGGCGCTTGTTTTGTCGCGCGCGCTGGACGATACGGCGGTGTTTGAGCGCGCCATGGTGCGGGTTGAAACCGGGTTGCTGGCGGGGCCGGATCAGGGGAACGGGCACACGGGACCCTGACGGGGTGTGATACCATTACGGTATCAAAAAATGACAAATTGCCGACCGTGCGGCCCTTGATCATCGGGATGCGATGATTAAGTTTTATAGTGATTTAGGTGCCTGACCCCGGATCATTCCAAGCGACAAATGAGGAGGCGTCCATGCCTGCACCCGTCAGTGTCGATCACTTGGCCTTTCCGACCCGCGATCTTGCGGCGACGGATGATTTTTATTCCCGTGTTCTGAAGGCGCGGCTGGTTCATGCCGAAAGCGGTTACAGCCCGTCATGGAAAAGCGATTTTCTGCTGATTACCTTTGCGCTGACCGATGGAACGCGGCTGTCATTCTTTGACTGGCCAGCCGATACCGGACCGTATCCCGATGATCCCGACATGCCCAACGACGTGTTTCATATCGGGCTTCGGTGCGATACGCCGCGTGATGTGATTGCCTGGCAGAACCATTTGTTCCAGCACAAGGTGGTTTACCATAACGAGGATGACGGGAAATCGCGCCGGTTGTTCATCCGTGATCCGAACGGCATCCGGTTTGAAATCTTTGCCGCCGATCAGCCGAAATACAGTGACGATCACGAAGATCGGGCACGTTCGGTTTATGAAGAATGGCAGAAGATCGCCAATCGCTGATCAGATTTTGTGATTAGGCTTCAGGTCAGGTCGGGCAGGGGCCGGTGCTTTGGCGGATGATCAGTTCGGTCGGGACAATGACCGGGTTTTCCGCCGGTTCCGGGATCGCGCCAGCTTTATCAAGCCGGGCAAGCAGCAGCGAAATCGCCTGTTCACCCAATCGTCGGCGCGGCTGACGCACGGTTGTGAGCGGCGGATCGTAATTGGCGGCCAGATGAATATCATCGAAACCAACCACGGATACATCGTGGGGCACGCGAAGGCCGAGTTCCTTGGCCGCGACAATGACGCCGATTGCCATACCGTCCGATGAGCAGAAAAATGCCGTTGGGCGGTTTTTGCTGTCTTTAAGCAGGGCACGCGCCGCCGAAATACCCGATTCAATCGAAAAATCGCCGCGATAGATCAGGGACGGGTTGACTTCGATGCCGCTGCTGGAAAGCGCGCGGCGATAGCCGGCAACGCGGTCGGTCGTCAGGATGTTGCTGGCGGGGCCCGCGATATGGGCGATGCGGCTGTGTCCAAGGTCCAGCAGATGTTTTGTCGCGCTATAGGCGGCCTTTTCATTGTCGATGATCACGGTCGGCAGGTTGCAGCCCGGAATGCGTTCGCAGGCAATGACCACGGGCGGAATGATCCCGCGCGGGGTATTGGCAAGCGGTGCCGGAAGGCGCCCGTTTAGCAGGATCATGGCATCGGCCTGATTGCTGCGCAGGTAGGCGGCATAGGTGGCTTCGCGTTCGGGTTCGTTCTGGGTATCGCCGATCAGGACGTTGTAGCCCGCCTTGCTGGCGCCCTGTTCGATTCCCGACAGAATTTCCGAAAAGAAGGGGTTTCCGATATCGGGGACCAGCAAAAGGATCATGCCCGACCGGTTCAGGCGGAGGTTTCGGGCCATGACATTGGCGGTATAACCGGTCGCGGCGATGGCGGTTTGCACTTTTTCGCGCGTGCTTTCGGAAACCACATGGGGTTTGTGCAAGGCACGGCTGACGGTGGCAATGGATACCCCGGCATGTTCGGCAACATCTTCAATCGTCGCGATTTTTTCGATCATTCTTCTTCCTACTCTGCCGCTCGCAAGCTGTCCAGCGGCATTGATGGCGGGGTAGTGGCCCTGATAACCGGTGTGATTTTCATCACCATATGAAAAATGTAAAGGTTTACATAATGAATGAAAACGTTTACACAAGAGGCAATCAAAAGTTGATCGCATCAATGCGACGCTAGGGAGGCTACATAAATGACGGATGCGGCTGTTCATGCCGTTAATCCCGGTATCGGGGGCGAAGTACGTCTTTCCGGCCGGAAGATTTGCAAATCATTTGGCCCGGCACAGGTGCTTTTCGATGTGTCCATCGATCTGCATGCAGGCGAGGTGCACGCGCTTTTGGGCGAAAACGGTGCAGGCAAATCAACACTGGTTAAAATCCTGTCGGGCTATCACGAACCGACCGAGGGTGAGCTTGTCCTTGATGGCAAATCCATCAGCTTTGCCGATAGCGAGGCGGGTGAAGGGCACGGGGTGATCCTGATCCATCAGGAACTTAACCTTGCCGAGCAGCTTACCGTTGAAGAAAACATTTTCCTGGGTCGCGAAATCAAACGCGGCTGGTTCCTTGATAAAACCGCGATGCGCGCCGAGGCCAAAAAGCTTCTGGAGCAGCTGCAATGCGATGTCGATCCGCGTACCCGCATTCGTGATCTTTCGGTTTCTGATCGCCAGATGGTCGAAATTGCCAAGGCGCTCAGCAAAAAGGCCGATATCCTGATCCTGGACGAACCGACTGCGGTTCTGACCGGGCGCGAGGTTGAAATCCTGTTTGATCAGATCCGGCGTCTGCGCGAACAGGGTGTCGCGATCCTTTATATTTCCCACAAGCTTGATGAAATCAAAGCCATTGCCGACCGCGTCACCGTGCTGCGCGATGGCCGCCACATCGTGACCGAGCCGGTGGTTGACCTGAGCAAGGATGACATGGCGCGGCTTATGGTCGGGCGCGATATCAAACAGATGTTCCCGCACCGGGTATCGGATACCAGTGCGCCGATTGTGCTTTCGGTGCGCGATCTTTCGGTGCCCGGACAGGTGCGTGATGCGAGTTTCGACCTGCATAAGGGCGAGGTGCTTGGCTTCGCCGGGATCGTCGGGGCGGGACGGACCGCCCTGATGGAGGCGATTATCGGCCTTCGCGAAAGATCGTCGGGGACGATTGAACGCGATGGCAAGCCGGTGCGGATTGCAAGTTTGCAGGACGCCAAAAACAGCGGCATCGCCTATCTGACCAAGGACCGGAAAGGCAGCGGGTTGCTGCTGAATATGGATATGCGGCCCAACCTGACATTGCTGGCGCTGGAAAAGTTCGGCAACGTGATTGTTGATCGCAAGGCGGAAGAAGCCGCCCTTGAAAAGGCGATTGAGGCGTTTGATATCCGAGCGGCCGACCGCAAGGCAAAGGTCGGTGATTTTTCCGGTGGCAATCAGCAGAAGCTTTTGCTGGCGAAGGTCATGGAAACCGATCCGGATATCGTGATTATCGACGAGCCGACACGCGGCATCGATATCGGCACCAAAAGCCAGATTTACCATTTTATCGGCGGTCTGACCGATCGCGGAAAATCCGTCATTCTCCTGTCGTCGGAAATGCCAGAAATGCTTGGCCTGTCGGACCGCATCGCGGTCATGGCGGCGGGACGCATTACCGGCATTCTTGAAGGAAACGACCGCAACGAACATGAAATCATGCGGCACGCGACAGGAATATCAGGCCAAGAGGGAGTGTCTGTTCATGAGTAGCCTTGAGCGCCGCGAGGCAAGTGCCTCGCCCCGTTTTTCCATCGATTTCAAGGCACTTGGCCCGTTTATGGCCCTTGTGGTGCTGTTTGTTCTGGGAACGGCGATCAATGACGCCTTCCTGAGTGGCGGCAACCTTTCGAATATTTTCACCCGTGCGGCCTTTATCGGCATTATTGCGGTCGGTGCGACCTTTGTGATCACGGCGGGCGGGATCGACCTTTCGGTCGGCTCGATGGCGGCGTTCATATCCGGTGCGATGATTGTCGTGATGAATACGCTGGTCGAGACACTCGGACCGGGGCTTGAAACCGTTCTGATCGGGATCGTGTTAAGCATCATTCTGGGCATCGGGGCCGGGGCGGTCAACGGGCTGGTCAGTACCAAGGGCAAGATCGAGGCCTTTATCGTGACGCTTGGCACGATGGGGATTTATCGGTCGCTTGTGACCTATATGGCCGATGGCGGCACGCTGTCGCTTGATTTCGAGGTGCGCGGCACCTATCGCCCGGTTTATTACGGCGAGCTGCTGGGCATTCCGGTGCCGGTTCTGGTGTTCCTTGCGGTGGCGGTTGCCGGTTATGTGTTGCTGAACATGACGCCGTTCGGGCGCAAATGTTTTGCCATCGGCTCGAACGAGCAGGTGGCGCGTTATTCCGCGATCCATGTCGACCGGGTCAAGACGATGACCTATGTCATTCAGGGGCTTTGTGTGTCGATTGCGACCATCATTTATGTGCCCCGCCTTGGTTCCGCATCCAGTTCGACCGGGGTTCTTTGGGAACTTGAAGCCATCGCGGCCGTGATCATCGGCGGCACGATGCTCAAGGGTGGTTATGGCCGCATCTGGGGCACGGTGGTTGGTGCGATCATGCTGACCACGATTGGCAATATCCTTAACCTTACCGATGCGATCAGCAATTACCTGAACGGGGCTGTTCAGGGCTTGATCATTATCGTTGCCGTGTTCCTGCAGCGCGGGGACTGGCGACGCAAGAAAAGCAAATAACCGGCGATCAACGTCCGGCTCAAGATGACATACAGAATCATTTTTTGATCAGGAGGAAGCTTGAATGAAAACGATTACAAAGTTTCTCGGGGCGGCCTGCGTTGTGGGTCTTGGTCTTGCATCGACCTTGGCATCGACCACGGCACTGGCACAGGAAAAGGTAAAGATCGGGGTTTCGATCCCGGCGGCGACCCATGGCTGGGCCGGTGGTCTGAACTACCACGCGGAACAGGCCGAAAAGCGCCTTGAGGCGACCTATCCGAACCTTGATATCATTGTTGTTACCGCCAATGGTGCGGGTGAACAGGCCAACGATCTTGAAGATCTGGTATCGGTTCAGAATATCGATGCACTGGTGGTTCTGCCGTTTGAATCCGATCCGCTGACCGTGCCGGTCCAGCAGGTCAAGGAAGCGGGCAAGTTTGTGACCGTGGTTGACCGTGGTCTTTCCCTGCCGGGGATCGAGGATGTTTATGTTGCGGGTAACAACCCGGAACTGGGCCGTGTATCGGGCGAATACATCAAGGAACGTCTGGATGGCAAAGGCAAGATCGTCATCCTGCGTGGCATCCCGACCGTGATTGACGAAGAACGCGTCGAAGGTTTCATGACGGCAATCGAAGGATCGGATATCGAGGTCCTTGATATGAAGCACGCCAACTGGAACCGTGATGACGGGTATGAAGTCATGCAGGACTTCCTGTCGCGCTTCCCGGAAATCGATGCTGTCTGGGCGCAGGATGATGACATCGCGCTTGGTGTGATCGAAGCCGTCAAGCAGGCCGACCGTACCGATGAACTGTTCATCGTTGGCGGAGCTGGCATGAAGGACATCATCAAACGCGTGATGGATGGTGATGAACTGACCCCGATTGACGTTCTGTATCCGCCATCGATGATCGCAACCGCGATGGACATCACCGCGATGAAGTTCGTTTCCAATGCGGCGGTCGAAGGCCGTTACATTCTGGGGGCGACCGTCGTGACCCAGGAAAATGCCGAGAACTTCTATTTCCCGGATAGCCCATTCTGATCCGGCCGTTCTGATGCGAATTGGCGTTGTTGAATAAACGCGAGCAAGCAGAAGGAACCCCGCCCTGTCACGACAGGCCGGGCGGGGTTCGAATTTTACATCACTTTCGTCACCAGATGACATCCGGGCCACCCGGAAGAAAACACACGAGGTCAGTATGAAAACGCTTAAGGGACCGGCGATTTTCCTTGCCCAGTTTGCCGGGGACGAGGCCCCGTTTGACAGCCTTTCCAATATCGGACGCTGGGCGGCGTCGCTTGGCTATAAGGGGGTGCAGATCCCGAGCTGGGACAAGCGCCTGTTCGATGTCGAAAAGGCTGCCCAAAGCAAGGATTACTGTGACGAGGCCAAGGGTATTCTGGCCGAACATGGTGTCGAGATTACCGAACTTTCGACCCATCTGCAGGGGCAGCTTGTGGCGGTGCATCCGGCCTATGACGAGATGTTTGACGGTTTTGCCGCCCCCGAAGTGCGCGGCAACCCGAAGGCGCGCCAGGAATGGGCGGTCAATCAGGTGAAGGCCGCGATCCGCGCATCCCGCCATCTGGGCATTGGCGATCATGCGACATTTTCAGGCGCCCTTGCCTGGCCCTATGTCTATCCGTGGCCGCAACGCCCGGCGGGCCTGATTGAAACCGCGTTTGATGAACTGGCAAAACGCTGGTTGCCGATCCTTGATGTGGCCGAGGAAAATGGCGTCAATGTCTGTTATGAAATCCATCCGGGCGAGGACCTGTTTGATGGTGTGACGTTCGAGATGTTCCTTGAACGCGTCAAAAACCACGCGCGGTGCAACATCCTTTATGATCCGAGCCACTTTGTATTGCAGCAGTTGGATTATCTGGATTTCATCGATATCTATGCCGACCGGATCAAGATGTTCCACGTCAAGGATGCCGAATTTAATCCGACCGGGCGGCAGGGCGTTTATTCCGGTTATCAGGGCTGGGTCGGGCGTGCGGGGCGGTTCCGGTCGCTTGGCGACGGGCAGGTTGATTTTGGCGCGATCTTTTCGAAACTTGCGGCGATTGATTTCGATGGCTGGGCCGTGCTGGAATGGGAATGCGCGTTGAAACATCCCGAAGACGGCGCGCGCGAAGGGGCCGATTTCATTCGCAACCACATTATCCGCGTGACCGAAAAGGCATTTGACGATTTCGCCGATAGCGGTGCTGACGAGGCCACCAATCGGCGTCTGCTGGGGCTTGATTAAGGCGACGGCAGAAAACCATTCAGGACGGAGATTGACATGACTGAGACGAAAAATCCGGCGCGGCGCATCCGCCTTGGCATGGTTGGCGGCGGGCAGGGGGCGTTTATTGGCGCGGTGCATCGCATTGCGGCCCGTCTGGATGACCGGTATGAACTGGTTGCGGGGGCGTTGTCGTCCAAACCCGATATTGCACGCGCGTCGGCGGCGGAACTGTTTATTGCACCCGACCGGTCCTATGACAGTTTTGCCGACATGGCCAAACAGGAAGCCGCGCGCGAGGATGGCATTGATGCCTGCGCGATTGTCACGCCAAACCACCTGCATTTCCCGGCCGCCATGGCGATGCTGGATGCCGGTATTCATGTGATTTGCGACAAGCCGCTTTGTCTGAATGTTGAAGAAGCCGAATTGCTGGCGGCCAAGGTGCGCGAAACCGGGCTTCTGTTCGCATTGACGCATAATTACACCGCCTATCCGATGGTGCGCGAAGCCCGCCAGATGGTGCGTGATGGCAAGCTTGGCGATATCCGTCTGGTGCAGGTTGAATATCCGCAAGGCTGGATGGCAACGCGTGTCGAGGATACCGACAACAAGCAGGCCCATTGGCGTGCCGATCCGGCCAAGGCCGGGATGGGCGGGGCGTTGGGCGATATCGGAACGCATGCCCATAACCTTGCCGATTTTGTCACCGGGCTTGAGATTGCGGAATTGTGCGCGGATATCGATGCCATCGTGCCGGGCCGCAAGCTTGACGACAATGTCCAGATCCTGCTGCGTTACGATAATGGCGCGCGCGGGATGCTTTGGGCAAGCCAGGTGGCGATTGGCCATGAAAATGGCCTCAGGCTTCGGGTCTATGGTGACAAGGGCGGCATTGAATGGGCGCAGGAACATCCCAACCATCTGCATTTCCGCCCGCTTGACGGCCGCCCGGAACTGATGACGCGCGGCGGGGCGGGGATCGGATCAGCCGGATTGCGTGGGGTCCGCGTGCCGCCGGGCCACCCGGAAGGTTATCTTGAAGGTTTTGCCAATCTTTACACCGATTTCGCCGATCAGCTGATCGCGCGGATTACCAATGGCAAGGCCGATCCGGCATCGATGCTGATCCCGGGGATCAATGAAGGTGTCAAAGGCATGAAATTTGTCGAGGCAGTGGTCCGTTCCAGCCAGCGTGGCGCTGTGTGGGTCAGCTTTTAGGTTCCGGAAACGGGATCACCACGCAAATTGGAACATCTGGGGAGAAACAGGCGGCGATCCTTGTGATCGACCGCCTGCTTTTTTATGGCCGGGTGCCGTTACGGAAAGGAGGCATCCGGGGAATTTGCGATGACGGGCAAAGCGGTCTGGTATTCCATCTGGTGGAAAAGTCACCCTGTTGGGTTGATATGCTATTGTTCTATCTGCCGCGAAAGTGTTTCAATGCGGTATAAAGAAAACTGCAATCCATGCAGGAAACAGGGAGTAGACGATGGCGGAGAAGCCTGTGCTACTGATCACCCGGCGTTTGACCGATGCGGTCCAGGCGCGTGCGGCGCGTGATTATCAGGTCATTCTGAACGACGCGGATCACGTCTTTTCGCGTGATGAGCTGATTGCGCGCTGTCAGGATGTTGACGCGGTTCTTCCCTGCCATTCCGAACATTTCAGTGCCGATGTCATTGCCGATCTTGGTGATCGGTTGCGGATCATTGCCAATCATTCGGTCGGTGTTGACCATGTTGATCTTGAGGCCGCAAAGAAGGCCGGGATCACGGTCACCAATACCCCCGATGTGCTTTCCGATGCGACGGCCGAGATCGCCATGCTGTGCATGCTGGGTGCGGCCCGGCGTGGTGCGGAAGGTGATGCGATGGTGCGGGCCGGGAAATGGGATTTCTGGTCGCCGGCCTTTATGGTCGGGCGGCAGGTGACCGGCAAGCGGTTTGGCGTTCTGGGCATGGGCCGTGTCGGGCAGGTTGCCGCCGAGCGCGCACGCGGCTTTGGCATGGAAGTGCATTATCACAATCGCACCCGTCTGCCGGGTCACCTTGAAAAGGGTGCTGTTTTCCACGACACGGTCGAGGGGCTTCTGGCGGTATCGGATGTCTTGTCGCTGCATTGTCCGGCGACGCCCGATACGACCGGCATCATCAATGAGAAAACCATCGCATTGCTGCCGGATCGGGCCATTCTGGTCAATACGGCGCGCGGCAATCTGGTCGATGAGGACGCCCTGATCAAGGCGCTTCAAAGCGGGAAGCTGTTTGCGGCCGGGCTTGATGTGTTCCGCAAGGAACCCGGTGGAAACCCCGATCTGTCGTCGTTGAAAAACGTCTTCCTGTTGCCACATATAGGCTCTGCGACTGAAGAGACGCGTGATGCCATGGGCTTTCGGGCGCTAGATAATCTTGATGCCTTCTTTTCCGGCGGGCAACCGCAGGATCGCGTTGCCTAACGGCGCGCCAAAAACAAGAACTTGCTAAATTCCGGAACACGTCATGTTTCGGAAAATAATAATCGAAAAAAGTTTTCCACATGGTGGAAGGCCAAATATTCGATGTCCCTTGTATCAGGTCAGGGCCTATGTAAGGCTGAAAATCATCGCCTATTTTCCGCCAATTAGTTGTCGGGTGCGGCGATAATTCTGGGAGGAAGTAATGAAAAAGATACCTACGCCTGAAGACGTGAAGTCGAAGCAAGTGTCCCGCCGTTCGTTCCTTACCAAGGGTGCTACCGGTGTTGTTGCCGGTGGCGCTGCTGCTTCGGGGCTGTTCGCGGCCCCGGCAGTTCATGCACAACCTGCACCTTTGGTCGTCAAAATGCAGACGTCCTGGCCGTCATCGGACATCTGGATGACATTTGCCAAGCAATATGCCGATCGTGTCGAAGCCATGTCGGGTGGTCGCCTGAAGGTTGACCTTCTGCCGGCCGGTGCCGTTATCGGGGCTTTCCAGGTTCTGGATGGCGTCAATGACGGCGTGATCGATATCGCCCATTCCGTGCCGGTTTACTGGTACGGCAAGAACAAGGCAGCGTCGCTGTTTGGTACCGGTCCGGTGTTTGGTGGTTCTGCAACCACCATGCTGAGCTGGTTCTATGCCGGTGGCGGTGAAGAATTCTATCGCGAACTGACCCAGGACGTTATGGGGCTGAACGTGATTGGTCTTCTTGGCTTCCCGATGCCGGCCCAGCCGTTCGGCTGGTTCAAGGGTGAAGTCAATTCCGTCGCCGATATCCAGGGCTTCAAATACCGTACCGTGGGTCTGGCTGCCGATCTGCTTCAATCGATGGGCATGTCGGTCGCACAGCTTCCGGGTGGCGAGATCGTCCCGGCGATGGAACGCGGCGTGATTGACGCGTTTGAATTCAACAACCCGTCTTCGGACATGCGTTTCGGCGCGCAGGATGTGGCGAAGAACTACTATCTGTCGTCCTATCATCAGGCATCCGAAAGCTTCGAGTTCATCTTCAACCGTGATTTCTATGAAGACCTCGAACCTGATCTGCAGGCGATCCTGCGGTATGGCGTGGAAGCGGCTTCGACGTCGAACACCGCACTTGCGATGGACAATTATTCGTCCGACCTGCAGAAACTTGCAGACGAAGGCGTTACCATCCATCGTACATCGAAGGAAATTCTGGCTGCCCAGCTTGATGCCTGGGACAAACTGATCCCGCAGCTTGAAGAAGATCCGTTCATGAAGAAGGTTCTTGATAGTCAGCGTGCCTGGGTTGAGCGCGTGACCTATTATGAACTGATGAACTCGCCCGATTATCAGCTTGCCTATGACCACTACTTCCCGGGCAAACTGAAACTGTAATGAAACCCACCGGTTTCATACGGTTTGTCTGACCCAAAGGCTGCCCCGGGGATCCATGATCCCCGGGGCGGTTGCTACGGTAACGGAAAAGACTTCATGATCAGCTTTATTGAATTCGCGGACAAGCTTTCGGCCTGGTTTGCCAAGGCTTTCGGGTGGCTCATCATCCTGATGACGTTGGGAATGAGTTACGAAGTGATGGCGCGTTATGTTTTTAATGCGCCGACGACATGGTCGCTCGACGTTTCCTTCATCATGTATGGCTCGTTATTCATGATGGGCGGGGCTTATACGCTGTCGCGCGGGGGCCATGTGCGGGGTGATTTCCTTTACCGTCTCTGGAAGCCAAGAACACAGGCGACTGTCGACCTTGTGCTTTACATCTTCTTTTTCTTCCCCGGCATTACGGCCCTGATCCTGACAGGCTGGAAATATTCATCGCGGTCCTGGGGATACGGGGAAGTCAGCGTGAACAGCCCGGCGGGCGTTCCGATCTTTCAGTTCAAGGCCATTATGGTGGCTGCGGGGATTCTGCTGTTCATTCAGGGGATCGCCCAGGTCATGCGCTGCATCATGTGCATGCGTGAAGGATACTGGCGCGGTGCCGATGACGATGTCGAAGAAACCGAAGAATTGCTGATGAAGCAGCATGTCGCAAAAGACAACTAACCAAATCGAAACCCGCGATAACCGGTCCGAACGGAGCTGCAAACGTGATTGACGCACATGTCGCCCTGATGATGCTTGGCATCTTCATTATGCTTGTTTTCCTTGGCTTTCCCGTCGCGTTTACGCTGATGGCGCTGGGGATTGGTTTTGGTTACTACGCGTATTTTGACGCAGGACGCATGTGGCGTGCCTTTGACCGTCTGGCCGAGGACAGCGATACCCTGACATCGGCGATAACCTGGATCGAAGGGGCGGTGAATAACCGGATTTTCGATCTGTTTATCAACCAGACATACACGGTGATGTCGAACGAGGTCTTGACCGCGGTTCCGCTGTTCCTGTTCATGGGGTACATCGTTGAACGCGCCAATATCGTTAACCGGTTGTTCTCGACACTGAATATCGCTGCCAAGAATGTCCCCGGTTCGCTTGGCGTTGCCGCCCTTGTGACCTGTGCGCTGTTTGCGACCGCGACCGGGATTGTCGGTGCAGTGGTGACCCTGATGGGGATGCTGGCACTGCCCGCGATGATCAAGGCCCGTTATGACAAAAGTTTTGCCACCGGCATCATCTGTGCCGGCGGGACGCTGGGCATTCTGATCCCGCCATCGATCATGCTGATTGTGTATGCCGCGGCATCGGGTGTGTCGATCGTGCGGCTTTATGCCGGTGCGCTGTTGCCGGGCCTGACGTTGGTCGGGCTTTATCTGCTTTATGTCGTGGGGCGTGCCTTGTTGCAGCCAAAAGCCGCACCGCGTCCGACATCCGATGAAATTCCTGATGTGCCGTTGCCCAAGGTTCTGTGGATGCTGGGGACGTCGTTCTTCCCGCTGGCATTCCTTATTCTGGCGGTTCTGGGGTCGATCCTGTTTGGTCTGGCAACCCCGACCGAGGCGGCATCCATCGGGGCGCTGGGCGGGATGGTTCTGGCGCTGGCGTATCGTGCGCTGACCTTTGACCGGCTGCGCGAGTCCGTTTACCTGACGGTACGGACATCGGCCATGGTGTGCTGGCTGTTTGTCGGGTCCTATACGTTCTCGTCGGTGTTCTCGTATCTTGGTGGCGAGCATGTCATTGCCGAGTTCGTTGGTGGGCTTGACCTGACACCGCTTCAGTTCCTGCTGCTGGCGCAGTTGATCATCTTCCTGCTTGGCTGGCCGCTGGAATGGTCGGAAATCATCATCATCTTTGTGCCGATCTTCCTGCCGCTGCTGCCGCTGTTTGATATTGATCCGCTGTTCTTTGGTATCCTCGTCGCGCTGAACCTGCAGACGTCATTCCTGACACCGCCGATGGCGATGTCGGCCTATTACCTCAAGGGGGTTTCGCCTCCGGGTATTTTGCTGACGGATATCTTCAAGGGGATCATGCCGTTCCTGTTCATGGTGATTGTCAGCATGGTTCTGATGTATACCTTCCCCCAGATCGTGTTCCATCTGCCGGATCTGTTCTATGGCGCACGTTAGGAGGCCGTCGGTATGACACTTAATCCGTTGCTTAACCTTGACGTGGTCGAAGTGCGTGACCGGCTGGCATCCGGTGCCGTGAGGGCAGTCGAGTATGCCGAGGCCTGCCTTAATCGGATCGCGGCACTTGAACCGGAAATTCAGGCGTGGGCCTATCTTGATGGTGACTATGTCCTGGCACAGGCACGTGCGCTTGACGCGCGCCGCCAGTCGGGCATGCCGATCGGCCCGTTGCATGGTCTGCCGGTCGGGCTGAAGGACGTTATCGATACGGCCCGGATGCCAACCGAAAATGGCACGCCGCTTGATAAGGGACGGGTGCCGACCGAGGATGCGGTGCTGGTCGAAAAGCTGCGTGCGGCGGGTGCGATCATCATGGGCAAGACGGTTTCGACCGAAATGGCCTTCATGTGCCCGTCCAAAACACGCAACCCGCACAACACATCCCACACACCGGGGGGATCATCGGCCGGGTCGGCGGCGGCAGTTGCCGCGGCGATGGTGCCGTTGGCCGTGGGGACGCAAACCGGCGGTTCGGTCATCCGGCCGGCATCGTTTTGTGGGGTGGTCGGGTTAAAGCCGACCTTTGGCGCGATTTCCCGTACCGGGGTTCTGGCCCAGTCACCGTCGCTTGATACCATTGGTGTGTTTGCCCGTTCTGTCGAAGGGGCGGCGATGATTGCCGAAATCCTGTTCGGGCATGACGCGCGTGACCGGGCGACGACATTGCAACCCACCCCGCGTTTGCAGGAAGCCGCCAAATCGACGCCGCTGGTAACGCCGACATTGGCCTTTGTCCGCCCACCACAGTTTGACAGTGTGGCCGATGACGATACCGTCATGGCGTTTCGCGAATTGACGAGTGTTTTGGGCGAACAGTGCTTTGAGGCACCCCTGCCCAAGGCATTTGATGATGCCGCCGACCTGCGGGCAAAGATCAATTTCGCCGAAATGGCGAAATGTTATTACAGCTATGAAAAGCGCGGACGCGATCAATTATCCCCGCAGATGACAGAGGCGCTTGACGCGGGGAACAGGGTCACGGCGCGGGATTATCTTGCCGCACTGGACTGGCGCGATCTTTACAATGTTGCGCTTGATGAAGTGTTCCAGCGTTGCGATGTGATCATCACCCCGGCGGCACCGGGCCCGGCCCCCGGCAGCCTTGATACGACCGGGAATGCCATTTTTAACGGTCTTTGGACGTTGTGCGGGACGCCTGCGATTACGCTGCCGTTGCTTTGGGCGGAAAACGGGTTGCCGATGGGCGTGCAGCTTGTCGGGCGGCGCGGCGATGATGCCCGGTTGCTTCGAACGGCGCGCTGGCTTGTTGAATTTGTTACGAATTCTGAAAATGAAGGAGCATCGTCATGATACCGTCACGTCTTGATCAGGCAATGGCGATTTTGGCCTTTATCGTTTTTGGGGGCTTTCTTGGCATTCTGTTTGGCTATGTCACGCGCTGGGATCTTGGCATCATGGTCGGGATCACGCTGGCGCTGTGTGCGTGGGATTTCTGGCATATGGCCACAGGGCGAAAAAGCGACCATCACTGATCGCTTTTAATTCACGCCAATTGTTTCGGGGCGCGCCGGGGATTTCAAAATCCCTAGGCGCGTTTTGTTTTGGCCATGTGGGCAGCTTGTTCCGGTTTGCTGTCATACCCGAAACGGGCGGCTGCAATTGCCGTGACATCGCGGATCAGATCAATTTCTTCGTCGCTGAATTTCGGCCGGTAATAGGTCGGCGCGTGAATGGTCGGGGCGACTTCATTGATGATCGGTTCGGCGTCGGGCAGGTCGACATGATCAAACAGGCGGCGTAACTGATTTGCCGGGTCGGCGACGAAATCCTCGTAACGGACCACCAGCGTCGCGTCGCCAAGCGCCTTGTTCACGGTCATGCGATCCGCGATGTAGTGGTGCAGGTCGCTCCAGTAATGGGCCCAGCCGGCGACTTCGTTGCCTTCGTTCCAGTGTTTCATGATCTGGCGGGTGGCGTGCAGATCGCCGGTATTGATCGGACGACGATCAAGGCCGAATTCGTAATGGCCGACACGCTGCATATGGGCGACCGCGCGTGGGTTATCCTGTTCGCCCTTGCAGAACAGGTCGTGCTGTTTGGCAAGGGATGCGATATGCCACAGCGGATCACGCACCGGCAGGACGAACCTGGCATCGGGGAAGATCGACAGCAGATATTCCATCCGGGTGACCAGATAGTTCGCCTTGGAGATATAGCGTTTGCCGCCGCGCACATGGATCAGTTTGCGGATGTGATCGCGATAGAACTTCTCGAACGCCGGGTTGCTGATCTGACCATCAAGGACGTTGCTTTCATTGACGTCATGCAGATGACGGAAAAACGCCATCCAGATCATTTCCTCGAACGCTTCGGGGCTTTCAGGCGTGATGTTGATGCCATCCGCATGGGTGCGTTCAACCGCAACCTCCTTGCCCTTGGGGGCAAGATCGACAAACTTGTTCCACAGATAGGGCGTGAAAACCGGCGGATAGTCGCGGTAACGATGGGTTGCCGCATCGGAATGGCGGGCCAGCGTTTCCAGAAGGATCGTGCTGCCGGATCGGGCAAGACCCGCGACAAAGACCGGCTTTTCTATTTGGACATCTTCAATCGCATCACCGGCAAGTTTCGTTTCGAAATTGCCAAGTCTGATCCATTGCATCGGGTGGCGGGCAATCAGGCCGCTTAGCCAGTTATCCCAGCCCGATACATGGAAGGCTGCGCCATTAGACGCGGGTGTGGTTGATTTTTCGGATGTCGTTTGGCCAGTCATTCGATGCGAAATCCTTTTTTGATCGCCAGCGACCCCAATACGAGAGCAAGGAAGAAAGTCAGTTCCCAGCCACGTGCCCAATCCGGGCCGGCGCTGATGATTTGTTGGGTTGGCAATTCGAAACGAAGCTGTGTTACCGGGCTGTCGTCGGGCAGATAGCCCGCCGGATTGCCGATAATCAGGTTCCACCACTGTTTTTGATGGATCACGGGAATGGCGGCGGCCGGTGCCACCAGATAGGTTTCACCGTCACTGGCACCGGGCACCTGAACAACAGGACAGGCACCGTCTTCCAATCCGGCCGGATTGATGCCGACCTGTTCGATGGCGACATTTTCCGGCTGGGCGCTGATGGAAACCTGCTGCCCCGGTGCCGGGCAGCTATAACCGTACTGCCCGTCCAGCCAGACGATCATCGCAAGGGCGGGCAGGGATGCGACAACCGCCGGGCCGATGACGAAACCGACAAGTTTCAGCGACTGGGCAAGCTGTGCCTTGGCCAGCTTCATGCCTTCGCCGAAATCCTCGCCATCGTCTTCGGCCATGGCCTTGCGGGCTTCTTTCAGCCGTTCCTTGATCGCCTTGATGCGTGTTTGCGGCGACAGCACCTTATAAAGCAGCATCGAAATCACCGCACAGACCAGCGCCCAGATCAGGACGCGTCCAAACGGTCCGAGGGCATCTGCCATCAGGGCATCAAGGGTGCTAAAGGCGGGGGCGGGCCAATCGAGTATTCCCATGCGTCATCGTTCCTGTTGGTCGTTGACCGTTCAGGCCTTCGGCTGGTGCGAATGCGCCGAATGCGTTGAATGCGAGGTGGTGCCAGAGCCGTTTTGCTGCGCACGTTTGCGGTTGCGCATCATTTTGCGGATCGGCCACAGCAGGACAAAGCCAACCGCGACAAATACGGCGGCCAGAACAGCCCACAAAGCAGACAGAAGGCTAAGACCAGCGCCCGGTCCCACATATGCCTGTGCAGGCAGGGCTGTCAGAAGTGTTGCTGCAGCAATGGTCGCGGTTCCAATCGAAAGCAGTTTCATGTTCTGTTTCATTGCTTTTCTCCATCAGGGGAGGTCGGGGTGAAGTTGGTATCGCTGTAAAGGGCTGCGCGTTCATCGCTGATGCGCTCGGCCTGCGATACGACGGGGATCAGTTTTTGGCCGGGATTGTCGGGATCATCACGGCGGATCGGGTTGTGGTATTCCCAGACGATCTCGCCTTCCGGGGTGACTTCAAAAAGGCGTCCGCCCGATGATTCGGTAATCAGCGTATTGCCATTGGGAAGGCGCTGCTGATCAGCACGGATGTTGCTGTCAAACCTGTGTTCGGCAGTGCCCTTGTATTCCCAGGTGATGCCGTTGGTTGCGGGATCAATCTGCAGCACGCGGGATTGACCGGCGTCCGGATCGGCAAGCTGGCCCTGATTGTCAAACAGCAGGATATCGCCGTTTGGCAGGACATCCGGGTCATGCTGCCCCAGCCAGGGGCCACGGGTTGCCCAGACGACTTTTTCCGCATCCATATCAAGCACGGCAATGATGCCAAGATCACGGAAGGACAGAACAACATCGCCCGCCTTGCCCTGTTCAAAGTTTTGCGCCGTTTCTTCGGTAATCAACTGGATCGTGTTGGTGTGCAACACGTCCTCGTTCGAGAAATAGGGCGCGAAATCGACCATGTTGGCGTAGCTGGAATTGATCAGCGCATCGAGGATCGAGACACGTTTGATTTCCTTGCCTTCAGGCGAGAGGATCACCGCGAAATCATCAAGCCGCGGCGGGGTGAGCTGTTTGCGGTTGTCATATGTGTTAAAGCGGAATTCCTGGGTCAGGGCATAAACCCGGCCATCAGGCGCAATCGAAAAATCGTGATGTGCGGTTCCCAGATATTTCCAGACCGGTTTGGAATTGCGGTCGATCTTGGCCATGCCATAGCCATATGGCGTGTCGCCCGCCGCGGTATATTGCACGATCAGGTCACCATCAGGTGCCATCTTGGCGGTATGCCAATGCATGAAATCGTCTTTTTGCGGGTTGGGGATCGGCGATGTTTCATCGTGGATTTCGCTGAACGGCATGCGCCATTCATGCACGATGTTGCCATCCATATCGACCAGCACCGCATGCGGCCCGTCACCCGACGAATACAGGGTCAGACCTTTCTGGGTCTTGTCGGCTTTATTGATCGTGACACCGGTTTCTTCGGTTCGGGCGGGGGACCAGAAATCAAGCCGTTCGACACTGCTGTATTTGGTACGCTGTTCCCACAGGGCCGTGCCCGCACGCCACGCGTTTTTCATCGACTGATAGGGCGGTACTTCGGCCAGTATGACAAACGCACCAATACCGAAGCTGATCGCGGCAACGCCGGTCATGAAGGCAGCAAAAAAGATTTTATCGCCGCGGTTGTTTTCCGCGGATTCATCTGTCTGTTGAGGTGCAGGCACGCGGTAATCTCCTTGTCATCTGACAAAAAGGTTACGCGGGCCTCCGGGCAAATTTACGGCCAGTATCAAGGGGATTGGGGCGGTTTGGCCGCTTTTCGCCTTTGTTTCGCCCAAGAGTTTAATTGTAAGTTGGGATGTTTTTCGGCGGTTTGTTTGTTTGATTACTGCCGGTATTCCACCCCGTCCATGACCAGAAGATTACCGTCAAACCGGCACGAAACAGTGCCTGACGGTGCACTCATGCGTTGCAGAACCTGTCCGGTTGCCGCATCGCTATAGGTGCCGTTGCCATAGGTGACCGAAATGCTGTCGGGCGTGGTGACATAGGTGAAGCCGATTTCGAACCGGAATTTTTGCGCGCTGCCATAGGTGTAACTGACGAAATTACCGTTTCCCTGACCGGGCGAGTCGAGTTTAAGGGTGGAATTGCCGGTATTGTCGCGGAATGTGCCACTGGCATTGCGGCAACCGCTTTGGGCTGTGGCCTGCGGTTGGGTGGTTTCGGATGCGGCTTTCCGGGCGGCTTCTTCGGCAGCGGCTTTTGCGGCAAGCTGGCGATCACGTTCCATCAGGGTGGCCAGTTCATCCGGCCCCGAAAGCTTTTTGCCGCCGTAATAATAGCAATCACCGGCCGGGACGGTTTCCCCGCCGCAGACGAATTGGCCGGTCTGGCTTGGGAATGCCGATCCTTCGGGCAGTTCCATCCACCCGCCTTCCCACCAGGTCAGGCGGCCCTGACCGGCGGGCTTGCGTTCGCGCACCGGCCCCTGCCAGACATTGCCGTCCGCCATGCGCAGTTCACCCTCACGCGGGTCGAACACGCGATAGGTGCCGGTAAAGCTTGTGCCATCGGGCCATTTGGTCGTGCTGCCCGGTTCGATCTGGCGGCTGTCGCTTAGATATTCGCCGTCCACCACGCGGCCATCGGCATATTCGATGTCGCCGGTGATTTTATCGCCGGTAATGTCGGCATTGTCGATTTCGGCAAAGGGCTGTTCGTTGCGGGTGATTTCGACCGTGCCGGTGCCGACCGGATTGCCGTTATTTTGCGGGCCGGTATATTCCGCCCGGTAGCCGTCATGGGCAAACATGACTTCGGGGCCATAGGTGGTAGTGATCGGTATGCGCCATACCGTGGTGTCGATATTGGGGTCAATCCGGGCGGGATCGGGTTCGCGGCTTATTTTGACGTCTTCGGAAAACAGGCCGTAATCGGCATAAACCACCGTGACCTCGCCGGGGAGCACATCAACCCAGCTTTCCGATTTCAGTTCGCCCAGTCGAGAGACCCTGACCAGGTAGCTGTCTGGCCAAAGGGTATATTCCTTCATCTGTCCGGCGGAAAGCTGTTCGGTGGTGAAGGGCTTGAACCCCTTGTTGCGGGAAGCCTTTACGACCTGCATCTGCCAGCCGTAGTAAGCGCCGTTACCGGATGGGTTGATCCGGAATGCGATGCTGCCGGGATCGGAAACACTGGCCGGGGCAAGGGATGTTTGCGATGGCACGGGCGAGGGGGCTGGGGGTGTGTTGACTGTCTGGCAGGCAGAAAGGCTTATGCCCAGAATGCCAATCGTCATGGTCCTGATCATGGTAACGCCCGGTTTCATCACCCATTCCCCCATAGGCCAAATGATAAAACCGATTTCGCCACAACTTTGGCAGGTTGGGAAGCGTTTAAATTTAGCCTTTCCAGGCAATAAGCGCGGCACCGGTGCCGATCATCACGACGCCAAGCCAGCTTGCGGGGGACAGTTTTTCACCAAGAAATGCTGCGCCGAAGATCGCAACCAGTACGACGCTGAGCTTGTCAATCGGGGCGACCTTTGCGGCCTCGCCAATCTTGAGTGCGCGGAAGTAGCATAACCACGATGCCCCGGTCGCAAGCCCGGACAGGATCAGGAACCACCATGTTTTGGCCGATACGGTTGCCGGGTTTTGCCAGTGACCGCCAATCATCAGGATGGCGAAGACCATGACGAAAATGATTGCGGTGCGGATAAAGGTGGCAAAGTCGGAATTGATGTTTTCAATCCCGACCTTGGCAAAAATCGCGGTCAGGGCGGCAAAGCAGGCGGCAAGGGCAGCCCATAATTGCCAGCTTTCCATCACATCCTTCATGCCGATGACCCCCGTTTTGCCTTTCCGGATGCTGCCAGTCGGCCGTTATTTCCGGATCGAGGGATCCAAAAGGGCGTCGATTGGCGGGACCGGTGTGGTTTTGACCTTTTTTGTCACGATATAGGTAAAATATCGGTCAATACCGATGCCTGCGATCAAAAGTCCGTCGATCAGGCGCTGATAGGCATCGACATCACGACAGAGTATCTTGAGCATATAATCGACCCCGCCGCCAAGGGCATAGCATTCGACGATTTCGGGGATGTCCTGAACGGCCTTTTCGAAAATCGTGAAATCCTCGTGCTGGTGATGACGAAGCGTTACCTCGGTCATCACAAGGGTCGGCTTGACCAGCATTTCAAGATTGATATGGGCGTGATAGCCCGAAATCACGCCAAGGTCTTCAAGGCGCTTGAGCCGTTCCCAGCACGGGCTTGGCGAGAGGTTCACCGCCTCGGCCAGTTTGACCTTGGTGATGCGCCCCTCGCGTTGCAGCGTGAGCAGGATTTTCAGATCCTGATCATCCAGCCTGATCATTTCCCGACCACCTCGGCAATGACGGCAAGACAGTCACCGGTTTTGATCAGGCCGGGGAAATGGCGACAGGCGACGATGCCATCACGCGGTGCCTTGTATTCCGTCGGCACCCCGCCGGTCCGGTTGGCATCGTAAACGCGCGCAATCAGATCACCGCGCGTGACCATCTGCCCCAGATCGACACAGGGTTCGAACAGGCCGCTTGAAACCGACGCAACGAAACAGTTGCCATCCGGCATATCCAGCATTACGCCGCTATCGTCGGGGACGTCCGGTTCACCGGTCAGAATACCGGCATGGATCAGAAGGTTGCGCACCCCGCGATCGGCAATCGCCACCCGTTCTGCGGTGGTTGAACCCCCACCACCCAGTTCGGTGGTGACGAATGTTTTGCCGGCTTCCTCAACAACCGTGTCGAACATGCCGACCGAATCAAGTTCGAGCATCATCATCGAATAAGGGGCGGCAAAGGCCTTCATCGCGTTTACGCAACGGGCTTCCTGTTCCTTGTCATCAAGGACGTGGACGGCGGCAAACGGAATGAAGTCCAGCGTCTTGCCGCCGGAATGCAGATCAAGGACGATGTCGGCTTCGGGTACCAGATGGCGCAGGACGTAATCGGCGATTTTCTGTGTCACCGTACCATCGGCCTTGCCGGGGAAGCTGCGGTTAAGGTTGCCCTTGTCAATCGGGGAAGTCCGCGACGCATTCAGGAAAGCCGGGAAATTCATCGCCGGTAAAATGATGACCCGCCCGGTGATTTCAGCAGGTGACAGTTTCCCCGCCAGTTTGAACAGCGATACCAGACCTTCGTATTCGTCACCGTGATTGCCGCCGGTCAGAAGGGCGGTGGGGCCATTACCGTTACGAATGACCGTGATCGGGATCATCACAGCCCCCCACGCGGAATCATCACGCGAATAGGGCAGCTTTAAAAAACCGTGATGAACACCATCCTGATCGAACGGGATCGTTGGCGTAATCGGGGATTTCTTTGTCATGGCCGTTTCCTTGCATAAAGGCAGGATACCGCGACCGTCGGTATCCTGCGTGGCAGTCTTGCACCGGCATTTTATCTGCGATGCGATTGTGATCGGCGGTATTCGCGTCAGTTTTTGACGAATAACTGCCTTGGATAACTGGTCAGCGTTTTGCTGCCTGTTTCCGTGATCATCATGCTTTCGGTGATCTCGATCCCCCAGTCATCAAACCAGAGTCCCGGCATGAAATGGAATGTCATGCCCGGTTCAAGAACCGTGCGGTCACCGGGGCGCAGGCTCATGGTGCGTTCGCCCCAGTCGGGCGGATAGGAAAGCCCGATGGGATAGCCACACCGGCTGTCTTTGTGGATGCCGTATTTTTGCAGCACGCCAAAGAAGGCAACGGCGATATCTTCGCAGACGTTGCCGGGTTTGGCGGCTTCAAGGCCAGCCTGAAGGCCTTCGATCAGGGCACTTTCGGCATCAAGGAAACGCTGTTCGGGTTGCCCCAGATAAACAGTGCGCGATAGCGGTGCGTGATAGCGTTTATAGCAACCGGCAATCTCGAAAAACGTTCCGGCATCGCCCGGTATCGGTTTGTCATCCCAGGTCAGATGTGGTGCACCGGCATCGGCACCCGATGGCAGCAACGGCACGATTGCCGGGTAGTCCCCGCCGATCCCGTCAATGCCGACAATCCCCGAACGATAGATTTCGGCAACCAGTTCGTTTTTCTTCATGCCCGGTTCGACAACCTCGAAAATGCGTTCATGCATGTTTTCGACGATGCGGGCCGCCTGACGCATATAGAAAATCTCGGACTCGGATTTTACCGCGCGCTGCCAGTTTACCAGTGCGGTTGCGTCATGGAACTTTGCATTGGGCAGATGGGCCTGCAATTGCGCATAGCATCTGGCCGAGAAATAGTAATTGTCCATTTCCACGCCGATATTGCGCGTGCCCCAATTGCGATATTCGATCACTTCGCACAGGTAATCCATCGGATGATGGGTGGTGGATTGCACATAGTAATCGGCATAGGGGATGATGCGGTCATGGGTCATATAGACCGTGCGCTTTGCCCCGTTTGCATCCTGCGACCGGCCGAACCAGATCGGATCATCTTCGATCGGAACAAGGACGCATTGGTGAACATAAAACGACCAGCCGTCATAGCCGGTCAGCCAGGCCATGTTTGATGGATCGGTCACGATCAGAAGATCGAGCCCCTTTTCCACCATGGCTTTTTTTGTTTTTTCCAGACGCTCGGCATATTCCTCGCGCGTGAAATTCAATTCAACCTGGCTCATCGCAGGCCTCCAAAAAAAGGCGGGGTTTCAGTTTTTCCTGACCCTGTTTCCCTTTGTTATTACGACGTGATCTCGGTCCCAGCCTTGGCTGCGTCGCAGCGGGCGCGGGCGAGGGTGGCGATTGCGGTGTCCTGGACACCCGTACCGGTCAGATCGGCAACCGTGATCGCATCATCGGACGTACGTCCAGATGCCGATCCGGCGATAACCTGCCCCAGTTCTGAAAATGTGCGGTCGGCTTTGATGATCCGGGCATCAATGGCGTGATGCAGTTCGCCCAGGATCCGGCATTGCGAAAGGCTGTCGCACACATAAAGGTCTGCCCGGCCGATTAATGCCGGGTCGATTTCGTTTTTATGTTCCGCATCCGATCCCATCGCAGTGATATGGGTACCGGGTTTGACCCAGTCCGACAAAAGGACCGGTTCACGTGCGGGGGTGGTGGTGACAATAATGTCGGCATCCTGTGCCGCGGCCCGGCCATCGGGCGTTGCGGTTACGGAAAGGCCAAGTTCGCTGGCGCAGGCGGCGGCACAGAGTTCGGCCTTGGCCATGTCGCGTGCCCAGATGGTGGCCGATGTGATGCCGCGTACCAGTTTAAGCGCCTTGAGCTGCAATTTCGCCTGCACCCCGGCCCCGAAGATCGCGGCATGTTTTGCATCCTTGCGTGCCAGATGTTTGGCGGCGACACCCCCGGCAGCGGCGGTGCGGACATCGGTCAGATACCCGTTATCGAGCATGACGGCTTCGAGCAGGCCGGTTTTGGCCGAAAACAGGTTCATCAACCCGTTGACCGACGGCAGGCCGAGTTTCGGATTGTCAAAAAAGCCGGGGCTGATTTTGATGGCGAAACTGTCCAGTCCGGGGACATAGGCGGTTTTGACATCGACCTCGCCATTGTGGTCGTCGATATCAAGCCGAAGGATTGGCGGCATCCGCACATCCTTGGTCGCCAGGGCCAGAAAGGCATTTTCGATACAGGCAATCGCATCGGTATCAAGGGTGATAACGTTGCGAAGGTCGGTTTCGGTCAGAATTCTGATGTTGGGCATATTGGTTACTCCGCCATCAGGTCGACGTCTTCGCCGCCGACAATACGTTTATGCAAATCCATGTCGATATTGCAGCCGGTCGACAGAACGACCGTGGTGCCGGGATTGTCGATCAATCCGGCGCGAAGGGCCGCGATACCAACGGCAGCGGCCCCTTCGATCACCTGCTGGTCATCGTGATAGGCGGCCCGGATGCCGTCCGCGATCTGGGCTTCGTTCACCAGAACAAAGTCATCGGTCAGATCGGCACACATATCGAATGTGTATTGGTTGTTTTGCCCGATGCCGCCGCCCAGACTGTCGGCCAGTGTCGGCAGTTCTTTGACCGCGGTCGGTTTGCCTTCCTGCAAGCTTGTGATCATCGCACAGCCGCGTTCCATCGAAATGCCGACAACCCGGATGGCCGGATTGATCGACTTCGCCGCCAGCGCAACACCCGCCAGCAGCCCGCCGCCCGACAATGGCACCAGAAGCGTGTCGGTTTCGGGAAGCTGTTCAAGGATTTCAAGGCCAAGGGTTCCCTGACCGGCGATGATATCGGCATGGTCAAAGGGGGGCAGCATGGTCATGCCCTTTTCCGATACCAGACGGTCGACTTCCTTTTGGGCTTCGTCCTGCGAGGTGCCGGAAATGCAGATTTCTGCCCCCTGGGCGCGGATGCCTTCGACCTTGTTTTTCGGGACCAGTTCGGACATGCAGATGACGGCGCGCACCCCGGCATTGCGTGCCGCATTGGCAAGGGCGCGGCCATAATTGCCGGTCGATACGCCGACAACGCCCTTTTCCTTTTGTTCGGGTGACAGTTTCAGAACGGCATTCGCCGCCCCGCGCAGTTTGAAGCTGCCGGTATATTGCTGGTGTTCGCATTTTAGCCACACGGGCGATCCGATCTGCTCAGACAGGCTGGCAGACGGGCGCAGTGGTGTATGGATCACGTGGCCCGCGATGGTTTTGCGGGCAGAAAGCACATCACCAAGCGTGATGGGTTCCTTCATGGCGACCTCGTTACGATTTGTGTGGGGCGTGGTCAAACAGGGTTCCGAACCCCGCGACCGGTTTGTCGTATTTCATCAGATGCAGCGCATGCCAGATCATTGCCTGATTGCTGGTGATCACGGGCTTGCCCAGAAGCTTTTCCGCACGTTCGGCAATCTCGGCGGACCGAATTGCGGTGCATGAAATGAACACGGCATCGGCATCCGGGCTATTGACCTGCAGGGCCGCAGCCAAAAGGGCGTCGGGCGGGATTGCGGTCATATCAATATCGTTTTCAAGCCCGAACCCCATCAGCCGGGTCACATCGAAACCGCGCACGATCAGTTGTTCGGCAACGGATCGGGTGACATCCAGAACATAGGGGGCGACCACGGCGATTTTTTGCGCACCGATTGTTCGCAATGCGACATCTGTTGCCAGCAACGGATTGGTCACGGCTGTGCCCGGCATTCCCTTGTTGATCAGGGCTTCGATCCGGTCCGATCCATTGACCGCCGTGCCCGACGTGCAGCCAAAAATGGCAACATCCACCCCATAGCCCGGCAACAGTGTGCGTGCGGCACGTGGCAGATCGTCAGCCATGCTGCGCAGGGTGTCGACCGTGATGGGATTGGCATTTTCAATGCGGGTGGTGAACAGGCCAACATCATCGGGAATGATGCGACGCAGGTCATCCTCGCTATTGAAATCGGTGGCGAGCGTAATCAGCCCTATCCGCCCGGCCGGGGCAACCGGATCGGGCAAATAGGACAGGTCTACCGGCTCTGGCGTGACCGCGGGGGCAACGGACATCGTCCTGAACTCCTTGATGGGGCGGGGCAATGAATGCCCGCACCCCGGTTTGATATTGTGGTTGTTCTTTCCGGGACGATCCCGGTTACCTGCCGATTAACGGAAAGCCATGGTCGGCAGGAACAATGCGATCTGCGGAACAAAGACCAGAATCACGGCGGCCAGCAGAAGCATGAAGATAAAGGGCGGCGTTCCGCGGATGACCTCGTAATAAGGTCGCCTGAAGATCGCGATGGCGGTGAAAATATCGCAGCCAAATGGTGGCGTTGCCGACCCGATGGCGACCTGCAGGGTCACCAATGTACCGACCAGCACCGGATCAAGCCCGGCATCACGTACCAGCGGCATGAAGATCGGTGTCAGCACCAGAATGACAACAATCGGATCAACGAACATGCAGCCAATGAAGAAGGCGATGCAGATGGCGGCAAGGATCAGATAGCTGTTCGCACCTTCAAGACCCAATGCACCGATCACGTGTTGCGGAATCTGGGCAAAGGAAATCACGAAGGAGAAAGTTGTACCCGCACCGACAAGGATGAAGACCACAGCGGTGATCAGGCCGGTCGATCGGGCGATTTCCAGCATTTCCGACCATTTCACCGACTTGAAGATCAGAACCTCAAGAATGATGGCATAGACCACGGAAACGGCGGCGACTTCGGTCGGGCTGACCCAGCCGAGATAGATGCCGCCAACAATTAGAACCGGGAACATGATGGCCGGGCCGGCATTGATAACGGCCTTGCCGCGTTCCGCCCAGCTCATGCGCGGGATGGTCGGGATGTTGTTCTTTTTTGCGTAATAGACGCAATAGGCCGAAAACATCAGAAGGATCAGAATGCCCGGACCGATCCCGGCCAGGAACAGTTCGCCGATCGATACCTTGCCAACCACGCCAAACACGATCATGCCGATGGAGGGCGGGATCAGAAACGCGATGTCACTGGCATTGATGATCAGGGCCATGGCAAAGCTGTCTTTGTAGCCTGCCTTAAGCATTTTCGGGCGCAAAGGTCCGCCCATCGCAACCACGGTTGCCTGTGTCGAACCCGATACCGCGCCAAAAAGCGTACAGCCAAGGGCGGTTGTTACGGCAAGGCCGCCGCGCACATGACCGACAAAGGTCATGGCAAGGTCGATAAGCCGGTTGGCCGTATGTCCCTTTGTCACGATATCGGCGGCAAAGATGAACATCGGCACGGCAATCAGTGCCACCGGTGAAATCCCGGTCACCATTTGCTGGATCAGAATTTTGGGATCAATCGGCATGTAGAAGGTAAAGGCGACAACGCTGGCCATGGTCAGCGGCACCATCATCGGGAAACCCAGCACCAGAAGGACGAGCATCACGATGAGAATTGTGGTTCCAAGATCCATTTTTCCGTCCCCCTACAGATGATGGTCGTCAGCTTCGGAGAACGTATCCTCAACCCGGTACGACAGATGCGTTCCGGGTCTGACGATATTCGTTACCGCGGCAAGTACGAACTGGATCCCCGTGACGGTCAGGCCAAAGGGTACGATGAGGACGGTCAGATAGTATGGGATGCGAAGGGCAGGCG
This sequence comes from Thalassospira lucentensis, assembly GCF_032921865.1. Classification (NCBI taxonomy): domain Bacteria; kingdom Pseudomonadati; phylum Pseudomonadota; class Alphaproteobacteria; order Rhodospirillales; family Thalassospiraceae; genus Thalassospira; species Thalassospira lucentensis. The sequence goes on from NZ_CP136684.1 coordinate 2,291,687, forward strand.
TCAGGCGGTTGGACTGGATCAGGGATGAAACATAGCCGATAGAATACCATGCCAGAAGAAACAGAAGGGCCGCCGTGCCCAGCGTGATGATGATCATCATGATCTTGCTGGCCTGCGGACCCAGCATATCGGTAAAGGCCGACATGCGGATATGGCGCCCCATGCGGGCGGCCTCGCTGATGCCGACGAATGTGACAAGAATGATCAGAAATTGATTGAGCTCTTCGGAAAAGAAGATGCTCGAACTGAAACCCAGACGCATGATCACATTGGCGACCGTATTGACGGCCATGATCACGATGCTCCACCCCAGCAACTGACGTTCGACGACAGATAATCCATCATCGAGCCGTTTCAGCACCGACAGCACCCCGCCTTTCGGCGCGGGAGCCTCCCCGTTAGAATCCGACATACGACCTCCATGATGCGCGTGCGAGACATTCTTGCTGAACGTTGTGTGTGGTTGTTGGTTCCCTCCCACACGTTTTCCTGCTCGCTTCACGCCAGACTGCCAGAATAAAAACGGTTTGTGACGGTTCAATCAGATTTTTGTCATGAGACAAAAATCAATACATAACGTCGAAGGCATGGACACCCGGCATCTGTTCCATCGTGTGACGGATCTGCATCAGACCGTGATGCAGGGACGGGGTATCAACCGCCCCACCAACACAAATCCGGATGGCATTCGGGCGGGGGACCTTGACGGTCATGAAGGGATCGGAAATCGTCACGGCAACCCCGTTTTTCCGCAGTTCCGAGGCAAACCATTCTTCCTGCCAGTGATGCGGAATACGCACCCAGGCGCTTAGCGAGGTGGGGTGGTGGCGAACCACGGCATCGCCCAGTATTTCCGCAACAAGGGTCTGTCTTTCGCGCATCAGGGCGCGTTGGACCGTTACGGCCTGATCGACGGTGCCATCGGCAATCCAGCGTGCGCCGATCTCGGCCATTAATGGTGTGCCCATCCAGCCGGTGACTCGCAGAACGCTGCTGGCGCGGATCGAAAGATGCTGTGGCACGATGAGAAAACCGGTGCGAAGCCCCGGCATGACAATCTTGGTCAGGCTGGAAACATGGAAGCCCAGACGCGGCAGGAAGCTTGTGATCGGCGGCAGGTTTTGTTCGAGAAGCGGGCGGTATACATCGTCTTCGATGACGTAAACGCCGTAATGTTCGGCGATCTCGGCGATTTGTTTGCGCCGTTCAAGTCCCATCAGGCAGTTGGTCGGGTTGGTATAGATCGGGGTAACGACAAGGGCGCGGATATGGCGCGCGCGGCATTCGCGTTCGAACGCTTCAGGCAGAATGCCCTCGTCATCGGTGGGCAACGCGCCCAGCTTGAACCGCAGGATGCTCGCCGTGCCGATAACCCCATGATCGGTCAGGCTTTCGGTCAGGACGACATCATCGGGCTGAACCACCGTTGCGAGGGCGGTAAACACCCCCTGGGCGGCACCATTGGTGATCAGGATATTGGGAAGTTCGGCCGAAATACCCATGGATTCCAGCCATTTACTGCCGATTTCGCGATGATATTCAAAACCGGCAACCGGGCGGCAGCTTTCCATCCAGTTGTGGTGGGTTTCTTCGGCCAGTCTGCTGTGTATCTGGCGCGACAGATCATTGTGGAAATCGGTATAGGCCGTGCGCACGATCGACAGGTCGATCAGGTCGGGCTGGCGGTTATCCAGAATAAAGGTCGATGCGCGATCTGTCAGGCGTGCCTGAACGAATGTGCCCCTTCTTCGTTCCGATCTGAGATAACCCTGTCGTTCTACTTCCTTGTAGGCCGCGCTGACGGTTTGCACGCTGACATGCAGCCGATAGGCCAGTTCACGATGGGTCGGCATCCGGACATCGTGCCGAAGGCGCCCGGCCTCTATATCCGTGATGATTGCTTCGACAAGGGCCTTGTATTTCGGTCCCGTATCGCCGCTCAGGTCAATATTTGGCAGCCACATCCTGTCGATTCCTACCCTTGTCTACCCTTGTGCTTCCTTGGGGGTTTTCCCGACCCTAACATGACCTGTGGGTTAATGTGTAGACGTCAATGTTATTTTGTCATGATACAAAACTAACATTGACCTGATGCAGGAACATTTCAACACTTTGCGCGTTCATGACATTGATGTGCCAACTAATCGCCGCCGGTCCAGGGTTCAATCCCGGTCGTCGCGGCATAATAAGGGAGACTTCGATATGAGTTTGAACAAGCTCTTCAAGGCGACCCTGTCTGCCGCCGCAATCTTTGCGGTTGCCGGGACAGCCGCCCATGCCGAAGAATGGAAATTTGCGCACGAGGAAAGCCCGGGCGATGTGCAGGATCTGTATGCACAGGAATTCAAACGCCTGGTTGAGGAAAAAACCGATGGTGAGGTCGAAGTCACGATCTACACCTATGGCCAGTTGGGTACCGAAAACGACATTACCGAGCTGACTGCGGCGGGGGCTGTCCAGTTCTCGAACGCGTCGCCGGGCCACCTTGGCACCTTTGTTCCGGAAATCCAGGTTTTCGGTGTTCCCTATCTGCTGTCGCAGGATAACGAGGTGAACAAGGAAGTCCTGTCGAGCAGCCCGACGATCTATGATGGTCTGGCGAAGGATTTCGAGTCCAAGGGGCTTAAGCTTTACACCATGTATCCGGAAGGCGAGATGGTCTGGACCACCAAGAAAAAGGTGACCCAGCCGTCCGAATTTGACGGGGTTAAATTCCGTGTCATGACATCGCCGATCCTGATCGAAAGCTATGAATCTTTCGGTGCCGATCCGGTGGCATTGCCGTGGGGTGAAGTTTATTCCGGCCTTCAGACCAGCGTGATCGATGCACAGGTCAACCCGATCTTCTTCATCGAAAGTGCCAAATTCTATGAAGTGACCGACTATCTGATCTATGCCGGTCAGCAGCAATACACCACCACCGTGGTGTCGAACGCGGCCTTCTATGAAGGTCTGTCGGACGAGCGCAAAGAGATGCTCAAGGAAGTCAAATCCGAACTGGACGACTTCATCTATGAAGCCCAGGAAAAGGCAAATGCCGAGGCACTTGATCGCATCAAGGAAGCCAAGCCGGGCATCGAAGTCATCAAGCTGAACGAAGAACAGCGCGCTGCCTTCAAAGAGGCATCGGCCGGTATCGGCGACAGCCTTGTCAGCGAAGTTGGTGGTGACACCGAAGAAGTGCTGAATGCGCTCCGCAAGGAATTTGGCACCGAGATGTAATCGTCTCTGACGCCATTCCCCTTCGCGGGATGATATCTGAAACCCCTGCAATGTTGGCCGCAGGGGTTTCTTTTTGTCTGCTTTTGGCGGGGGTGCCGGTTACAGGCCGCTGTTGATCCGAAGCGGACGCTGGAATGTGATGGCGGCAAATAGCGCACCCGCCGCCAGTGTGAGAAGCGATCCGATGATGGCGATGGCTTCGGTGCCGCCCTGATGGGCGATGGCAATACCGATGCCCATAATGACCGATCCGACGATTGCGCAGCCAACCTGAATGCTTGCGACCCTAGAGCGTGTCAGTCCGATCAGCCGGTAATAGGTGCCATACAGCGCCAGACCGACCCAGCCCAGAAGATTGAGATGGGCATGCGCCGCAAGATTGCTGTGATCGCCGCTTCCGGCCATCTGCATGCCCCAAACCATACCTGCAAGCCCCAGACAGGCGGAAACTGTCCAGCAAATGCGTGGCAAATTATTCATCGCGGTTTCCCCGACATATGTTAAGAATGATCCCTCAAAACGAAACTGTACGGTACAGTTTCAATTTTGACAAATGAAAAATGTGGTCTGATCGTGTCCAGGGATTTACAAAGCGGATAGCTGTGAAACGAAACCGTACAGTTCTGTTTGGCGGTTCGACGAGCTTGGGGAATTTCCGATCCGGAATGAGCCCGACCGTTTGATGCCTCTTTTTATGTCTGTGACGAAACCAGCAACAAGGAACCCGGCTATATGTCTGCCGAAAGCCTGACCCCAAAACAGCAGGAACGCCGCACCCGGATCCTTGAGGCAGCTGCAACCGAACTGCTTGATATGCGTGATGACAGCACGGCGGTGGATCGGATAGCCACGCGTGCCGGAACGTCAAAGGCGACCATCTATCGGTATTTCGGGGACAAGATCGGGCTGGAACGCGCCATGGTCGCGTGGCTGTGTGAACGTGCCCGCGATCCTCTGGAAGGGGTCACCGTCTGGCCATACAATCCGCGCGCGACCCTGATCGCCATAGCCACGGCCTTTGCGGATGGCATTTTACGTGCCCCGGTGATGGATCTGCATCGCTATGTTGTTGCGCGCACCCCGACCCACCCGGAACTGGGTGAAATCTTCTGGAATGCCGGGCCGGAGGCAACCTATGAAAAAGCGGCCAGGCTGATGACGCAAACCCATTTGCCGTCAAACCTGCGCGCGATTGCCCCGCGACAGTTTGCCGAACTGTTCATCAACATGCTGACCGGCAGCATCCAGCTTGGCTATTTCTGCAAAGGCCCGGTTGTGCTTGAACAGGATGACATGGCCAAACGGATCGAGGACGCGGTAAACGCGGTTGGCTTTCCGCCGTGATTTAAAGCGGGCCAGACAGACTTGCGGGCCGCTGTGTATAAAAAGCTGTGTATAAAAAACAGAGGCTGGCATGGGACTATGTCTCATATTCAGCGTCGTTTATCGTAGGCGAGCCGGCTTTCCTCGATTAGTTTCCGGTTGGTTTTCGCCCACTCCGCGAGTTGTCGCACGGTTTCTGACAAGGACAGTCCAAGCGCCGTTAGCTTGTATTCCACCTGCGGCGGCGTACTGTGGTGAACTGTCCGTTCGACCATCCCATCACGTTCCAAGGCCTTAAGCGTTCTCGTCAGCATCTGCTGCGAGATACCTCGAACCTGCCGTTTAATGGCGTTGAAACGCAGCGAACCCAGCCGAAGTGCAACGACCACTTGAATCGTCCACTTGTCGCCAACACGGTTGAGGACTTCACTTACGCCTCTGCAATCAGCTTCCGCGTGGGACACAGTCACATCCATCTGACCAACTCCCAAAGATATGCTTTTGACGGGTATTTTTAAGCCTCATAAATAGATGTGGTCAATAAAGTAGACTTAAAATTTCGATAGAAATTCGTGAGGTCTACGCAACACGGAGACCACCATGATCCTCTTTTACTATCCGGGCGCTTGCAGCTTGGCTAATCACATCGCCCTCATCGAGACCGGACTTCCCTACGAACTGGTCAGTATCAATCATGAGAAGAAGACCGCCGACGGCCGTGACTTCCTCGCGATAAATCCAAAGGGTTATATTCCGGCTCTTGAACTGGAAGACGGTACTGTCCTTACGGAGAATCCAGTTATTCTGAACTATATTGCCGAGAAGAGTGGCAAGCTTCTTTCAAAAAAGGAGGGCATTCGATGGCAGGTGCTCGAGGTTCTCGCCTTCATGGCATCCGAAATACATGGGAGTTATCAGCCGTTTTTCAGAAACTTCTCGGAACCAGAGAAAGAGCGCGCACGCGAAAAGCTGAAAAAGGCTTTTTCCATTCTATCCGACCAGATAGGAGGCAAGATGTTTTTGGTGGGCGACGAGATCACGATCGCCGACTGCTATCTGTTTTGGGTGCTTATGGTCGCGCCCAGAAGTGGCGTCGAGTTGCCGACACCACTGCGGAACTATTTTGATCACATGAAGATACGACCTGCCGTAGCTCAAGCGCTTTCCGAGGAACACTTGGATTGACTGACCTTTTCATTGAACCTGTTGGATATTTACTTTGATAAAGTCAGTGGATGTTGGCGTCTCGTGGCGAAATGGTTTCCAGTCCCCTGTTGAGTAATCTCTGGGCGTAATTATGGTCGGGCGGGGCTTTGGAGAATAGCGCCGCCTAATATAGACACAGGGGCCGGTCATGGGCCCGGCCCCTGTGTGCACCGCGTCGGGAAGAAGGTATGACGCGGTGGAGATCAGAATAGCGCGCGAGATTTAATTGCCAGCGGCAACTTCGTCGGCAACGGCATCGACGGCCTGTTTGGCGATGTCGATGACCTTGTCGATTTCGGACTTGGTGATGCAAAGCGGCGGGGCAAAGCCCAGGATATCACCATGCGGCATCGCACGTGCGATCATGCCGCGTTCAAGGCAGGCGGCCGAAACGCGCGGGCCGATTTTCGCATTCGGATCGAACCGTTCCTTTTTGGTTTTATCAGCGACAAATTCCAGTGCCGCCATCAGACCAACACCGCGCGCTTCGCCAACCAGCGGATGCTCGTTAAAGGTTTCGCGCAAGCGTTTCTGGAAATAGCCACCGGTATCAGCCGCATTGCCGGTCAGGTTTTCACCATCGACAATATCAAGGTTGGCATTGGCGGCAGCGGCACAGACCGGATGCGCGGAATAGGTCCAGCCATGACCAATCGGCCCCATTTTATCGGACCCCTGTTCCAGAACTTTCCAGACGCGTTCGCCGATGATCACACCCGACAGCGGCAGGTAGCCCGAGGACACACCTTTGGCAATCGTGATCAGGTCGGGTTTGATGTCGTAATGGTGCGAACCGAAATAGGACCCGGTGCGGCCGAATGCGGTGACGACCTCGTCGGCAACCAGAAGCACATCATATTTGTTCAGAACCTTCTGGATCGCGGCCCAGTATCCTTCGGGCGGGGTGATGATGCCGCCCGTACCCATGACCGGTTCGCCGATAAAGGCAGCAACAGTTTCCGGGCCTTCGCGCAGGATCAGTTTTTCGAGATCATCGGCACAGCGTTTGGCAAATTCGGCCTCAGTCTCGCCCGCGTCGGCATTCCAGTAATGGTGCGGGCAGGTGGTGTGCAGGATCGGCGCGCGTGGCAGATCGAACGCGTTGTGGAAGGCGGCAAGGCCGGTCAGGCTGCCGGTCATGATGCCGGAACCGTGATAGCCACGCCAGCGCGAGATGATTTTCTTTTTCTGCGGCAGGCCGCGGATATTGTTGTAGTACCAGATCAGCTTGATGTTGGTTTCGTTCGCATCCGAACCCGACATGCCGTAATAGACGCGCTGCATGCCTTCTGGTGCCGATTTGACGATACGATCCGACAGGCGGATGACCGGCTCGTTCCCGTGTCCGACATAGGTGTGGTAATAGGCCAGTTCCTTGGCCTGCGCATAGATCGCATCAGCGATTTCGGTACGGCCATAGCCAACATTCACACAGTAAAGACCGGCAAAGGCATCAAGCGATTCCTTGCCTTCGGTGTCATGAATGTAAATTCCCTTGCCGCCATTGATGATGCGGTTTGGGGTTTCACCCGCCGCGTGCTGGCGCATATGGGTCGAGGGATGCATGAAATGGGCGCGATCCATTTCCTGCAGATCGGCGGTGGTGTTTTTGATGACATTCATTGTGCTTCTCCCATGTGAATGCGGTGGCCGCTGCGCGCGTTACGGTTTGAACGCGGCGCAGACATATTTAAGCTCGGTGAATTCTTCGAGGCCGTGGCGCGACCCTTCGCGGCCAAGGCCGGACTGCTTGACCCCGCCAAACGGGACCGGGGCGCCGGTAATCTTCACGCAATTCAGCGCGACCATGCCGTATTCAAGTGCGTTCGAAACACGCGCTGCGCGATCATGGTCGCTGGTATAGACGTAAGCTGCAAGGCCATATTCGCTGTCATTGGCGCGGCTGATCACTTCTTCTTCGGTATCGAACGGGATCACCGGTGCAACCGGACCAAAAGTTTCCTGATGATAGATGTTCATATCCTCGGTCACATCGGCCAGAAGGGTTGGGGCATAGAAAAGCCCGCCCATTTTCTTGCCACCTGTCAGAACACGGGCACCCTTGGCGCGGGCATCTGCAACATGCTCATCACATTTGGCAACCGCACGATCATGCATCAGCGGACCGATTTCGGTGGTTTCATCCAGTCCGTTGCCAACGCGGAGTTCACCAATCGCCTTGGCATATTGATCAAGAAAAGCGTCATAGATTTCGCGATGGACAAAGATGCGGTTCGCTGCAAGGCAATCCTGCCCGCTGGTGGCGAATTTGGCACCGACGGCATGTTTGACGGCTTCGTCCAGATCGACATCGGGGAACAGGATAAAGGGTGCATGCCCGCCCAGTTCCATCGACATCTTTTTGACCGTCTGTGCGCCTTGCGATAGCAGCAACCGGCCCACTTCGGTCGAACCGGTAAAGGACAGGGCGCGAACAACCGGATTGCCGCAAAGCTCGCCGACCACCGGATTGGGATCACCGGTCACGACGTTAAACACACCGGCCGGAATACCGGCCCGTTCGGCCAGTTCCGCAAGGGCGGTGGCCGAAAACGGCGTTTCGGTGGCCGGACGAACGATCATGGTGCAACCCGCAGCCAGTGCCGCGGCGGCCTTGCGCGTGATCATCGCACAGGGGAAGTTCCATGGTGTTACCGCAGCGGTGACGCCAACCGGTTCGCGTTTGACGGTCATATTACGACCGGGGAGATGAGACGAAATGTTTTCGACATTCACCCGTTTGGCTTCTTCGGCGAAGAATTCGATGAAGCTTGCGGCGTAATCAATCTCGCCACGCGATTCTGAAATCGGTTTGCCCTGTTCAAGCGTCATTAGAAGAGCCAGGTCTTCCTTGTTTTCGATCAGAAGGTCAAACCAGCGGCGCAGACGTGCGGAACGATCCTGCGGCAGAAGAGCCGCCCATGCCGGAAAGGCCGCATGGGCCGCGGCAATCGCGTTACGGGTTTCGGCAATGCCCATATTGGGCACGGTTCCAAGAAACGCACCGTCAAACGGATTGGTGACTTCGATAACCTGGCGATTGTCGGCCGAGCACCAGCGCCCGTCGATATAAGCATGTTCGCGCAGAAGCCGAAGATCGGACAGCTGGCTTAACGACACGCAGCGCTGTTCTTTGAGTTGTGCCGTCATGAAAACCTCCTTGAAACAAGGCTGCGCATAAGGCGTCAGCCTGTTTGTTGAACTGCCAGCAGGCTATCAACAAGCTGGCAGAGGAGGTTTCCGAACTCGATGCGATTTGATGCGCTTTTTTTGGCAAGCCGCGGTCGAAAGCAGATGTTTTTTCTGCTGGCCAACCGTGAGGATATTCAATCTTCGGCGTTATCTTTGAGAAAAGCCCGCATTTCGCGGCGTTCGCGCCTTTTCTGGATGACGGTGCGGACGATGATCACGGCGAAGAACAGGACAACGATGCTGGTTGACATCGGAAAGGCGACCGGGATGCCGATGATGAAGACAATTGCCCCCAGAAGGCCGCCACCGATCATTGCCGCCATTCCGCCAAGCAAAGCGATGGCGAAAACGGCGGCGATAATGATGGAGGCAATCTTGTTCATGACGGATCAGACAGGGCGAAAATCAATCAGTTATTCCGGCTGGTAAGCTGTTTGGTGGTGACATCAACGCGGTGTGCCAGAACACGGATCAACTGGACGGCAACCGCCTGGTCCTGTCGGACAAGGCCAAGGAACTCGTTTTTATCGAGCTTCAGGACGGTCATTTCCTCGACCGCGCGAATGGTTGCGGAGCGGGGGGCATCGACCAGAAGGGCGATTTCACCAATGACTTCCTTGGGTTCGACATCGCGAAGCTTGATGGTCTGGGCTTCCTCGGTCGTCAGCCAGATTTCGCCCCGACCGGAAATCACGATATAGGCCGCATCCCCCGGATCACCCTGTTTGACCAATACCTCGCCACGTTTGAAGGTCAGGCGCGGGCTGGTAAAGGCCAGCAGCTTGATCACGCTCGGGTCAAGACCGGCAAACAGCGGAATGGTCCGAAGCAACCGGACTTCTTCCTCGATGCTGCCATCGCTTGTATCGGGTGCGGCTTCGGCGGCTTCTTCCTCGGCCTCTTCGGCGGTGGCGTCGTCGATTGCATGGCTTTGGCGTTTGACGATCTTGCCGTTCGCCATGTGCAGATAAGTCCCGAAACGCTGACTGTCGGTGTCATCGCCATCGACCCAGATCACGCTGCGATGTTCGGCCTGCCCGGTCAGCCAGGCGATGACCTGTTCGCGTGTTTCACGGTCAAGTGCCGAAAGGGCTTCGTCCACGACCATCAGGTCGGGATTTTTGATCAGGGCACGGACCAGCGCAATTTTCTGGCGCAGGCTTTGCGAAACGCGGCTGCCACCGACACCGACCTGGCTTTCAAGGCCGAGGGCGACAAGCGCCTCGTAAAGGCCGCCTTCATGGGCGATTTCAAACAGTACTTCGCCGACGCGTTCTTCGGAATTTGCACGGCCATAGGCAAAACGACCGAACAGAAGGTTATCGATGACCGGGGCGGCAGCGGCATATTCATCGACCTTGAAGAAATCGATCATTTCAGCGAGATCGTCGGGCAGATTGCCGTAGAATTTCGGTCGTGCTTTCAAAACCAGTTGGCGGAATTCGTCATCGATCACGCGCAAACGATGACGTGCCGGGGTCAGGTTCATGGCGACGTCAAGGAGCTTCAGCTTATCCTCGGCGCGCATATCCTTGATCGCGACCCCGTCGGTCCGTTTCAGCATGTTTTTGACCTCGGGCAGTTCGTCGGCCGAGATAAAGCTGTAACGGTCAAAGAATTCATGTCCGGGCGGCAGGCCGGTAAACAGTTCGATCATCAGATCAAGCGTATCGCGACCGATGCTGATCATGACTTCGTAAAGCCCGGTTTCGCGCAGGGTTTCCTGCATATAGGGATGTGACAGGAATGCCGTGCGTTCGAAATCGGATCGGGCCGGGGCACCAAAAAGAATGTTTACGCCGACCGGCGCGTTGTCGTTGTAAAGGTCAATGTCATAGGGCTCGACCAGATCAGACAGGCCGCGTTCCGCAAGAATTTCCTTCAGTTTCGGGCGTGCAACCAGAACGGCCTCGACCAGATCGGGGCGTTCCTTCGGATCAATGCGGCGTTGCAGACCGATGCGGTAAATGTCGCGATCAAGCTGAACGACTTCGAGCAGGCGCATCAGTTCGGCCTTCAATTCATCAATCGAATTGAAGCCGGGCCCGACATAGTCGATCCATTCCGCTGCCGGGTCATAGGGGATATTTCCCGAACGCTTGATTTCGTCGTACATCTCGTCGGTCAGACGCCATGGCAGATCGGCCGGGTCGGCAAGTTCGACATTATCGACGAATTTCGGCAATGGCAGTTTCAGGTTTTCCGAGCCGTCATCGCCGTCATCTGATCGAGAGGCAAGGATCGGGCGATGTTTCAGCCCGTAAAACAGGTTGTCGGCGATGGTGCCATTAAACAGATAGGCATCATTGCCGATATAGGCCAGGCGTTGCCCCAGTGTCGATGCCGGAAGGTCTTCGGCATTGCGGTCATTAAACTGTATGCGGCCACCGGTCGGTGTCAGCAAGCGGGCGATCAGGCGGGCGAGTTGTGACTTTCCGCTATCGGCCGAGCCGGTTAGAAGGGCCGTCCCCGGCAGCGCCATGTTGAAGGACACATTTTCGACAACCCGGGTGCCGTCATCATCAACCCATGACAGGGCCGCGACATCCAGTGGTCCGGGCAGGTGTTCGGATTTCGGCGCGATCAGTTCGTGTTCACGGCCAAGATCGGGCAGTTCAAACTGTTCATGAAGCTGTTCGTATTTGATCCGGGCATCGGCAAGGCGCTGATAATAGGCCAGAAGCTCTTTCCAGGGGGCGGACATATCCTTGTAGGCGGCAAGGGCTGCGACCAGCGCACCGAAGCTGAGATCCCCCATGATCACCAGATAGCCACCGATGGAATAGAAGAAGAACGGCGTGATCTGGGCGATGAAGTTGTTCAGGAACTTGATAAAGAATTTGCGGAAATAGATTTCCTTGCGGATTTCAAAAATCCGGCCCATCCGCTGTGTGAAATGGGTAAGTTCGTATCCTTGGGTTTCGTGGGCGCGGATATCGGTCGCACCGGCGACGACTTCGCCGATATGTTCGGACATCCGGCGCACATTCTGCACGCGCTGTTTGCCAAGCTGGTTTACGCGGCGTTGCAGTTTCGGGATCAGGTAGCCCTGCAACGGATAAAACGAAATCGCGGCCAGACCCATCAACGGGTCCTGGATAAAGATAAAGGCCGTGATCGTGACCAGAATACCGCCCTGATACAGCGGCAGCGAAAATGCTTCGCCGAAGAAACCGCCAAGCGGTTCTGCTTCGGCGGTGATCATTGAAACGATTTCGCCCTGACTGGTTTTCCGGAAATGCGGCAACGGAAAACGCAGAACCCGTTCAAACAGGGTATAGCGCAACCGGCGCAAAAGCCGTTCGGACATCACGCCGACATAGACGTTGATGAAATACTTGAACCCGCCATTTATGAAAACCAGCGCAAGGAAAATACCAGACAGGGTGAACAGGTATTCGATCTGGTTCAGTTCGATCCCGAGAACGTCATAAGGTTCGCCTGCGCCACCGATCGCCTCGTTGACGATCAGTTTCGGCAAATCCAGCGAGTAATACAGAAAAGGAAAGGAGATCATCGTGACCAGTGTCAGGATGATCTGCTGCATACTGCTGTGGCGCCAGATATAGGCAAAAACCGACTTCGGCATTCACGGGTCCCATATTTTTGTCGGAACGCGCGTTATCGCATGTTCCTATTGCTCGTTTGGCGCAAAATGTACCCGGCCTGTAAGGCGTTAGCCAAGCTCGAAACTTTGACCGGGCTCGATAAATCCGCAGAAGCCGTCAGAAACCGCATCGGGCCTTGGATAGGCCTGATAGTGATAGAGCCACATTTTGGCTTTGATATCGGCGGGCAGGGTCACAAGTTGTTCGTAATGTGCATGAACGCCGGAATGGCGGGGGCCAAGTTCGCAATCCTGAAAGATGATATCTGCTTTTTGGTACAACGGCATATGGGCATCTGGATTGAAAATCGCATCTGTCGTCAGGAAAAAGCTTTGTTTTTTTCCATGTCCGAAAAGCGCATAGGACAGCATGGTGTTTTGCGCGGTAACGACATGTTCAACCGGGATCACATCGAAATGCACACCCTGCCAGTCAAATCCCGTGGCGGGGCTGAGTTCCTTGATGTCGAAATAGGATGACAGGCTGCTATTGCCCGTATCACTGATTTGCAGGCCGCCGCGCAGGCTGTGTTCCCAAAGCGGTTCGATCAGATCGTGAACCGCAAGCAGTTTGACCCGGTGGCCTTCGAAAATGAAATAATTGGCAAGCGCCATCCATTCGAGACCGCCAATATGGTCCGAATGCAGGTGGCTGATATAGACAGCATCAAAGTCATTGGGCATATGACCCAGATTGCGCAACGAGTGCCGCGCATCTGAACCGCAGTCAATCAACATGCGCGCCGGTTGGTCACTGCCGGGCTGAACTGCTTCCAGAACCATGTTGCTCTGGAAATTGTCAGCCGCCATGCAGAACGCCGAACCTGTCCCCGCAAAAGTAAGCTTCATTCCCCGATCTCCCGACATTTTGCCGAAAGATTAGACGAGGTTTGGGGCAAAGAACCACCCCCTTTGATAGAGAAATGCTAATTTTCCCGATAAAAGCCGCGGGATGACCCGTCGTTCAGCAAGATATTATGCGCTATTCGCCGGGTTGGCGAACCGTGTCGACGTCTTTTTTGCCATCGGCAAGCCGGGTGACTTCGGCGCGCAATTCCCGCAGTTCTGCAAGGATTTCATGGTGATCAAGACCAAGTTCGCTGCGAGTCTGCGTTTCTTCGACGTCAACATGGGTCGCCATCGCATCGACGACAATGGCGATGAACAGGTTGAGGACGGCAAAAGTCGTAACCAGGATGAAAGGCACAAAAAACATCCACGCCAGTGGATAGATTTCCATAACCGGGCGGACGATTCCCATTGACCAGCTTTCCAGCGTCATGATCTGGAACAGGGAATAAAGCGATGCGCCGATTGTGCCAAACCAGTCGGGGAAACCCGATCCGAACAGCTTGGTTGCCATGACGGACGAAACGTAAAATACCAGCGACAGCAGGGTCAGAACCGAAACCATGCCGGGGATGGCTTTCATCAGGGCTTCGACGACCTTGCGCATCGACGATACGGTCGAGATCAGGCGGAAGGCACGCAGGATGCGAAGCGCACGCAGGACCGATACACCCTGTCCCATCGGCAGCAGGGTGATGGCAACAATCGTGAAATCAAAGATGTTCCATGAACGCCTGAAAAAGCCCAGTCGATATACGACAAGTTTCATCAGAAGTTCGACAACGAAAATCGCAACCGCGATCTGATCAAGCAGATGCAGGATCGATCCGGCGGCATTCATAACAGTCGGGGATGTTTCAAGTCCGAGAATGACGGCATTGATCGCAATCACGGCCGTGATGAAATTCTGGAACTTTGAAGATTCGACAATCCGGCGCAGCTTTTCCATTAGGCCCTCCCGGCGGGTGCCGGTTCAAAAGGCGCAGCGACCGGGGTTTTCACCGACGGGCGGGACAGCGCCGGAAAGAAAACACAAACAGGGCGCAGGTCAGACGTGCTGATGACTGCGCCCTGCGAAATCAGTTCAGGCCGTGACGGCCCATATCGAGGAATTTGTCACGACGACGTGCCTTCAGCACACCGCCTTCGACATTGTCCATCGATTCAAGTGCCTTGATGATGGCATCGCCAACGCGTTTGCAGGCATCAACGGGTGAACGCTGTGCGCCGCCAAGCGGTTCAGTGATGATTTCATCAATGACGCCAAGCTGGTGCAGATCCTGTGCCGTCAGGCGCAGTGCATCAGCAGCGGTTTTGGCTTCGTCACCCGAACGCCACAGGATCGAGGCGCAGCCTTCCGGCGAAATGACGGAATAGATCGAATTTTCAAGCATCATGACGGTGTTGGCAACGGCAAGTGCAATCGCACCACCAGAACCACCTTCGCCGATGATGATCGAAATCAGCGGAACCTTGATATCAAGGCAGGCTTCGATTGAACGTGCGATGGCTTCGGACTGGCCACGTGCCTCGGCGTCGGCACCCGGGAAGGCACCGGCGGTATCCACCAGCGTCACAACCGGAATGCCGAAACGTTCGGCCATCCGCATCAGGCGGATCGACTTGCGATAGCCTTCGGGCTTGGCCATGCCGAAATTGTGTTTCACACGCGATTCAGTATCGCGGCCTTTTTCGTGGCCGATCACCATGACAGTGCGACCCTGCAGGCGCGCAAGACCACCAATGATGGCCTCGTCTTCGCCAAACAGGCGGTCGCCGGCAAGCGGGGTGAAACCCTCGAACAGGTGGGCGACATAGTCGGTGAAATGCGGCCGGTCGGGATGACGAGCGACCTGCGTTTTCTGCCACGGGGTCAGCTTGCCATAGGTGCTTTGCAGCAGCTTGGTCAGCTTGTCCTGCAGGCGCGCAACCTCGTCGGCGATGTTGACTTCATCATTGCCGGTCAGGTGGCGCAATTCTTCGATCTTGCCTTCGAGTTCGGCGATCGGCTTTTCAAAATCCAGAAAGTTATGCATCAGGGCATCATATCCGGCTGGGAAACAATGAGGCGGAACATAGTAGATCAACCCGTCACGTCAAGGGTTGAGGTCCGATACGCATATAAATTCCATCGATACAGGGGTTATATCGTATATTTCATCCTGCACAGTGATAGTTTTGCATATGGAAATCCATGACATCCAGTATCGAGATCACATCGCCCCGCGATCCCGCCCTTGTTCCGTTCGACCGGCTTGTTGAAATCCTGCTGGCCGCCTTTGCCTTTCAGGACGATATCGTCGATCCGCCAAGTTCGGCGAAATCGGTCAATATTGCCGAACTTCAATGGCGGTTTGCCCGTGATACGCTGTTTCTGGCGCATGATTCCGCAGGCCGTGTTATCGGTCAGGTCTGGGTCGAGGATGTCGGTAAGGACGCCTATCTTTATAAATTGTCGGTCGATCCGTCCATTCAGGGCGGTGGCATCGGCAAGGCACTGGTCGAGGCCGCCTGCGCCCATGCCGAAAGTGCGGGCAAGGAAAACATGCGACTTCATGTTCGGGTCGAACTGACCGGCAATATTGCCTTTTTCAAATCGCGCGGTTTTGAAATCGCCGGTGAAGGCGTTCATGATGGATATGATCGCACGACATTCTGGAAAATGGCGCGGCCCTTACGGCTGGCAAAAACGGCCTGATCACACCGGTAATCAGGCGACGTCGGTTTCCGGTTTGATTGCATAATAAGGCACGTGGCTTTCGCCCCAATCCTTTAGCGCAAGGATGATCTGGCGAAGCGTTTCGCCCTTTGCGGTCATGCTGTATTCCACGCGTGGCGGGACTTCGGCATAGACTTCGCGATGGATCAGGCCGTCGGCCTCCAGCTCGCGCAGTTGGCGGGTCAGCATGCGTTGTGTGACACCGGGCATCAGACGGTGCAATTCATTGAACCGCTTGGTGCCGTCGAGCAGGTGAAACAGGACGACACCCTTCCACTTGCCACCAATCACATCAAGCGTGCCTTCGACCGGGCAGCCGGGGCTGCGATTCGGTGGGCAATTGAATGTCGTTGCCATTCATTTATTCCTTAAAATCCGCAGAAAACGCCAATAGTATACAAATTGTCACTATTGGCATGAATTGTGCGTACTTACGTTTATCGATATTATGCGTTAGGTCTTGGGCATTCGCAAATCAAACCTTTTCACAAAGGATGCCGACAATGAAAGCTATCGGACTTTATAAAGCCGCCCCTGTCGAGACAGACGGGTTGTTTAGTGAAATTGATATGGAAGTTCCAAAGGCAGAAGGCCGGGATATTCTGGTTCGGGTCAAAGGTGTTGCCGTCAACCCGGTTGATTTCAAGGTACGCCGTGGCAAGGTGGATGACGGCAATTTCAAAATCCTTGGCTGGGACGCGGCCGGTGTCGTTGAGGCCGTTGGCGCGGATGTCACCCTGTTTCGCCCGGGCGACGAGGTCTGGTATGCCGGGGATGTTACCCGGTCGGGCAGCAATACCCAGTTTCAGCTTGTCGATGAACGCATCGTTGCATCAAAACCCAAGTCGCTTGGTTTTGCTGATGCGGCGGCATTGCCATTGACTGCGATTACGGCATGGGAAGCCCTGTTTGACCGTATGATGATTGATCGCAATGCCAAGGATGCCAATGCGGGCAAGACACTTCTGGTGATTGGCGGTGCAGGCGGGGTTGGCTCGATCGCGATTCAGCTTGGCAAACTGGCTGGTTTGACCGTTATCGCGACCGCATCGCGCCCGGAAACCATCGACTGGGTCAAAGATCTTGGTGCGGATCAGGTGATCAATCATCGCAATCCGTTGAATGACGAGCTGAAGGCAATTGGCTTTACCCATGTC
Source organism: Thalassospira lucentensis (assembly GCF_032921865.1). NCBI lineage: Bacteria > Pseudomonadati > Pseudomonadota > Alphaproteobacteria > Rhodospirillales > Thalassospiraceae > Thalassospira > Thalassospira lucentensis. The sequence goes on from NZ_CP136684.1 coordinate 2,308,962, forward strand.
GATTACATTCTGTGCACGTCGGAAACCGATCAGTATTTCGATGTCATGGCCGAAATCATCACCCCGCAAGGCCGGATCGCGACGATTACCGAAGCCAAGGAAAACCATAATGTCGATCTGCTGAAGGCAAAATCGGCCAGCTTTTCCTACGAATTCATGTTTACCCGTTCGATGTTCCAGACCCCGGACATGATCGAGCAGCACAAGCTGCTGTCGATCGTTGCTGATCTGATTGATGCCGGAACCGTTAAAAATACTGCCAATGAAAGCTTTGGGGCCTTAACACCCGAAAGCCTGCGCAAGGCGCATGCGTTGCTGGAATCCGGCAAGGCGATTGGCAAGATCACGTTTGACGGTTTGGGCGCATAACGGCCACGGTCCTGTTGATCAAACAAACGAAGGCCGCCCTGCTTGAATGCGGGGTGGCCTTTTTCATGTGCCTTGTGACCTGTTTTGATGGCTATTGGTTCTGTTTTACCAATGTGATCAGTCTGTCACGCAGCCAACGGTGCATGGGGTGGGTGGTGGTCCGGTCATGCCAGACCATTGCCATGTCAAACCCGGTTACCGGTAAGGGTGGTGCAAATTGCTGCAGTCGGTCTTCCCGGTTCAGGGCAAGGCGACCGGGAACAAGTGCGATCATGTTGCTGTGTGCGACAATTTCCGGGACAACCAGAAAACCGGGGGCGGAAAGCATAACCCGTCGTGTTTGCCCCAATGCGCTGAGGGCTTCGTCGGCAGGCCCATAAAAGCCGCCGCCCCGGGGCGACACGATCACATGATCGAGTTGGCAGAATGTCTCAATATCAAGACCATTACTAATGGCGGGATGGTCGAGCCGGGCAATCGTGACATATTCCTCGCGATAGATTTTGCGCATGCGCAGGGTTTCCGGGGCTGTTTCCGGCGTGGTCAGGGCAAGACCGACATCCCCGCGGATCATCTGTGTTTCGAGGTTTGCCGTATCAATCGTGCGCCATGCCACCCGGATGCCCGGTGCCTCGACGCGCAGAACATCAAGCAGCGGCATCAGCACCGAATACTGGACATAGTCACTGGCGGCAATGGCGATGGTTGCCGTGATGGATGATGGATCAAACCGGCTGTTTTGCAGTAGGACCTGACGGACGCCTTCAAGGGCGGCATGCAGGGGTTCCTGTAATTCAAGCGCGTGTTCGGTCGGGATCATGCCGCGCTGGGAGGGTAGCAATAACGGATCGCCCAGTTGATCACGCAGACGGGTCAACCGCGTTGAGAGGGCCGGTTGGCTGATGCCAAGGCGCTGGGCCGCGCGTGTCACATTGCGTTCGACAAGCAGCGTATCAAGGGTGACCAGAAGATTGAGATCAAGCTTGTTGATATCCATTTTATTTATACCAAAACAAAAATTTTTGAATTTCAAAGATACCACATGCCGGGTCCATGATCAGGCATCGAACATGATCCACAGGAAAAGGACCGGTATCATGCCCAATATTTTGATCGTCCATGCCCACCCCGAGCCCAAATCGTTGACCAGCGCCTTGAAAGACGTTGCGGTTGAAACCCTGCGCGAGCAGGGGCACGAGGTCAAAGTCAGTGATCTTTATGCAATGAAGTGGAAGGCCGTCGCCGATGAGGCCGATTTTACCGAACCGAATGATCCGGATCGGCTGATCTATGTAGCCGAATCCAAGTATGCCTATGCCGGTGGCACCCAAAGTGCGGACATCGCCGCCGAGCAGGAAAAGCTTTTATGGGCCGATGCGGTTATGTTCAGCTTTCCCATGTGGTGGTTCGGGATGCCTGCCATCATGAAAGGCTGGTTTGACCGGGTGTTTGCTTATGGCTTTGCCTATGGCGTGGGGGAGCATAATGACAAGCACTGGGGAGACCGGTATGGCGAGGGAACCCTTGCCGGGCGGCGCGCGATGGTGATTGTGCCGATTGGCGGCCGTGCACCGCATTACAGTGAACGTGGCGTGAATGGCAGTCTTGAAGACATTCTTTGGCCGATCCATCACGGAGGGCTGTTCTATCCGGGGATGGATATCATGCCGCCATTCGCGGTTTATCACACTGACCGGATGGATGAGGCCGGATGGCATGATGCGGTGAAGGATTTAAAGCAGCGCCTGCAGGGCCTGTTTACCGATGCACCGATCCCCTATCGCGCGCAAAATGGCGGTCACTATGACGCGCAACAGCGCCTTAAGCCAGGATTGGGACAGGGTGCGGGTGGCACGGCCATGCATCTGGTGCAATCTGGTGATCCGGAAGAAATCCTGCGGGGTACGGTCCGGCGTCTGGCGTCGTGATCATAATGTATCAAAGGGCTGAAACAGTGTGTTCGGCCCTTTGATCAATCTTGTTCGGTTTTCGACCTAACCTGCGTCGCGTGCGGCAATCGCCTCGGCCTGCCGGACCATGACTTCGGCCTGTTTGATCGATGCGATATCGATCAAACGACCATCTAGGGCAACCGCGCCGGCACCTTCGGCCTGTGCCTTGATCATGGCTTCCAGGATGCGTTTGGCTTTGGTGACTTCGGCCTCGGACGGGGAATAGACATCGTTGGCAAGGGTGATCTGGCTGGGATGGATGGCCCATTTGCCTTCGCAGCCCAGAACCATGGCGCGCGCGGCCTGTGCACGATAGCCATCCGGATCGGAAAAATCGCCAAACGGACCATCAATCGGGCGCAGACCATTGGCGCGTGCGGCCACCACCATGCGGGCAATGGCGTAGTGCCACATATCGCCCCAGTGATAATCGCGCGGATTATCGCCATCCTTGTCGGTCAGCACACCATAATGCGGGTTAGGTCCACCGATGCCGGTCGTCATTGCCTTGGTCGAGGCGGCGTAATCGGCCACACCAAAATGCAGGCTTTCATTGCGTTTGGATGCACCTGCAATTTCGTGGATATTCTGCATGCCAAGGGCGGTTTCAATGATCAGTTCGAACCCGATGCGCTTTTTGCGGCCCTTGGCGGCCTCGATCTGGGTTGCCATCATATCAAGCGCATAGACATCGGCCGCCGTTCCGACCTTGGGGATCATGATCAGGTCAAGCCGGTCACCGGCCTGTTCGAGTACATCGACGACATCGCGATACATATAATGTGTATCAAGGCCGTTGATGCGGACCGAAAGCACCTTGTCGCCCCAGTCGATATCGTTGATGGCGGCAATGATGTTTTTGCGCGCCTGTTCCTTGTCGTTTGGCGCAACCGCGTCCTCAAGATCAAGGAAGATGGCATCGGCCTTTGATCTGGCGGCCTTTTCAAACAGTTCGATGCGGCTGCCCGGAACGGCCAGTTCGGACCGGTTCAGACGTGCTGGTGCCGGGGTCGGTGTGGTGAAGCTCATGGTAACGTCTCTCCAAAGCCTGTCATTCTGGAAGGATCGGCCTGTTTGTGTTTGGGCCAAGCTTCCGGCGTTAAATGCTTTTGTCCCGTTTTCGGGATCGTACCGTGGCCGCCGTGACAGAATTCTGCGCCTGCGGTCATTGTGCGCCGCAGTAAGATAGAGCGAATTTGATCCAATTTATGGTGCGCATGCTAACAGATGCAAGCCATTTTGCGCACACGACCATTGTCTGATGCCTATCGGAAGGCAACACGGAAACGGGTCTTTGCGGCTGAATTAGAAAAAACGCAGAAACACGGCATAAAGCAATGGCCCCTTAAGGATGCAGTGGTTAGATTACCGGCGATATTGCGGATCGGGCCTGCCCGATACCGTATCCTTGGGGGAATTTCAGGCAGAACCAAACGGCCCATGCGTCGCGCTTATTCCATTCTTGTCTCGGCCGGGCTGGCACCCTTTCTGATATTGGGGGCCTGTCTTGTGCTTGCGCTGTCACCCGGACTGGTTCCGGGTGAACTGGCGGGGCTTGTGCGATACGGGCCGTTCATCCTTGCGGTGCTTGGCGGTGCAATCGGGTGGTGGTTTAACCGCGGGCGGGCGGTTTTCGTCATGATCCTGCTTTTGGTCTGCTACTGGCTGCTGGTGGGGAATAGTGGCGGTTTTTCCTCCGATGGCCTTGCCTTCATGCGCATTGCGACGCTTTATCTGATCCCGGTCAATCTGCTGGTGCTTGGTTTTACCAAGGAACGCGGGGTTCTTAATCCGCGTGGCATTGCCCGGATGCTGGTGCTGGGATTGCAGCTTTTTGTCATGCTGATGCTGGCTGGCAAGGCCGATGTTGGCGCGGCGCTTTATCAGGTACTTAATTACCGGCTGATCGACACCGGAACCTTTATGGCCGATATGCCGCAACCGGCCCTGATTCTGGCGGTTGTTTCGGTCGGTATTCTGCTTGCGCTGCATCGGCCGCTTGAAACCAGCTTTGCCGCCGCGATCATTGCCATTGCGGTGGCGACCGTTATGGGGCCGGGGTTTATCAAGTTCGGTTATCTGGCGGCGACGGGTGTGGTTCTGGCCGGGTTGGCGCAGGAAGCGTGGCGGATGGCGTTTGTTGATGATCTGACCGGTTTGCCCGGTCGTCGGGCATTGGGCCATGCCTTGGCCGAACTTGGCAGCCAGTATGCGATTGCGATGCTCGACGTCGATCATTTCAAGAAATTCAACGATACCTATGGTCATGATGTCGGCGATATCGTGTTGCGCAAGGTTTCGCGCGAACTAGCACGCGTTGGCGGCGGGGGAAAAGCCTTCCGTTATGGCGGCGAGGAATTCACCGTTGTCTTTGCCGGACGCAGTGCGGAAAAAGCCCACGAACCGCTGGAAGCCCTTCGTAAACGGATTGCCGCAACCAGAATTGCCCCGCCCGACAAAAACAAGACCGTTTCGGTCACCATCTCGGTCGGTCTTTCGGAACGGGATGAGGATATTGATGATCCCTGGGCGGTGCTGAAACAGGCGGATGAAAAACTTTATGCCGCCAAGCAGGCGGGGCGCAACCGGGTTGCGGTTTAAGGGCGTCATTGGCGCGATGTCGTGCCATTATTGGCAGAAAACCTGCATTTCCGGATGAAAATAGAACTATATTTAAGGTTTTGTTTTTCTTTTTTGAATCACCTATAGGGCGCACCGTGGGGTCGTTTCATTTAACGACAGGAGGTCTTCTATGGCACGGATCATCGGTACAAACGAAGACGACGTGTTGAACCATACCTCTCGTGGTCGTGATATTATTTATGGGCTGGATGGTGATGATGAAATCCATTTCAGCCAATCAGACACGGTGATTGGTGGGGCCGGGGGCGACAGCTTTTTCGTCAGTGGGCTATCTGACGATTACGTGCTGTCATATGCGACCTCTGAGGAGCCACTGACATTCAAGTTTTACAATAATGAAGATGCCCCATCAGGCGAACAGGTCGCGCAGCTTGACGCTAGTGGTGGTGACGCGGATGGCGATCAGCTGATTGTTGGGGAGTATGGCGACCATGTTTCCCAGAAGTTGGGCGTGATTGGTACTGACGGAGACGACTATTTTGAAGGAGAAATAAGTGCGGTCGAAGGTGGCGGCGGTGCCGATACCATCAACTTTGATTTTCGCGATATATTTCCCAGTTCCTACTCCCGCTATGCGCCGACTGTTGCATATGGCAGTTCGCCCGAAGCCATTTATTTCGATCAGGACAGCATGATCGGTTATGGCGGGGATGCCGAGGGGGATGTGATTTCCTTTGCCGATGATAGCGAGTTGCGCGATCTGAATATACGCGGATCAAATCATGATGATCTGCTGATTGGCGGTGAGGAGCGGGGCGGAACGCTGTTTGGTGCCGGTGGTGACGATATGATGATCGGCCGGGGCGGTGATAATGCAATGTCCGGGGATAGCGGTAGCGATACCCTGATGGGACGTGCCGGTGATGATTTTCTGACAGGGGGCAGCGGTGCTGATTTCCTTGATGGAGGCAGTGGGCAGGATACTGTCAGCTATCAGACTTCGGCCGAAGGTGTGCATATCGACCTTGGTGCTGGCATTGCCGGAGGCGGGGATGCGGACGGGGATGTGCTGACGGATGTCGAGGGCATTTTCGGAACCAGCCACAGCGACCTTTTGATCGGTGATGAACAGGGTAATAATATTGATGGCTATTTCGGCTACGACACCATCTATGGCAATGGCGGTGACGACACGTTAACCGGCATTACCGCCTATGGTGGCGATGGTAACGATACTCTTTCGGGTTCGGAGTATGGACAACCTGATCGCGATTACCTTTACGGTGATGGCGGTGATGACACCATTCTAGGCAATGAAGGTGGCGACCGTCTGTATGGCGGAGAGGGGAATGACACAGTTCTCGCCGGTTACACATATTACGGGGACGATCTTTTCCCGCCGGATGGCACTCATGCCGATGGTGGTGACGGTGATGACATTGTCAAAGGCAATAATGCGGATGACTTTCTTTATGGCGGTGCCGGGGACGACCTTATGGAAGGTGGTCTTGGTGACGACGCGATGTATGGCGGTGATGGCCAGGACATCTTGCGGGGTGGGCAATGGGAGGATCTGCTATCGGGTGGCGCAGGACGTGACCTTCTGGAAGGTGGCCGGGATGATGACCGGATGTTGGGGCAGGACGGTCATGATGTCCTGAGGGGAGAGCATGGCGAAGACCTGTTGTTTGGCGGGGATGGCAATGATCTTCTGACGGGCGGCCAATCGTCGGACAGTTTCGTCTGGGCTACGTTCGAAGGCGGGGCGGAACGTGACCGTATTACCGATTTTGAAGCGGGCGAAAACGGCGATCGCTTTCTGCTTGGCAAAACATTTCAGGAAAAAAGCGGCATCGATGATTTTGGTGATTTCATCAATCACGCAGAACAGAACGACACGGGTGTTTATGTCGATTTCAGTGGTGGCCGACATTACAGCTATGGCGTTCAGATCGACGGGGTCGAGATCGGCGATCTGGTCGCTGATAATGTGGTCTTTGACGTAGATGATTACGGGACTTTGTAACCAGCTACACTGTTAAAGTTCTTCAAACCGGAACAGCATGCGCATTGATCCGGCAGTGTTGGCAAGTGTTGCCAGACAGGCGGCAGCACGGTCAGCCGGAATGGCGATAGCAAAGCGTGTGGTATAGATGCGTGCATCCTTTTCATCGGTTGCCGATGCCGCCAGTTGCACGATGTTGGCGTTGAATTCGATGAAAATCTCTGACAGCCGGGCAATCAGGCCGGGTTGATCAATGCCGGAACACTCAATCATATGGGTTGCCCCCGGTGCGCGGGTCAGAAGTGGGGCGGGCTGAATTTCTTCGACCGTGATTTCGGCCTGTTCCATAGGCAATTCAAAAAGGGCGGCTTCGCATTCGGTGATCGGGCAGGTGTCGGGAAGTTCGCAGGTGGTAATGAAATTTGCGCGTCCCTGATCAAGCATGAAACTGGTCGGACCAAGATTGGCCCCGATATCAAACAGACGACCGGATATATCCGATACCAGGCCGACACGATCGGTGCAGGAAATGGTGATGCGCGTATTGGCGTTCATGCGTGGGGCTCCTTGAGGCGGTCGTCAGATGGCATCAAGCATAGCATTCCTTGCCACTTCCGGGCACGGGCTTTTTCCCGTTTTCAACTTGCACAAGCGTTCCTGTACGCAAGCCAGCCTGATGTGGATGTCAGGGTGGCTATCACAATTAAATGAAGCATCACGATGGATCCGTTTACCGGGCACGGCGCGTAGGTTTTTCGACAGCAGAGATGTCGGGCACATCCGACAATATATGGACAGGAGTTCGAAACATGACTGCTTTGAAGAAAACCGTGATCGCAACCGTTGCCGCAGCGGCATTTGCATTGGCAAGTCTTCCGGCAAAGGCGGCTGACATCGTTGATACGGCGGTATCTGCCGGGTCCTTTAAAACGCTTGTTACCGCGGTTCAGGCAGCCGGGCTTGTCGATACCCTTAAGGGTGAAGGACCCTTTACCGTGTTTGCGCCGACCGACGAAGCCTTTGCCAAGCTGCCGGCGGGCACGGTCGAAGACCTTCTGAAGCCGGAAAACAAGGAAAAGCTGGTCGCCATTCTGACTTATCACGTTGTACCGGGCAAAGTGATGGCAGCCGATATCGCGGGTAAGGAAATGGAAGTTGCCAGCGTGCAGGGCGACACCATTGATGTGAATGCCACAAGCGGCGTCATGGTTGATGGTGCGACAGTAACCCAGGCCGATATCGAAGCCGACAACGGCGTCATTCACGTGATTGATACGGTCATCATGCCTGCGATGTGAGCCGGGCTGACAGGATATTGCAACTGCAGGCCCGAACGACACTGTTCGGGCCTGTTTTTCGTTGTCTGGGCTTAAGCGTTTGCGAATTCCTGCCGCGCACCTTCGGCCTGCGTATCAAGGTGGGTGCGCAATTCATCGGGCAGGCCAAGACATCCGGCAAGCCTTGAAAGATATTGCTGTTCAAGTTGATCATCGGGATCAATCGACAGGCTGGATGCCAGATAGATTTCCGCACCCTGTTCGCTGGTTCGGGCCAGCCGGGCAATCGCCAATGGGTCAGCATCGGCGGAAAAGGCATCAAACAGAAAAGCCTTTTCCGATGCACCCAGTTCGAATTGTTCGATCTGGGCTGCAATGCGTTTGTGTTCGGTCTGATCGATATGACCATCCGACTTGGCAGCAGCGATCATCGCGCGCACCAAAGCAAGGCGGAAATCAACATCACCTTCGCCGCGTTCCTGTTCAGGGGCAAAGCCGCTATCGGCAGGAATGCTGGCAAGATCGGTATCACGGGCATGGCTTTGCGGTTTCTGGCGGTTGCTGTAATCGCGCCATGCCTTGTAGGCGAGGCCTGCAACCAGTGCGGTGCCGCCGTACGCCAGCACCTTGCCGCCCATTTTGCGGCCCTTTTTCGACCCGAGAACCGCAGACATCAATCCGCCGCTTAGCGCGCCACCGACAAGACCGCCTCCAAGGCCGCTATTGCCCAGCGCCTTGCCGATCCCGCCGGACGATCCGCCGGAAGTGGCTTGCTTGATCCGGTCGCCGATCTGGCCGGTACTGCCGGAGCCGAGTACGCCACCGAGAATTTTTCCGATATCCATTCCTGTCTCCTTGCGGGTTACGGGGCCGTTCCCCTGATATGTTTGAGGGACCGGCAGGGGCAAGGATGGCGGGGAAAAGTTGCACGATAAGGGCGGGGAATTGGCCAAAAGGTGTAATCCGGTTCACATTTCGGCGGTTTTATCGGATGAAAGCGGGGGCGCGGTGCTGCATGATCCGGAAATGGCAAAGGCCCGACGCGTTAACGTCGGGCCTTTGAATGGCGCGCCCGGAAGGATTCGAACCTCCGGCCTTCTGATTCGTAGTCAGATGCTCTATCCAGCTGAGCTACGGGCGCTTTGCCTTGGTTTCCGCCGGTTTGCGTTTGGTGCTCCCCGTCGGCGGAGCGGAACTTATGCAAACGAGCGGGGCATTGCAAGCGGTAAATTTCAAAAAACCGTATTTTTTCCGACAGCAGGTTTTTTCACGCTGCTAGGGCCTTGTTCTGCCCCGGTTTGTTGCGTTTGACACGGATATGACAAACTATGGCTAAAAAAGGGGCAAATGCGTCTTGTTCCACACGTGGTCGTGGACTAAGATGCATTCAATCCCGGGGGAGCAGGGGCTTGTTTCAATTCATAAAAAAGCAGGCCCAGGGAGATTCGCTTATTCCTACTTAGGTAATAGATCGAAATGGCCGTTCGTAAAACCTACCTCGCCGTAATCGGCGCCGCCCTTTTGCTGGGGGGATGTTCTTTTTCTTCAGAGGCCCTTTGGCCGACTTTGGCTGGCGAAGAGAATGCCGGCACTGAAAACTCGGCCGCGATGGCCGATACAAGCGGGGCAGATGCTACGACGTCGACCGATGTTGCGCGCAGCTCTCAACCGTTGACCGGCATGTCGCAGACCGGGACCTTTGTCGGGTCCAAGGTCGAAAACATGCAGGCCGAACTCAATCGCCTGAAATCGGCGCTGAGTGATCACAGCAACGAATTGCAGCAGCTTCGTGCGCAGACCGTTCGCAACTCGCAGGCCTATCACGGGACTGTGGCAGCGATCAGCGCGCGGCTTCAGGTTGGTACCACGCCGGGCAACCCGGTTCTGGTGCAGCAGTGGAATACTGCACAGCAGGAACTTGATCGTGTGAATGACGATATCGCGGCGATGAATTCGCTGGCCAACAAAGTGGCCGCTGATTCGACGCTGTCGACTTTCCTTCTGGAATCTGTCCGGTCTGCCTATCAGGTTTCCGGCGCGGTTGACGAAGATCACCGTCAGCTCGCACTGCTGGAAGACGAAACCAACCGCACCACGGTGCTGATTGACCGTCTTCTCAATGAAATCAGCGAAGGCCTTGCCCGTCAGACGTCTTATGTCAGCAACGAGCGTGCGAACCTCAATGCGCTGGCGCTGGCTGTCAAGAATGGCGAGATTTTCGGCGACGCGCTTTCCAAGCGTGTCTTCCAGTCGCAGGCTGCACCGGCATCCGCCGGTAGCAGCATGGCATCGACCAGCGATCGTCCGCTGGTCGTTATCCGTTTCGACAGCCCGAGCGTGAAATACGAGCAGGCGCTTTATAATGCGGTCAACCGCGTTCTGGAGCGCCGCCCGCAGGCCAGCTTTGATGTTGTTGCGGTAACGCCGAATCGCGGGACCCCGGCGCAGGTTGCGCTGAACAGCAACAAATCAAAACGCAATGCACAGTCGGTTCTGCGTTCCCTGACAGATATGGGAATGCCCAGCGCGCGTGTTCGTGTTTCTGATGCGACCAGTGCCTCGGTTTCGGCCAACGAGGTCCACGTCTTCGTCCGCTAAGACGGATTGAGGCAGGTTTTATCAACGGTTTGCCAAGCTTCTAGGCGGGTGCCCTGATCAATCGGGGTGCCCGTTTGTCATTTTGGACCGGGATGAAAGGGGACGTTCGCATGGGCGATCTTGTTAATCTGCGGCAGGTGCGCAAGCAGAAGAAACGCAGTGCCAAGGAAAGGCAGGCCGATGCCAATCGGGCCCTGCATGGCCGCACGCGGGGCGAGCGTACGAAAAAGGACGCCGAGGACCGCAAGGCCGACAGGCAGCATGACGGCCATTATCGAGGTGCCGTGTCGCCCGCCGATGATACCAAGCCCCATGGAACGGACGATAACATCGAAGCGGCCAAGCGCGGCGAAGATGCCGGTGATAGTGAGCGCGCCGATGACGGTGCCGGTGCTTCCGATGCCGCGTCGTCCGATACGGATAATGTGGTTTCATTCTTTCGGGCAGCCAATCCGAATTCCAAACCCGACAACGACTAGAAATGGCGACACCGTGGCCGGGTTGATTCGCCTTGCCGCGCGATAAAATCACAAGCATCGTATTATCGGGAAAACAGGGTGACGAGGGTACGTTGCCCGGCTGTTGGCTGTGGCGGTACGGACGCGTACCCGGGCACAGTCGGCGGGCAAGTCAGTGGCCATCGGACGGGTATCCGGGCCGACCGGATCGATACCGGTCTGGTCAATTCCGGCACCGCCCTGGTTCCCCCAAATGGTGCCGGTCCGCAAATCTTTCATGCCGGATCGCCTTGGGCGTCCGGGATGGTCCCCTAGCTTACAAGCGTTTCCGCTTCGCGTTTGCTTTGGTCAAGGGCCTCGTCCCAGCCCATCAGCCAGTCTTCATGGTCGCGGCTGTCTGATGGATAGGGGTTCTCGGTCAGACGATGGGAACCCAGTCCCGCCGAAAAGCCCGATCCATAAGCAGGATTGGGAAGATGGCGTTCATGCACAACCGGCGCATTGGTGTCGTAAATCTGATTACGGAATGCCGGTAGCGAACACAATACCCCGTCATCAATGCCCATTGGATAGGCCATCATCATGGCCCGACCAAGGGACGTGATGGACAGGCTGCCATCCGTTTCGGTGTGCACCAGACCAGCAATTTTCAAATGTGAAATTGCTATGCTGATCCGCCGCCTAAGATCGGGCGTGTCTTCGACAATGATCTGGTTGCCATCATCATCGGTGCAAAACAGGGATAAAATGCGTTCAAGAAGGACGCTTTGGTCAAGGTTGCCTTCGGCACCGCGTAGTACCGTCAACATCAAGGCGGGATCGCCAGGCACGAAATCAGTCGCAGTGGACATCAGGAGCCTCCGTTCTGTCCGAACCGAATTCCCTCCCATTGGCAGCTTCTCTCTCTCGTTTTCAGGCCCGTCGCCGGAACCCTGCTGCCTTTTATTATTATAGTTTGCAGATATGTTTCCATCTTGTGAAGACAAGATTGCGCTTTAGTAGAATTTTTTGTTTCCCGGACGGATTTTTGCCGCGGGTTGCGCGTTAGCCGATGAAAAATATGGAAAATTTTGTGAAGTGCCGGCGATTTGATGCCGGTTGGGAAGGCGATCACATTTTCGATATTGTGGGGTGGTCTGGGGTATTCCCCGCGACAAGGGGCCTTTCCTGCGCTGGAAAACGCAAAGGCGTGTCGGGTTCAGTCGCGGGATTTTGATTTGTCGGGCTTGCCGCTATCTTTTTCACCATCGGGATTGCGCCAGACCCGGACCTTGTTCCGCCCGCCTTCCTTGGCGGCATAAAGGGCCTGATCGGCCTTTTCGATGATCTGTTCGATGGTGCGGGTTTTGGTCATCGGGGCGGCCCCGATGGAGGCGGTGACAGGCAAAATCGTGCCGTCATTAAGCGTAACCGGGGATGCTTCGATGACGCGACGCAGGCGTTCAAGGACACGTGCGCATTGCTTCATATCGGCATTTGGCAGGCAAATCAGGAATTCTTCGCCACCATACCGATAGACCTTGTCGAACGGGCGGACATGGGATTGCAGGATACCGGCAACCGATTGCAAAACCAGATCACCGGCCTGATGGCCGTGGGTATCGTTGACCGCCTTGAAATGATCCAGATCGACCAGGGCAATTGCGGTTGGTGTATCGGTTCGCACCGCGCGTTCGCGTTCGGTGCCAAGATCGCCCAGCATGGTTTGCCGGTTATAGGTCCCCGTCAACGGATCAACATCGGAGCGCGCCGTCCGGAACGCGCGTTCAAGACGGCGAAGCTGCGCAAAAAACGATTCGGCGCGCAGGGACAGCATTTCAAATTCGGCTTCGTCGACATCGCCGTCGATCTCGTGGCCTTCCAGAAGCCGTCTGGCAGATGCGTGAAGCTGTTCATGAGTGGCGGCAAGCGCATGCATCGCAGGCTGGTCTATGAGCCTGTTGTGGCGATTAAGCGCATACCATGCCCCGAAGTCACAATCGTGATCATCGCTGTGGTCATGAAGGGGGGCTGGGCCAGTCTTGCCAGCAGGCAGGGTAAGGCGACGGCTCCATCCCAGCAGAAGCGAGATATGCTCGCTTAACGCCTTGTCGAGTTCGGCCAGAATATCGCGTTCCGCGTCGGCCATGCCGACTTCGGCGATGCTTTCGCCCATCTTCCGGGAATTGCCCGGTTTGGCTTTGCTGTTTTTGGCAACCTTTTTCGGGCTGTCACTCATCTGCGAATCCGGGGAACACTTCGACAAAGGTCTGTTTTAACAGCCTATCGAGTTCCGCCATAGAAATATCGACGCCAAGATCGGCAAGGCTGGTGACGCCGTGATCGGAAATACCGCAGGGAACAATCCCGCCAAAGTGCGACAGATCGGGGTTCACATTGATTGCAATGCCGTGGAACGTGACCCAGCGTCGCACCCGCACACCGATGGCGGCGATTTTATCTTCGCGTCCGCCTTCACGGGTAACCCATATTCCGACCCGGCCATCGCGGCGTTCGCCGGCAACGCCAAGCAGTGCCAGCGTGCGAATCACCCATTCTTCAAGGTTATGGACATAGGCCCGAACGTCCCGACCGCGCCTTTTGAGGTCCAGCATCAGGTAGACAGTGCGCTGTCCGGGGCCGTGATAGGTATATTGGCCGCCGCGTCCCGCGTCATAGACGGGGAAGCGATCCGGATCGACAAGATCTTCGGCATGTGCGCTGGTTCCGGCCGTATATAGCGGCGGATGTTCCAGAAACCATACGAGTTCCGTGGCTTTGCCTTCATGGATGGCTTCGGCGCGTGCTTCCATTTCGGCCAGTGCTTCGGGGTAGGAAACCAACCCGGAGGCGGTGCGCCAGTCGGGAATTTGCGCGGCAGGGGCGATGGTTTGCATTTTTCCTGTCAAATAAGTGAAATGAGCCCTTGATCAGGGGTAACCTTTTTGCTATCTCCCTTTCCGCACCAAGGCAAGCCCGCAAAATTACCTCATGGGTTTGCAGACAAGACATATGCGGTCGTGGCGGAATTGGTAGACGCGCAGCGTTGAGGTCGCTGTGGGCTAACCCCCGTGGAAGTTCGAGTCTTCTCGACCGCACCATTATCTGGATCTTTCCTTCGGGAAGGGTCATGAAAAAGAACCCGCCAGAGATGGCGGGTTTTTTCGTTTCTGATGATCCCCATATGAAACGGGACCGCTATCGGATCGGGAACGTGGAAAGTTGCGGTGTGGTGTTGAAAATTATGCAATGCTGACCCTTGCCGTGTTTGGGTGATTCTTTGAACTGAATGCTTCAAACCGGCTTGAAAGTGCTCTACGCTGTGCGCCCCACTTAAAGACAAAATAATCAGGATTTAACCAATTTAAGGTTAATTTGGCTCAAATACCTGAAATTAAAAGGTATTCTTATGGCAAACAGAAATGACAAGCTGCGCGAAGCGGCTTTGGACTATCACCGGTATCCCACCCCGGGGAAGCTGTCCGTTACGGCAACCACGACGCTTGCAAACCAGCGTGACCTTGCGCTGGCCTATTCGCCGGGTGTTGCGTTCGCCTGCGAGGAAATCGTCAAAGACCCTGAAACCGCTGCCGAATATACCGCGCGCGGCAATCTGGTTGGCGTGATTTCCAATGGTACGGCGGTTCTGGGTCTTGGCCCGATTGGTCCGCTGGCATCCAAGCCGGTGATGGAAGGCAAGGCGGTTCTGTTCAAGAAATTCGCCAATATCGATGTCTTCGACCTTGAAGTAAACGAGACCGACCCGCAGAAATTCATCGATATCGTCGCGGCACTTGAGCCAACATTTGGCGGTGTTAACCTGGAAGACATTAAGGCGCCGGAATGCTTCATTATCGAGAAGGCATTGCGCGAACGCTGCAACATTCCGATTTTCCACGATGACCAGCATGGTACGGCGATTTGCGTTGCCGCAGCCGTGCGCAACGGCCTTCGGGTTGTTGGCAAGGATATCAGCAAGGTGCGCCTTGTTGCATCGGGTGCCGGGGCTGCGGCACTTGCGTGTTTGAACCTTCTGGTTTCCATGGGCATGCCGCGTGAAAACATCACCGTAACCGACCGGTTCGGTGTTGTTTACAAGGGACGCAAGGAAGAGATGGATCCGTGGAAAGCGGAATATGCCATCGATACCAATGCACGGACCCTGAATGACGTGATCGAAGGGGCCGATGTGTTCCTGGGGCTTTCGGCGCCGAACATCATGGGTGAGGAAGAACTGCGCAAGATGGGGGAACGCCCGATCATTATGGCGCTGGCCAACCCGACCCCGGAAGTGTCACCCGAACTGGTCAAGGAAATCCGCCAGGATGCCGTGATGGCGACCGGACGTACGGATTACCCGAACCAGGTTAACAACGTTCTTTGTTTCCCGTTCCTGTTCCGCGGTGCGCTTGACGTTGGCGCGACCGAGATCAACGAGGAAATGAAAATTGCCGCGGTCGAAGCGATTGCCGATCTGGCAACCGCCGAGGTCTCCGACATTGTGGCCGCTGCCTATGGCGGGCAGGAGCTGCGCTTTGGCCCGGAATACCTTATTCCGAAGCCGTTTGATCCGCGCCTGATGCTTGAAATTCCGCCGCGCGTAGCAAAGGCCGCAATGGATAGTGGCGTTGCCAAACGCCCGATCACGGATTTCGATGCGTATCGTCAGCAGCTTGAAGGCTTTGTCTTCCGGTCCGGTCTGGTGATGAAGCCGGTGTTTGACATGGCACGCGCGCACAAGAAACGCGTTGTCTATCCCGAAGGCGAATCGCGCCGTGTTCTGCAGGCCTGTCAGGTTCTGGTCGATGACGGTGTGTGCCATCCGGTCCTGATCGGTCGTCGTGACGTGATCCTTGAACGCATTGCCGAACTTGGCCTGCGCCTGATCCCGGACGAGCAGGTTGAAATCCATGATCCGGAAGACAATCCGCATTTCGAACAGGATTGGCAGGATTTCCACAACATCATGGGCCGTCGCGGTATCAACCCGGAATATGCGCGTTCCATCGTGCGGACCCGGCCGACCGTGATTGCCGCCCTGATGCTTCGTCGCGGCGAGGTGGATGCGATGTTGTGCGGTTGCCAGGGTGGTTTCCTGCGTCATCTGCGCTATGTGCGGAACCTTGTTGGCGTGCAGAAAGGGGTTACCGACTTCTCGACCGTCAATATGATGATCATGAAGCAGGGGACATTCTTCCTGACCGATACCTATGTGTCAGTTGATCCGACGCCGGAACATGTTGCGGAAACCGCGATCATGGCCGCCGACGTGGTCAAACGTTTCGGGATCACGCCGAAAGCAGCCCTGATTTCGCATTCGAACTTTGGCAGCCATGAAAACAAATCGGCCTGCAAGATGCGCGATGCGTTGCAACTGATCCGTACCCTGGCACCGGATCTTGAGGTTGAGGGTGAAATGCACGCCGATGCCGCGATTTCCGAAGAAATCCGGTCCCGCATTTTCCCGAATTCGATGCTGAAAGGCTCGGCAAACCTTCTGGTGATGCCGACGCTTGATGCGGCGAATATCTCCTACAACATGGTCAAAATGCTGGGCGATGGTTTGCCGGTTGGTCCGATTCTGGTCGGTGCGGCCAAACCGGCCCACGTCGTCAGCCCGTCGATCACGGTGCGCGGTATCGTCAATATGAGTGCGATTGCCGTGGTTGATGCCATCAATCGCAGTCAGGAATACAATTAACCGCACATTGCTATCGCGCGGCCCTTGACCGGGCCTGACCGATAGCGCAGAAACAGCCGTGTCGGGCAAAATGGCCCGGCACGGCATTTTTAATTGAAGTGCAGGAACGAACTTAGCGCGCAACACATTCAGAGGAGGGGCAGATGACGGATCAGGTCGAAGAACTGGAACGTCCGGCGGAAAATACGTCGTCTGGTGACGAGTATGTCGATCTTACTCCTGAATATGCGCGCGAGATTCTTGATGCACTGGGCGACGATGACGTATCGCGCGCCGAAGAACTGATTTCCGAACTTCACTTTGCCGATATCGCCGACCTTCTGGGGTGGGCGAGCAGCAGTCAGCGCGTCAAACTTGTTGATCTGATCCGCCCGGATTTTGATCCGGAACTTCTGACCGAGCTTGATGACGAGTTGCGCGAAGAGGTCATTTCGCTGCTCGGTACCGAGGCGGTGGCCGAAGCGATTTCCGAACTCGATTCGGATGACGTGGTCGAGGTTGTCGAATATCTGGAAGAAGAGGACCAGAAAGAACTTCTGGGGGCCCTTTCCGATATCGAACGTGCGCGCGTTGAAGAAGCGCTGTCCTATCCGGAATATACCGCCGGCCGTATCATGCAGCGCGAGCTGGTGGCGATTCCGGATTACTGGTCGGTCGGCCAGACCATCGATTTCCTGCGGTCTGCGAAAAATCTGCCGGATGACTTTTATGACATCATCGTGGTTGATCCGCGCTACAGCCCGGTCGGGATTGTGCCGCTTTCACGGGCTATCCGCACGAACCGCCCGGTTCTGATCCGTGATGTCATGGATTCTGAGAACATGCGCACGGTCGTCGTGACCGAAGAACAGGAAAACGTCGCCCACCTGTTCCGTCAGCGCGACCTTATTTCGGCGCCGGTTGTTGACGATAGCGGCCGACTGGTCGGCGTGATCACGGTCGATGACGTGGTTGACGTTATCGATGAAGAATATGAAGAAGACATGATGCGCCTTGCCGGTGTTGGCGAGGAAGACGACCTTTCAAGCGCAATTCTTGATACGACGCGATCCCGCTTTACCTGGTTGCTGGTCAATCTTTTTACGGCGATTGCGGCATCAATGGTCATTGGTGTGTTTGAGGGAACCATCCAGCAGCTTGTTGCGCTGGCGGTTCTGATGCCGATTGTGGCCTCGATGGGGGGCAATGCGGGGACCCAGACCCTGACGGTTGCCGTACGCGCGATTGCCACGCGTGAACTGACCAGCACCAACGCCTGGCGTGTCATCCGCAAGGAGGTCGCCGTGTGCGGCCTGAACGGGCTCGCGTTTGCGGTGTTGACCGGGGCTGTGACATGGTTCTGGTTTGATAGTGGTTTGCTGGGTGCCGTTATCGGGGCTGCCATGATCATCAATCTGCTGTTTGCGGGATTGTTTGGCGCATTGATCCCGCTTGGCCTGGAGCGGGCGGGGATTGATCCGGCCGTGTCTTCATCGGTATTTCTGACGACGATTACCGATGTGGTTGGCTTCTTTGCCTTCCTGGGATTAGCCGCAACCTTCCTGTTGTAACAACGTGAAAAAAAAGGCCGGGTATCTGACCCGGCCCTGTTGTTTGTGGCTTATCCTGAAAGTCCGCGAAATTCAGCTTCGCGCTGGTGATTTGTCCGTCGGGTTCTGATGGCTGAGCAGTGCGGTCGTTTCAATCGCATCGACTGGTGGCGACAGCAGGAAGCCCTGTAATTCATCACAATCGGCGGATTGCAGGACGGCAAGCTGGTCCTCGGTTTCGACCCCGACAGCAACCACCTTGCGGTTAAGGCTTTTGCACAGCCGGATGGCTGGTTGCAGGATGCTGTTTTCGGGTTGTTCATCAAGGGCGATATTGAACAATGCCTTGGACAATTTGATCCGCTGCACCGGGAACCGTTTCAGATATCGGAGCGAAGTATTGGCCGCGGCAAAATGATCCAGCGTCAGACCAATGCCCGCCTCCGCAAAGCGATAGAACTGGCCAAGTGCCCGTTCCGGGTCGCGCATCGCAATTTCTTCGGACACTTCGATTTCGATCATCGCGGGATCGATTTCGTGCGCCTTGGTGAATTCGACAATGCTTTTGAGCAAGTCTGCCTGAATGAACTGGCGGCTTGATACGTTCAATGCGACCGGAACCGGGATGTAGCCGTCATCCCGCCATTGAGCGATCTGTTTGCAGACCGTTTCAATGATCCAGCGCCCCAATGGGGATAGCAGGCCCGTGCGATCAGCAACGGCAATGAAATCGGGCGGCAGGCGTCGCTTGCCGCTTTCATCAATCCAGCGCAGCAAAGCTTCGAACCCGGTTAGGGTTCTGTCCGATGTGCGATAGCGCGGCTGGAATTCCAGAATAAAGCGTTTTTCATCGACTGCACGGCGTAACTGCGTTTCCATAGACAGGCGCGCATGCATGACGCTGTTCATCGTTTCCACAAAGAAGCAATAGGACGATTCCGCGGATTTCTGTGCGCGGTACATCGCGGCATCCGCATTTGCCAGCAATTGTGACGGTGCCCGTGCATCATTTGGATAAAGGGCAACCCCGACACTGACATGCAGGCGGATTTCATCGTTGCCACCCGCCTGAATTGGCTGGGACATTGCTTCGACGATCCGTTCCGCGACAAGGGCGGCACCTTCGGCCTCGGACAGATCGGTTGCGATCACGGCAAACATATCGCCGGAAAAACGCGCACAGCTATCCTTTTCCCGAACGGTCGCCCGTAGACGGCCAGAAACGGTGCGCAGTGTTTCATCACCGATATCGGAACCAAACCTGTCATTGATGGCACGGAAATTGTCGATATCAACGACCAGCACAGCCAGAAGTTTTTCATAGCGTTTGGCGTGGGCAACAGCCTGGTTAAGCCTGTCGTCAAAAAGGGCCCGGTTGGGAAGGCCGGTCATCGGGTCATGCGTTGCCAGATAGCGCAGGCGATTGACCGATGCGTTGGCCGCCGGATTGTGATGCAGGGTGATATCCACGCAATCGTCATGATTGACCGACGGACGCATGGACAGATCGCAAACGACATGGACGCCTTCGGCACTGCGAACCACCCATTCGCGGCGGATTTCCTCGTCACCGCGGCTGAGTGCCAATAACATCTTTTCCTGTGCCCGGCGTGATGCGGTGCCGTCGGACTGGAATTCCGGCGCCAGATTATAGAACCGTATGAAACCGTAATCTTCTTCACGCAGGTCAAAGAAATCTGCGGTTTCGGGTGTCATGGATTTCAGATGACCGTCCAGTCGCGTAATGGCAAGCGACAGGTCGCTGATATCATCAGGAGCACGCATGTGATGGATAATGCGGCCCGAGGATCGCGGTTGCCGATTGGCAAGAACAAAGACCACGATGGTCATGATGATCGTGATGACCGCCCCGATAAACAGAACCATTTCCGGGCTGAACATGGCCTGATTTGCGAGGGCCGGATCAGCCGTGACATCGACATGCCACTGGCGACCGGCAATGTCGACGGCGGTAGTCTGTTCCAGCCTGGGATCATCACCTTCGCCCTGAAGGTCAAACAGGACGGTGTCACCTTCGCGGACACGGACCGAATAACCGATGATACCCTCGTCATCGATAACCGATGTCAGCATGGTCCGGATGCGCACAACACCGTTGATCACGCCAATGATCTGCCCATCCCGGCTGAGTACGGGGGTATAGACGGCAAAGCCGCGACCACCCTGCAGCAATTCAAGGGTCGGGGTGATCTGTGTGCGGCGCTGATCAAGTGCGATATCAAGAACCGGGCCGGCAAGCGGATGGCGTTTAAGATCCGCACCCATTGCCGGGACATTCCCCTTAATCGGGGCGACATACATGATGATGTAATTGGGCGTGACCCAGTTTACGGCCTGAAGGGCAGGGAAGCGGGCCTGCAGTGGGGTGGCGAGGCTAAGATAGTCGCGTTCTTCCGTCGGTGCGCCGTCCTGCCAGTTATCGGCGAAAGTTTCCAGCACATGCAGATTGTTATCGACGATCTGTTTGACCTGCCGTGCGATGCTAAGAGACATGATCCGCGCAGACGACAGCAGCATTGTATCGCGGTTCTGAAGCGCGTTGCTCCAGAGCAGGAAGGTCGAGAGTGCCAGCAGCACAGCGGTCATGAAGCTGGCAAGAAGGGCCTGCTTGCGAATGCCTGTTTTGCGCTCGGTTGCTGTTTCTTCAGTTGGCCGGTTATCGTCTTCCATGTCTTCCCCAAGTCTCACGGTTATGGCGGACCGTGATATTATTCTGCGTCTCGACCGTACGGGACAGATTGCACCTATTGGCAGCTGTCACAATGATTGCACTGACGGGACGGCGTTCTTGTGATTATCGAAAATGGCCTCACCGCGCTTTGTGGCCCCCAGATTAATCCACTACGCTGTTTATGGGGGCATTCTTACACGATTTTAAGGGTTTGAGCGTGCGCAAAAGACAATAAAAGCCAAATTTCAACTGACCGGCAGGTCACTTGCCGGAGCGAAAGGCGGATTTCCGGCCTTTGGGCAGCCATGCATTGTGCGGGTCTGTTCGCCATAGCATATCTGGTGTATGTCGATGTCCGACGCGCCATCCCGCAAGGTGCTTAGAAATATCGATCCAAAGAGAGAGTTCATGAAACATCATCACCGTAATCCCCGTGCCCGCGGTGGGCGTCGTAAGTCCGCGCCGCGTCGCGATCCGTTGATCGGGTTTGAGGCGACGACGACTATCCGTGAAATCGGTGCGCGGGGTGACGGTATTGCAAGCATCACGGGGCCGGATGGTTCCAGTATCATCGCCTATGTCGATTGCGTACTGCCTGGGGATGAAGTGCGTGTGGCGCTGCGTCAGAAACGCGGTGACGGATATGGTGCGGAACTGGTCGAACTGATCGCGCGCAGTGCTCCTGCCAGTGCCCCGCGGTGCAGCCATTATGAAAGCTGCGGCGGATGTGCGCTTCAGCATCTTGATGATGACAGTTATCGCGACTGGAAGCGCCAGAAGGCAATTATCGCAGTTCAGCGTGCCGGAATTGATCCCGACGAGGCAGAGGAACTGGTGGGGGCTGTCGAAATTTCGCCGCCGGCAAGTCGCCGCCGGGCGGGTTTTGCGGTTCATGTGGGGGCAACCGGTGTTCATGTTGGTTTCCATGGCCGGTTCAGCCACACTGTTGTCAACATTACCAACTGCGCGGTTTTGCATCCGGACCTGATGGCGTTTCGTGATGCCTTTGAAACCTTTCTTGGCGAATGTGATCCGGATGCTGCCAAGACGATCAAGGAAGTGTTTGCGACCCGTGCAGACAATGGCCTTGATGTGGTGATACATGCGGGGGTCGAGCCGGGGCTCGATATGCGGCAGGATCTGGCCGAATTTGCCGAAAATCTTGATCTGGCAAGGCTAAGCTGGAAAGTCGGCGACGCAAATGATGAGCCGGTTGCCGCACGCCGTACGCCGACCGTGGCATTTGAGGGGATTGATGTCCCGGTTCCGCCCGGTGGTTTCCTTCAGGCGACGCAAAGTGGCGAGGCATCGCTTGTCAATGCCATCAAGACGGCCTTGCAACGCATTCCGGCCCGCCATGTTGCCGATCTGTTTTGCGGCATTGGCAGCTTTACCTTTGCACTGGCACTCGGCGGGGACCGACGCAATGTCGTGGCGGTCGAGAGTGATCCACGTGCAGTGCGCAGCCTTCAGTATGCGGTGGGGCAATCGTCGAGTCCGATCAAGGTTGTCGAACGCGATCTGTTCCGGCGGCCGCTGGATAAACCCGATCTTTCGGGGCTTGATCTGGTGCTGTTTGATCCGCCGCGGGCAGGCGCGTTGGCGCAGTGCGAGTATCTTGCTGTCGACGGGCCGGAATGGCTGATTGCGGTATCCTGCAATCCGGCAACTTTTTCGCGTGATATCAGGGTGTTGCGCAATGGTGGCTATGAGCTGAAACAGGTGGTGCCGGTAGACCAGTTTTTATGGTCATCGCATCTTGAATTGTTTGCTGTTTTGCATCGCCCGAAGTCGGCTTTGTCGTAAACTTCTTCAGTTGCTTGTTTTGGTTTAATATTTAACCTCAAATACGCTATACTTATGTCTGGTTTTTCCGCCGGACTTCCAGGATGGGCTGCCCGGATTTGAACCATTGTGGTTCGGACCGGGGCGCGGCATGTAGCTGCATAACCGGCTTTTGTGCGGAAACGGTATTGCAGGCAGTTGGTAGCCCTTATCCGGTCTATACTGACACCGCGCGCGCGATTGCGCCGCAGAACCGTCTGCTTGCGTCCGTCAACAGCATCCAAAGCAGTACTTCCCAGAATACCAGCCGCAGCAATGATGCTCTTCGCAATAGTAGTGCTGCATCCCAGAGCCTGCGCGGATCACTTGGGCGCGCAGATGATCTTCTTGATGTCGCTGCCAACGATCTCTCGCGGATCGGTTCGGTTCTTGATGAGATTGATACGCTGGTCACCAGCGTTGAAAACAATTCATCGCTTTCGCGGACCGAGCGCGCATTTATTTCATCACAGATTCAGGATTATCTCGAACAGATCGACGATATTGCGGCCAGCAGCAATTACGATGGTCAAGATCTGCTTATTAGTGACCGAACAATTGAATTGCAGATCGGGTCCGGCACGACATCCAGTGATCGCCTGAATGTCGAACTGTTTGCATCTGGTACCGAGGGACTGGCCACCGGCTTCTCCGCCATTGATGTTTCGGATGATGCGGCAGTTTCGAATGCGCGTGATCTTGTCGATGCCGCGCAGGAAGCCCTTTCCAGCCGGGAACTGTCGTTACAGGCGGATCGTCAAAGCATTGCCGGTGCCGCAGATCGCAGCCGCGTTTCGCAGGTCGCGGGGGATAATATCCTGCAGGCGCAGCTTGCCGCCGCCGAGCCAAACATCACCGATCAGGCACGGTCAGGAATTATAGAGGCATTCCAGGGCTATCTTGGCGAGGTATCCGCACGGTTGCAGGACCAGACCGTGACCGTTGGGGGCATCAGCCTGCCAGAACCGCGGCCAGAACCTGTTACCGAGCGGGATGATCCGTTTGCCTATGATCCAAATGCGGATCCGTTTGACCAGGATGATAGGGAATACTTCACACCGGATGCGCGAACAAATACCAGTAATCCGCCTCTATCCACCGGGTTTGGTGGCTATGACAGCAACGGCAGTGGCACGGGAATTGGCGGGGCTTCGTCAGGCGGCGGCAGGGCAGGTGGTGCGAGTGGAACTAGTGGATCGCGTGTGTCGATAGAAGCCTGATGTTCTCGTCCTTGCCCCTGACAGAGACGTAAAAAGACCTCTATTCGATATATTCCCCGTCATAGATGCCCCAGTAACCCTGTCGCGGTGCCCATCCCTCGAAATCGCCAAACTGTAACTGGCACCAGTCAACAGAACGCGGGCAGGCTTCGATCTTGCCGATGACGGAATTGGAAATCAGGGCGATCTTGCGCGCATTTTCATCGGCTGCGGAATAAAGCGTGATGGTGTCGGCGGTAACAATCACATGACGTGATCCAAGCAAAAGGCTTTGATGTACCCATCCTTCGCTGCCTTCCCAGTCGCGAACCTTGCGCCAGGTGTCAAATTCCGAAATTACTTCCATCGGCATGTTGCGGCGCTGATAAATCCAGACCTTTGGATATCGCAGACCGGGTCCGGATCGCAGGTGAACCTTATCTGATCGCAACGCAACAAAGCGCGGGATCGGCAGACCTGACTCCTGTGCGCTGGCGACAATCGGCGCGACAAGGCTGCCAAGGATCAACATGGCGATAAAAGTATGAAGGAATTTACGGCTGATCCGCGGCATTGTGACGGTTTTCCCTGCTCTTTCTTCTGCTGCCGGAAATCGGCGAACCTCAGTCTTTAAGAAATAAAATTACAAAAATGACGTCAAAATTCTTGCTTTAATACCCTGTGCCGTGGCATCACTGCATTGCGGCAAGAGCGCATTTGGCGCATGAAACCCATCTTGTCAGCAAAAGAGTTAAAAGACCGCATAGGAACGGCAGATGACCAAGAAAAAACCGCTCGTCATCGTGACCCGCAAACTGCCGGAAGCGATTGAAACCCGCATGATGGAACTGTTTGATGCGCGCCTGAACATCGACGATGTGCCGATGTCCAAGCCCGAACTGATCGAAGCGGTCAAACAGGCAGATGTCCTTGTCCCGACGGTAACCGACCGGATCGATTCCGCCGTGCTTGCCCATGCGGGGCCGAATTTGCGCCTGATCGCCAATTTCGGGACGGGTGTTGACCATGTCGATCTGCAAACCGCACGGTCGCGCGGCATCACCGTGACCAACACACCCGATGTCCTGACCGAAGACACCGCCGACATGACGATGGCGCTGATCCTTGCGGTATCGCGTCGCGTGGCCGAAGGTGAACGCATGATCCGCAGCGGCGAATGGAGTGGCTGGGCGCCAACATCCATGCTGGGGCATCGTATCTGGGGCAAGCGGCTTGGCATTGTCGGTATGGGACGCATTGGCCGGGCCTTGGCCCGGCGGGCAAAGGGTTTTGGTCTTTCGGTGCATTATCATAACCGCCGCCGCGTTCATCCTGATACCGAGGCAGAACTGGATGCGACCTGGTGGGAAAGCCTGGATCAGATGTTGGCCCATGTTGATGTTGTGTCGGTCAACTGCCCGCATACACCGGCAACCTATCATCTGCTGTCGGCCCGTCGCCTTAAACTGATGCAGCCGCACGCCATTCTGGTCAATACGGCCCGTGGCGAGATTGTCGATGAACCGGCATTGACCCGGATGCTGGCCGATCGTGAAATTGCCGGGGCCGGGCTTGACGTGTTCGAACATGAACCGGCCGTAAACCCGAAATTGCTTGAGCTGCAGAACGCTGTCCTGCTGCCGCATATGGGGTCGGCTACCATCGAGGGGCGTGTTGATATGGGCGAAAAGGTCCTGATCAATATCAAGACCTTTGTTGATGGTCACACGCCGCCGGATCGGGTGATTGAAGGATTGCTTTAATCTGCTTTTTCGACGGTATTAAATGGTATTAAGCGACCCGCCAGATGGCGGGTCGTTTTGTTTGGGGCGGGCTCCTGTCATGAAATGTCAGGATGTGTTCTGTTTTTATTTCTCGGCCATTTCAATTTGTTGGTGGCTTGGTTATCACTAAGGGCAATATTTCCATCAGGATTTCCTTCAGGGGGCCACCATGAGTTTCGTCTTTCCTGCTGCCAAACCTGTTACCGTTCCGGTGCAGAATTCGGATCAGCTTTTCCCGGTCAATCGTATCTTCTGCATCGGCAAGAATTATGCCGACCATGTGCGCGAAATGGGCTCCGACCCGGCCGATACCCCGCCCTGCATCTTCATGAAGCCGACCGACTGCCTCAAAGTCGGCAACGGTGATCTAGCCTATCCGTCGGGAACCGAAGACCTCCATTACGAGGGGGAGCTGGTTGTTGCCCTTGGTGCGGGGGGCAAGAATCTGGATCGTGCAGCGGTTGAAGCCGCCATTTTCGGATATGCCGCAGGCCTTGATATGACCCGCCGCGATGTGCAGGCCGGTCTTAAGGACCGTCGTTTGCCATGGGATATGGCAAAGTCCTTTGATGATTGTGCCGCGATTTCGGCAATCCGGCCCAAGTCCGATGCCGGTAATCCGCAGGCAACCAATCTTAAACTGTCGGTCAATGGATCGGTCAAACAGGATGATACCACGGCCAAGATGATCTGGCCGATGGTTGATGCGCTGGTGCATCTTTCGACACTGATCGAACTTAAAGCCGGCGATCTGCTGTTTACCGGAACGCCGGAAGGTGTCGGTCAGGTGGTTCGCGGTGATCGCATGGATGTTGTCATTGCTGGTGTTGCGGAACTGTCGGTCACGCTGAAATAGCATCAGGATATCGAGATACCGGGATTAAAGGGTCAGGGCCCAATTCACCCCATCAGGAAACGGAGTCCGTTTTGAAAATCGTCAGCTGGAATATCAATTCCGTTCGATTGCGCATCGAACAGGTCATAAAGTTTTTAGAAGAACAACAACCCGATGCGCTGTGTCTTCAAGAACTGAAATGCCCGGACGAGCATTTCCCCCACGAAGCATTTGAAGCCGCTGGTTACGTCCATCGTCATAACCACGGCATGAAAAGCTATAACGGTGTCGCGATCCTGTCGCGGTTACCGTTTGCGGAAGTCGACATCAAGCATTTCTGCGGCAAGGAAGACCGCCGTCATTGCATGGTGGCGTTTGAAAACGGGGTCGAGCTGCATAATTTCTATATCCCGGCCGGGGGCGATGAACCGGATGTGACGATCAATGAAAAGTTCGCCCACAAGCTTTCATTCCTTGATGAAATGACCGCTTGGTGGGCGGAACGCCGGGTTGCCAATCCGGATCGCAAGGCCATTCTGGTTGGGGATTTCAATATTGCCCCGTCGGAAAATGACGTCTGGTCGCACAAGCAGCTTTTGAAAGTTGTCAGCCACACCCCGATCGAAGTCGAAAAACTCGAAGCATTTCGCAAGTCGGGCGATTTTGTGGACTCGGTGCGTGAAATCGTTGAAGAACCGGAAAAGCTGTTTAGCTGGTGGAGCTATCGTTCACGCGACTGGCGGGCAAGCAACAAGGGACGTCGTCTGGACCATGTCTGGATGACGCCGAATATGGCCGGAACGGTGCGCACGGCATCGGTCTATGACCTTGCCCGGGATTGGGAAAAACCTTCCGATCATGCACCGGTGGTTGTCGAATTTAATATCTGAACACCGTTTTTCTCAGCATCAAACAGCGGGCCGGATTTATCCAGTCCGCTGTTTTTTCATCTAAAATGACTTGATCAGGGAGCTTGCCGGGGTGAAGCTTCTGATTGAAACAGGACACAACCGTCCCCAATTCTTTAAACAATTTTATCCCGATGAAACAAAAAGCAGGATACGGGCAATGAAAAAGATCCTTATCGCGTTGGCAGCCATCATTTTGCTGGTCGTTGCCGGGCTTGTTTATGTCTATGTCAATCTCGACAGTATCGTCAAAGCAACCATTGAAGAGGCGGGCACACGTGTGACGCTGGCCGATGTGACGGTGGACAACGTCAAGATTGAAACCACCCAGAACACGGCATCAATTGGCGGGCTGGTTGTAGGGAACCCGGATGGTTTTGAAACCGACTATGCCTTTTCACTGGGCAATATTTCGGTCCGGCTGGATGGATCAACCCTTACCAGCGATACCATTCGTATTATCGAAGTGATCGTTGATGAACCAAGCGTGACCTACGAATTGGGGCAGGGATCGTCAAATATTGCGACCATTCAGCGTAATGTCGAAAGCTTTGTCCAGCGTATGTCCGGCCCGACGGGTGCGGGCGGTGCCGATGGCGGTAACGCGGATACGGCGGCGGATGATGGCACCGGCACCAAGGTCGTGATCGAGAATGTTTATGTTCGCAATGGCAATGTCAGCGTATCGGCTGCGATGCTGAAGGGCAAAAAGCTGTCCTCGGGGCTTCCGGAAATTCACCTGAAGGACATTGGCAAGGAAGAAGGCGGGGCAACCCCGGCGCAAGTTGCTGAGCAAATCATCACCGCCCTTAACACTGCAGTGTTCAAATCGGTTGCCAGCCTGAATGTCGATGGGCTTTTGCAAGGGGTCGGTGACCTTGGCAAAGGTGTCACCGGATTGATTGGCGGTGCTGCCACCGGAACCGGCGGCGTGGTCAAGGACGGTGCGGGTGCCGTTGGTGATGCGGTCAAGGGACTGTTTGGCGGTTCGTCCGAATAACGGGACTCGGGACTGGAATTACGGGATATTTCAATAATATCCGTATAATCAATGTCTTGGCGGAAGGAGCGATTATCGCTTCTTCCGTTTTCTTTTTAGGAACGAATTCATGGCCTGACCGCACGGCATAAGGATAGTCCGCATATTACTGATGTGCGATTTTCTCTATCCCCCTGCTTTTTTTCATGAATTTGGTTTCCATATATTTTGGGGTGTGGAAACATTTCACCAAAGGCCGGTGTCGTCTTGGGGAGCCCTGTTCGGTAAAACGCACCGAACAAGGTTATTTTCGGGGTCGGGTCACTTTTCCGATCTGGTTATCGACAACGATTTACACCGCCAAATACGGACCGGCATCTTGCGCCGGTCACAGGGGCGTTTGCCATCAAGCCGGATAAACCGGTTGGTTGCGCATCCTGAAAACAAAATGATTGGGATTGGGATCATTATTGTCGTCATCCAGACAAGGAGTGAAGACCAATGAGAGCTAAACTGCTTTTCGCTGTTTCCGCTGCGGCATTTCTTGGTGCCTGCGCCAATATGGACATTCCGGGCGTTCGCGGGATGGTCGATGAAGGTTCGGCATTCGACGCAGCCCTTCATCAGGGTTATTCCGATCTTGCCCAGGCGGAATATGAAGAGGCGGACTGGGTGGATGCACGTTACTTCACCAACCGCGCGAAAATGGCGGCAATGGGACAGGATACAGGTCCACAGCCGCTGGCAGACCGTGATCTGCCGGAAAATGGCCTGTCGGAAATCAGCGTTGCACGTGCCGATATGATGGCAGCATTCGACGCCGGCGGTCGTGACAAGTCGCCGCAGGCGGCCGGGCGTACGCAGGTCGGGTTCGATTGCTGGATGCAGGAACTTGAAGAAAACATCCAGCAGGAAGATATCGACAATTGCCGTGCGGCTTTCTATCAGGCACTTGCCATCGTTCAGGCCGATATCGCCCCGTCGGAAAGCATGGCCAAAGCCGCGCCAATGATGATGCCCGAACCGATGAATATCTATTTCGCGTTCGACAGCGCTGTTCTGGGTGACAAGGCAATGCCGGTCGTGACCGGAATTGTCGAGGCATATGAAAAATACGATCCGAAAATGATCAGTCTGACGGCATATGCTGACCGTGCCGGGGATGCGATGTATAACGATATGCTTGCCAAATCGCGTGTCGATGCGGTGGTCAAGGCATTGCGTGATCATGGTATCAGCCCAAGCAAGCTTGCCATCAGCATCAGCGGTGAGGCCAATGTACCGGTTCCGACGGCTGATGGGGTCGCCGAACAGGGCAACAGGGTCGTTACAGTCAAATTTGAAGACGGCATGTAAGCCGACACAACAAAGAGGATTAATTCATGCGGTTACTCATCGCACTTCTGCTGCCGTGGTTGTTGTTCTTTACCATTGGGCGGCCAATCGCCGGCATCATCTGCCTGATCCTTCAGATTACTCTTCTGGGCTGGATTCCGGCGGCGATCTGGGCAGTTTATGCGCTGAGCCAGTACAACACCGACAAAAAAATCAGTCAGGCCATGGGCGGTGGGCAGGGTTAAATCCCGGCAACGCGTTCAGGTATTCTGAGGATTGGCGGGTAACCGCATTGCATCTGAAAGGCAGGCCTTCGGGCCTGCTTTTTTGTTAATGCATGTGGCGGCGAACGCCGCCGATAAACCGGGATATCAGTTGTGAGACGGTAAAGCGTGTGATCACAAATGTGACAAAGCCAGCAATTCCGGGCCAGTACCATGCCTGCACTTCCGGTCGGATGCTTTGTTCAACCAATCCGTAAACGATGGCTGCCAGTCCTGCGCCCGCCAGAAAAGCCAAACGCCTGCGATAGCGGCCGATAAAAGGTGCAAATAACCACATCGCCCCGCTTTCCTATGCTTTCAACCGGCAGTCAGGATTGCTGCCGGGCATCAATGCTGCCCGCCGCCGATATCGCGCGCAAGGCGGGCGGCAAAGTCGTCCGTCATGCCCGATATGTAATCCAGGATCGTCAGATACAGGTTGTAAAGCGGTGCGCCGACCGGCATCGAATCATTGCCGATCAGTTCGCGAACCCGCCCGGTGCGATAGGAAAGCTCGGCGTCATCCTTGGCCTGATGGATTTCAAGTGCGGACTTGCAGAAGGTATCAAGCAGCGTTTCAAGGCACGCAAATGCCCCGACCTCGATCTGGACTTTGCGCCGGTTCAGAATGATCTGCTTTTCGGAAAACTGTTTGGCGGTCGCGATCATTTCGTTGAACGGACCATCGGCACAGGACAGAAGATCACCATCGACAGCCCCGTTCAGCAACTGCTCCTCGCGCAAGACAAAGGCATCGGTCAGGGCATCGAGCAGCCCGGTGATGATCTTGCCGCGCAGGAAGGTCATCTTGCGCCGGATGTTGGTTTCACGGTGATATTCGGCGGGAATATCGTCGGGAATGCAGGGCAATAACAGGTTTTCAAAGACGCTGAAATCGACCAGTTCTAGCTCCACACCATCTTCGATATCAATCAGGGCGTAACAGACGTCATCGGCCGCCTCGACCAGATAAACCAGCGGATGACGGCAAAATGATTGTGCGCCGGTTCGGATCAGCCCGGTGGCATCGGCGACTTCGGTTAACAGATCCATTTCACGCTGAAACGCACCGAATTTCATTTTTTCGGGATAAGGGCTGCCAATCGCCGACCATGGATATTTTACGAAACTTGCCAGCGTCGCATAGGTCAGGCGCATGCCGCCGTCATAAAGGCCGCTTCGTTTATGGGTCAGTAACCTGAACCCCTGCGCATTGCCTTCAAAGGTGGTCAGATCGGCGCGTTCGGCCTCCGACAACGGCGCAAGATATTTGGGATCGGCATCCAGAAACCACTGACGAACAGCATATTCCCCGGCATGGCCGAATGGCGGATTGCCGATGTCATGGGCAAGGGCGGCGGCCTGAACAATGGCGGCCATATGATCGGGTTCAATTCCGTCGGGCAGGTGGCCTTTTTCGGCCAATTGATGACCGACCATAAGTCCCATGGACCGTGCCACACAGGATACTTCGAGACTATGGGTCAGGCGGGTATGGACATTGTCGTTTTCAGGCAGCGGATGAACCTGCGTCTTGCGTTGCAGACGCCGGAATGCCGACGAAAAAATGATCCGGTCGTAATCCTTGTGAAAATCGGATCGACCGAACGCTCCGACGCTTGAATGTCGTGTGCCCAGACGTTCAGGCGACAGCAATTTTTGCCAGTTCATCATCGGTTTTGCATCCTGAGTCTATCGGTCGCATACATGTTCGTGTCGCACTATGGCGCAAACTTCATGACATAATCGTAAAGTGACGGGCTTAAAATGTCGGGCGATGCTTCATTGCATGCACGTTTACATTACCCCGGCGTTGCCGCCGAACCGGCCAGCAATCCACCATCAATTGTCAGTTCCGTTCCCGTCATGTAAGTGGCTTCATCCGATGCCAGCAAAACGGCAAGTGCTGCGACTTCGTCCGGGGTGCCGAAACGCTTGGCCGGTGTATCAGCGACAAGGGCTGCCATGCGGGCGTCGCGATCCGGACCGTTGCCAAGCATCGGTTCCCACATCGGTGTCAGAATGGCGGCGGGATGGATTGAATTGCAGCGAATATTGTAACCCTGTTGTGCGCAATATAGCGCGACAGTTTTGCTGTGATTGCGAATGGCCGCCTTGGACGAGGCATAGGCCGCCGCAGCCGGAATGCCAACCATTCCCGAGCGCGATGAAATATTAATGATCGAGCCCGATTTACGCTGGCGCATGGCCCTGATGGCGTAGCGACACCCCATAAATGTACCGTCAAGATTAACCTGATGGACTGCGCGCCAGTCGGCAAGTGATGCATTTTCCGGATCATGTGCGACGATGCCGTCTTCAAAACCAGTAATGCCGGCATTGTTGACCATGACATCAATGGCCGGATAGGCATCGGCAAGCTTTTGCCAGTCATCCTCGTTGCCGACATCAAGGCGCATGGTTTTGCAACCTGCCTCCTTGGCAAATGCCAGAAGCGCACCTTCGTCTCGGTCGGTTGCTATGACGTCAGCACCTTCTTTGATAAAGGCTTTTGAAATCGCAGCACCAATGCCGCGCGCCGCACCGGTTATGATGCAAATCCGGTTTTCAAGTCGTTTCATGGTCGCTTCGTTCCCTGTTCGGCCTTTGATGGCCTTTGCCGGTTTCGGTGTTATAGCCAAAAAGAAAGCGGCGCGTCCATCGACGCGCCGCCATCTTTTGTACGGTGTGGGCAGGGAAAGCCTAGCTACCGAGACCTTTTTCCATCACCAGATCAAGGCGTCGGGCGAAGCTGACCGGGTCGGGCAGGGCTTCGCCTTCGAGGATACGGGCCTGATCAAGTAACAGGAGGGCGGCGTCATTAAGGATCGGGGCCTTGGCGTCCTTGATGGCAATGTCCGACAGCTTTTTGATCAGGCTGTGTTTCGGGTTGATTTCAAGGATGCGCGGGCTGATTTCGTCAACACGGTTGTGCTGCTTCATCAGGCGTTCCATCCGCAAATCCATACCGGTTTCATCGGCAATCAGGCAGCAGGCCGAACTGGTCAGGCGATCTGATTCACGGACATCCTTGATGCTGGTGCCAAGTGCTATCTTGATCGATGCGATCAGGGCATCAAGCGATGCATCGGATGCGGCATCGTCTTTCTTGTCGTCCTTGGCATCATCCTTGTCGTCGGATTTGACGTCGGCAAGGTCTGCACCGCCACGGGTGACCGATTTGAAGTCTTTTTCTTCAAACTGGCCAACGGATGGCAACCAGAATTCATCCACCGGGTCGGTCAACAGCAGGACTTCGATCCCCTTGGCGGCAAAGCCTTCAAGCTGCGGGCTGCGTTTCAGCGCATCGACGTCTTCGCCGCTGATATAGTAGATCGCCTTCTGACCATCCTTCATGCGGGTGACATAGTCGGCAAGCGTTGTCCAGCCATCCGAATGCGTGGACCGGAAACGTGCCAGTTTCAGGATGCGGTCGCGGTTGGTGTAGTCCTCATACAGGCCTTCCTTGACGACGGAACCGAAGTTTTCCCAGAAGGTTTCGAAGCCTTTCGAGTCTTTATTCGATGCGGTTTCAAGTTCGGACAGGAGTTTTTTGGTCAGGCCGTTTTTGATTTTGGTGAGGACCGGATTGTGTTGCAGCATTTCGCGCGAAATGTTCAGCGGCAGATCCTGGCTGTCGACGACACCCGACACGAAACGCAACCATGGCGGTAGGAGATCATCTGCGCCTTCGGTAATGAAGACCTTTCTGACATACAGCTTCAGATGGCCTTTGCGCGCCGGATCATAAAGATCGAACGGGCGCATGGTCGGCAGGAACAGAAGACCGGTATATTCAATCGCACCTTCGGCCTGATAGTGGATCGTTTTCCACGGATCGTCGAAGGCATGCGAATTGTGTTTGTAAAATTCCTTGTACTGTTCGTCGGTAATGTCGGACTTCGGACGGGTCCAGAGTGCCGATGCCTCGTTCAGCGTTTCGTCATTGCCGTCCGCCTTCATCAGGACAACCGGGATGCCGATATGATCGGAATAGGTTTTGACGATATGGCGCAGGCGGTATTCTTCGGTGAATTCCTTGAAATCATCGGTCAGATGCAGGGTGATCTGGGTGCCATGGCCTTCCATTTCTGCTTCGGCGATGGTGTATTCGCCCTTGCCATCCGATGACCATTTCCACGCCTGATCTTCACCGGCCTTTTTCGTGACGACTTCGACCTGACCCGCGACCATGAAGGCAGAATAGAAGCCGACGCCGAACTGACCGATCAGGTCTACATCCTTGGCCTTGTCAGATTTCGACAGTGCTTCGACGAATTTTGCCGTTCCGGAGTTGGCAATCGTGCCAAGGTTTTCGATCAGGTCGGTCTTGTTCATCCCGATCCCGTTATCGGCAATCGTTAGAACATTGCGGACATTGTCGGTCAGTAGGCGGACCTTGAATTCCGAATCACCGGCGAGCAGTTCCGGCTTGGCAATTGCTTCGTAGCGCAGCTTGTCGCAGGCATCCGATGCATTGGAAATGAGCTCGCGCAGGAAGATGTCCTTGTTCGAATAAAGCGAATGGACAACGATATCGAGCAGGCGGCTGACTTCAGCCTCGAACCGCATTTTTTCTTCCGTCATGACCTC
This sequence comes from Thalassospira lucentensis, assembly GCF_032921865.1. Taxonomy (NCBI): domain Bacteria; kingdom Pseudomonadati; phylum Pseudomonadota; class Alphaproteobacteria; order Rhodospirillales; family Thalassospiraceae; genus Thalassospira; species Thalassospira lucentensis. The sequence continues at coordinate 2,343,825 of NZ_CP136684.1, forward strand.
TGTGTTCTCCTGTAATTTCAACCCACTATGTGCAATTTGCGCGATCAGGTCCCGATTTGGCAACCGTCCGGCAGTGCTTGATATGCGTCAACGCATCTTGCAGCGCAAGCCCTGTATCCTAAGTATATAAAAAGACGGTTTCATTACAGGGCGCGAGGCTGCTGGAAGTTGTCTTGGGTCCTGTCCTGCCCCGAAACGGCAAACGTTTCGGATAATTGCAAGGTGCAATGCCTTGTGAATGTCTCAGGCTCTATAACAGGAGGCCGCAATATGAAGGTTCCCGTTCAAATCACCTACCGTGATGTTGATCAATCAGATGCATTGGACGAGCGTATCCGCTTCAAGGTGCAAAAACTGGAAGAAACCTTCGACCGCATGACAAGTTGTCATGTCATCGTGGAAAGACCTCATGCATCCCACGCACAGGGAAACCGCTATGCGGTTCATTTCGGAATTAATGTGCCGGGTAAGGAGATTATGGTTAAGCGCGATAGTGCCGATCATGCCCATGAGGATGTCTATATCGCGCTCAAAAACAGCTATCAGGCCGCGCGCCGCCAGCTCAAGGAGTATGTCGACCGGATGCGCGCCCACTAGGGTTCCTGTTAACAACAGCGAGTAAATGAAATTACGGAGCGGTCGGCTGACCGCTCCGTTTATGTTCTGGACAATGTGATGTGGTTGGGGCCGCTATACATCGCCCGAACGCCAGAGTGCCGTGTAACGGCCCGGCACAGCCTGTTCCAGCATCGGCCCGACACGGGCCAAGTGACCGGCAAACAGTTCCGAAGTGCTCCAGTTCGCAAGATCGTCGCGCGTTTTGAAACGCGACATGATGATCAGCGACCAGCCATCCTCTGAATGCAACAGCCGTCCCCCGAGCAATCCATTGATCCGGCCCGTGACACTTTTCTGAAAGCCGGTCTGAATTTCGATAAATTCGTCAATTCTGTCGGGTTTTGGTGTCACGAGACTTACTGTGACAATCTCATCGCCGGTTTCGGTTTCGCTGTTCATGATGCTGCGACTTCGAGCAGCTCGGCTTTGACTTGCGGATAGCGCCCATCGCGCAATGTGCGGGCCCACCATTTCAGATCGATGACCATGTTTCTCAGGGCTGTTTCGCTTCCTGCCTTGTCGATTGGGTAGCCATCCGGATCAAACAGGTTCCATACATTGGCGAAACTGACGACATCGCGCATCGTCACGACGTGCAGTTCGGCAAAAACATGCCGCAGATGTTCAACGGCCCGCAAACCACCCGACATTCCGCCATAGGACACAAAAGCCAAAGGTTTTCGCCGCCATTCGGCTTTGGCTGAATCGATCAGCAGTTTCAGTTCGCCGGTAAAGCTGTGATTGTATTCCGGAGTTACAACCAGAAAGGCGTCGGCTTCGGCCAGACTGGCTTGCAGTTCGGCAACGCCGGGATGCGTATTGCCAACATGGCGTGAAGGCAGATCAAGTTTGGCAGGATCAATCACATCAATGGACAAGTCCGGATCACTTTTCAGGATTTCGACGGCCCATCCGGCAACCGTATCGCAGAACCGGTTTTCACGGGCACTGCCATAGATCACGGCAAGGTTAAAAGACTCTTTCATGGCGTGGCTCCTTGATTATTTCGCAACAAGGAGTCATTCTATAGAACCTTAACATTGGTTTAGGTCAATAGCAGATTTCGAATGCAGAAATGCATCACAAAAGAATGACAAAAGGGCAGGGAAATGGAAAAGAGCGGGGTATTGCATCGCTATCTGAGTGTCGGGGAGGTCGCAAAAAGAAGCGGACTTGCGGTATCGGCGATCCATTTTTACGAGCGCAAGGGACTGATTTCCTCGATCCGGACGGATGGCAATCAACGACGTTTTCCGCGCGGTGTCCTGCGCCGGGTCGCGATCATAAAGGTGGCGCAACGTACCGGCATTCCGTTAGCGGAAATCGGCAATGCGTTATCAGGACTGCCAAATAACCGGGCGCCGACGACACAGGACTGGGAAAAGCTTTCGTCGCGGTGGCGCGATGATCTGGATAGCCGGATCGAACAATTGACCCTGCTGCGCGATCAACTGGGTAAATGCATCGGGTGTGGCTGCCTTTCGATCAACGACTGTCCGCTTCGCAACCCGTCGGATGAACTGGCAACGGATGGTCCCGGTGCGCGTTTGCTTGAACTTGATGACATACAGGATCACGAACCCTCAGATGGAACGTCTTGATCCGTAACGGAATGCATTGGGATACTCTGACCGATACGGCAGAATGCTTGACATTGTGCGATGCGGCGTGTTGAAAAGCGCATTGAACTAGGCGCGCGAGATCATCCGCGATGCCTGCTGGAAAAGTTTGATGCAGATTTCAACCCGAACCGGTCCCCGTATCCTTGCCATACTGGGCCCCACCAACACCGGCAAGACCCATCTGGCCATGGAACGGATGTTGGCGCATACCTCGGGTATGATCGGTTTTCCGCTTAGGCTTCTGGCACGGGAAAACTATGATCGCGCGGTCGCCCATGTTGGCAAGGGGGCGGTGGCGCTGATCACCGGTGAAGAACGCATTCTTCCGAAATCAGCACGCTATTTCCTGTGCACCGTGGAAGCCATGCCGATCAACAAGCAGGTTGATTTTCTGGCCATCGATGAAATCCAGATGTGTGCCGATCCCGAACGCGGGCATGTCTTTACCGATCGGCTGTTGCATGCACGCGGTATGAGCGAAACCATGTTCATGGGGGCGGAAACCATCCGCCCGGTGATCCGCCAGCTGATCGACAATGTCGAATTTGATACGCGCGCACGATTTTCGACTCTGACCTATAACGGATCGAAAAAGATCCAGCGCCTGCCATCCCAGTCCGCCGTCGTGACATTTTCCGCTCAGGAAGTTTACGCCGTTGCCGAACTGGTCCGCCGCCAAAAGGGCGGGGCGGCTGTTGTGCTTGGCGCGCTTAGCCCGCGCACGCGCAATGCCCAGGTCGAGATGTTCCAGAATGGCGAGGTCGAACATCTGATTGCGACCGATGCCATCGGCATGGGCCTTAACCTTGAACTGAACCATGTTGCCTTTGCGGCACTTCACAAGTTTGACGGTGAGTTCAATCGCGGGCTTTCGGCGGCTGAAACCGCCCAGATTGCCGGGCGTGCCGGACGTCATATGAATGACGGGACCTTTGGCGTTACGGGTAATCTTTCGGGGATTGATCCCGATATTATCGAACAGATCGAAGCCCACGAGTTCGAACCACTTGCCAAAGTCTTCTGGCGTAATGCGCGACTGGATTTCAGAACCGTCGATGCCTTGCAGAAATCGCTGCGCAAGCGGTCGGACAATCCGACGCTTGTTCTGGCGCGCGAACCGGTCGATGAAGTCATGCTGGCGCATTTATCGCAGAACGAAGACGTCGCGCGCATCGCATCGGCCCCGGATCGGGTGCAACTATTGTGGGAAGTCTGCCAGATTCCGGACTTCAGAAATATCCATACCGATGTCCATCCAAGGCTGCTAACATCCATCTATCGCTATCTGGCAAAACCAAATAGCAAACTGCCGGTCGACTGGTTAGGCGAACAAGTCTTGCGCCTGGACCGTTATGATGGTGATATCGACCAGTTGTCATCACGGTTGGCGGGTATTCGCGTCTGGACTTATGTATCGCACAAGCATCACTGGCTCGAAGATGCCAATCATTGGCAGGAACGTACGCGGGCCATTGAGGATAAGCTCTCTGATGTGCTACATGAACGCCTGACCCAAAGGTTCGTTGACAGACGAACTTCGGTTTTATTGAAAAGTCTCAAGGACAAGTCTGAACTCATGTCTACCATCACTGCGAATGGTGAAGTCCAGGTCGAAGGTGAATACGTCGGCCGACTGGAAGGATTCCGTTTCATCGCCGATGAAACCGATGCTGCGTTTGAAGGCAAGGCTATCGCCAGTGCTGCACGTCGTGCACTGACTGGCGAAATTGCCCAGCGTGTCAAACAACTGGAAACCGATGAAGACGATAAATTCGCGGTGAATGGCCAACTGGAAGTCCTGTGGAACGGGGCGGTTGTCGGTGGACTGAAAAAGGGCGACACCGTCCTCAGCCCTGATGTCCAGGTCATTGACAGCGAGTTCTTTGATGGTCCGACCCGCGAACGTGTGCGGACCCGTCTTCAGAATTTCGTCAACGCCCATATCGAAGCGCGTCTGAAAATGCTGACCCGCCTGCGCGATTGTCAGTTGCCAGGCCCGATTCGTGGTCTTCTGTTCCAGTTGAACGAAGGCTTGGGCTGTGTGCCGCGTGCCGATCTTGAAAGCCTGATCAAGGATCTTTCAGACGAGGATCGCAAGGCGCTGGCCAAGCTTGGCGTACGTTTGGGGGTTGAAACGGTTCATGTGCTGGATGCGCTGAAACCTGATCCTGTGGAACTGCGTGGTATTCTTTGGGCGATTTCGCGCGAACTGGATGCGCTTCCGGAACTGCCGCCGGCAGGCCGGACGTCGGTTCCAAATGATCGCAGCAATTCCAAGGGCTTCTATCTGGCGGCAGGTTACATGCCTGTTGGCCCGCTTGCCGCACGTGTAGACATGCTGGAGCGTTTTGCTGCGTTGCTGCGCCAGAAGGCACGCGAAAATGATGGCAAGGTCAAACCCGATCCGGATCTGCTGTCGCTTCTTGGCTGCACGGTCGAGCAGGCAGAGGGTGTGTTCACCGCCCTTGGCTGGCGTGCCGAGGTGGTCAAGGTCAGCAAGGCTGAACTTGATGCCAAGGAAGCTGCTAAAAAGGCTGCTGAACCTGTTGCAGTAGCTGCCGATGGCCCGACTGAGACCGAAGCTCCGGCGGAAGTCGCGGAAGAAGCTCCTGCCGAGACTGCAGAAGAAGTCAGTAAAACGACAACCGAAGCTGCACCGGAAGCCGGAGAGGCCGAGGCTGAGCCGGAATTCGTTGAGGTGAAATATTTTGTCCGTGTTGATCGCCGCAAGCGCGGTGGTCCCAGCGGCAAAGGCCAGCGTGGTGGACCACGTCAGGACGCGCGCGGCAAAGGTGCCCCCAAAGGTAAAGGGGGGCAGCGCCCGAATCGTGGCGGCCCGAACAAGGGTGACGACCGTTTCGGCGGCAGGCAGGGACGTCCGAATAACGCCCCGGCCAAAAACAACCAGATCAACGAGGATTCACCTTTCGCCAAGCTGAAGGAAATGCTGGCGGCAAAGGGGTAACCCCGAACTGTTTTCGGCACCACGGCGACCCTTTGCGGGGTCGCCGTTCTGCTTTGGGGATGGTAAAAACAATCCATGACAATTGATCAGACAGGCGGCAAGGTCCGTATAGACAAATGGCTATGGTATGCGCGGTTCTATAAGACCCGCTCGCTTGCCAGCAAGGCATGCCAGTCGGGCCATATCGTGCTGAACGGGCAATCGGTGTCCAAGGCCAGTGTGACGGTTGTGGCCGGGGACAGGCTGCAATTCTTTCAGGGGCCGCATTTGCGGGTGATTGAGGTGGTAGCACCGGGGGAGCGTCGCGGACCTGCCCCCGAAGCCCAGTTGCTTTATGTTGATCATTCGCCGCCGCGTGTGGCGAAAAAGGAAGTTGCATCGGATATCCGAACCGCCCCGATTGCCGAACGTGAAGCCGGAAGCGGTCGTCCGACAAAAGCCGAAAGGCGCGCAACAGACCGGTTGCGTGGCGATGAATAGTATTTTACACGCAGTAATCTGATCTAACGCCAGGTACGGCGCGAACAATATATCGGGTTGTAGAACCTTCAGGATTTTCTTGCCTCGGGCTTAGGCTTGGGTTATTGATCCTATATTAAGGTATAATATACCCACTTTAGTATGGTTTCGCTCGGACTTGGAGAATAACGGCGTTATGAAACGCAAGCCTGGCCTGCATATAGGGACGTTGTCGCATCTGGGCGCGGGCCGTTTTACCATTCTGCTCGCAGCACTTGTGATCAACCTTTTGTCGCTGGCTTTGCCGGTGACCCTGTTGCAGGTCTATGACCGTGTGCTGCCACATAATGCCATTCCGACTTTGACCCTGCTGGTGCTGGGGGTGTTTGGTGCGTTGGCGCTTGAGGCCATCCTGCGTCTGGGACGTGCCTATATTTCATCGCTGTCCGCAGCCAAGTTCGAACATAGAAGTTCGCAATCTGCCGTTGGTCATCTGTTGGCGACCAGTCTTTCCGACTACGAGAAAACAGCGCCGGGTCTGCATCTGCAGCGGTTGAACAGTCTGAATGTCCTGCGTGATTTCTATGCCGGGCAGGCTATCGGGGCCGTCATTGATCTGCCATTCATCGCTCTGTTCCTTGGTCTGATCGCGATTATCGGGGGCAAGCTTGTCATTGTTCCCCTGGTTATTCTGATGGCCTTCATGTTAACGGCGATGGTGCTGGGGCGGCGATTGCGCCAGGCTCTTGATGAACGCAGTCAGGCCGACGAGCGGCGTTACAATTTCATCATCGAAACCCTGACCGGTATTCACACCATCAAGGCAATGGCGATGGAAAACATGATGATCCGTCGTCATGACCAGTTGCAGAACCAGTGTTCCGAGGATGACCTTTCCGCGGCGCGCTGTGCCCATGCCGCGATCAATTCCAGTGCCAGCTTTTCGATGATCACCATGATCCTGGTTGCCGGTGTTGGCAGTCTTCTTGTTATTGATGCCGATCTGACGGTCGGCGGTCTGGCGGCATGCACCATGCTGGCCGGGCGTTCGATCCAGCCGCTGCAACGTGCCATGGGGCTTTGGACCCAGTTTCAGAATATTCGCGTGGCACGTGATCGTTGTCGCGAACTTTTCCGGTTACCCGCCGAAGACGCCGAAGATGCTGCTGAAATGCCGCCGCTTGACGGACGTATAGAGCTTGACGATGTCAGTTTCTCGCATACTGGCGGGGAGAAAGTTTTTGAAAATCTGACACTTTCGATCCAGCCGGGCGAGTCAGTGGCAATCACCGGTGAGAATGGAACCGGCAAAACCACGTTGCTGTGGCTTCTTATGGGGGCCTTGCGCCCCGATAGCGGTACGGTGCAGCTTGATGGCCGGGATCCTCAGAAATATGCGTCGGAGTCGATCCGCAAGCAGATTGCCTATCTGCCTCAACATGGGGTGATGTTCAAGGGAACGATCCTTGAAAACATCACATCTTTCCGCAAGGAAATTGGCAGTGATCGCGTAGTCGAAATTTCCAAACGTCTGGGGCTGGATGAAATCGTGATGCGTATGCCAAGCGGTTATGACACCGAGGTGGGCGGACAGGCATCCGAAACCCTTCCGCGCGGGGTCAAACAGCGTATCGCAATTGCCCGTGCACTGATCGACTATCCGCGGATTGTACTGTTCGACGAAGCCAACAGTTCGCTTGATATTGCTGGCGATAACATTCTGGCTGGTCTGCTGATTGAACTTCGGAAGCATTGTACGCTGGTGATGGTTTCGCACCGCCCATCGTTGATCGCCCTTGCCGACAGGCAATATCGCCTGATTGAAAAACGTCTGGTGCCGGTTTTGCGGCGAAGCGGAACCCAGCCGGTGATCGAGGCGGAAGAAGTCGAACGCGCGGAGGCCCGATCATGAATATCGAAAACATGGATTTCGCGCTGAACTACCGTATGGGGCTTGCGAGCCACGACGCCCAGTCGGATTTCGATGCCTGTCTTTGGCCGCTATTGCAGGCGCTTGGCTGGCGCGGGCTGCCCCGTCAGGTTGCCGAAGCATTGCCGCATATGGATGAGGCACTTGATCTTACCGATTTTCGTAATGTGCTGGCGAACCTGAATTACCGCTCGCGCGAGATTGATACCACATTTGACCGGATTGATGATCGCCTGATGCCTTGCCTGTTTGTGCCCGATAACGGCACAGCCCTTGTGGTGATCAAGCCGGAAAATGTTGGCATCCGTGTTTTTGATGGCGGTACCAGCCGCGAAAAAGTGATCCAACCTGGCAATCTGCCCGGGCGGTTGTTCCAGTTCACCCAGGCTGGCCGGAACGAACGATTCTTTGAAGATGACAAGCGTGGCTGGTTCGGCGGAATTACGGACAGGTTTTCTGCTCTTGGCGGACAGCTTCTGCTGATTACGCTGACGCTCAATCTTATGGCCTTGGCCAGCCCGCTGTTTGTCATGGGGATATATGACCGGGTTATCGGCACGCGATCCATCCCGATGCTGATCCAGTTTGGGATTGGCATGGGAATTGTTCTGATCCTTGACTGGGTCTTGCGCAATTTACGCAGTCAGATGGTCTGCCATTTTGGTGCGCGCCTTGATACCCTTGTCAGCAGTGCCATTTTCGAACGTCTTTTGTCCCTGCCACCGGCCTTTACCGAACGGGCACCGGTTGGGGTGCAGATATCGCGCATTCGCGATTTTGAAAGCGTGCGTGAATTCTTCAGCGGACCAATGGCGCTTGTCATTCTTGAAATGCCATTCCTGCCGATCTTCCTGATCGTGCTGGCCATCCTTGGGGGCTGGCTTGCCCTTATTCCAATTGGGCTGATTGTTGTTTTTGTCCTGATCGGCATGGTGTCCTTCCCGGTCGTATCGCGACGGGTTTCGGAACTTGGCCGCAATGGTGCGAACCGACAGGAATTCCTTGTCGAGACAGTCGGTAAAATGCAGGCACTGAAATATACCGGTGCAGAACATCGCTGGTTGTCGCGGTTTCGCGATATTTCGGCCGATACGGCCTATGCCGGATTCCGGGTGGCGATGGTCAATAATGTGATCAACACGTCTGCCCAGATTTTGATGATTTCTGCCGGTGCGCTTATTCTTGCCTTTGGTGCAGCGCAGGTGATGGCCGGTTCAATGACAATCGGTGCGTTGGTGGCATCGATGATGCTGGCGTGGCGTGTTCTTGGCCCGATCAATCAGGCATTTGTCGGCATGCCGCGTCTTGCTCAGCTTCGCGGGTCTGTCCGGCAGATCAATCGCCTTATGACCCTTGCGCCGGAACGTGATCTGGTGCCGCGTACCGTTGGTCAACGCCGGTTTGAAGGCAATGTCACCTTCTCGCGTGTCAGTTTCCGCTATACGCCGGACTCCGATCCGGCACTTGTCGGCGTGAATTTCGATATCAAGGCCGGGCAGGTGGTTGCGGTTGTCGGATCGAACGGGGCTGGCAAGTCATCGCTGATCAAATTGATCGCCGGGATGTATCAGCCACAGGCCGGGGCGGTCCTGATTGACGGGGCGGATATTCGCCAGATGGACCCGCAAACCCTGCGTCAGTCGATTTCCTATGTGCCGCAGGATGTTGAATTTTTCCGCGGATCAATTGCGCAAAACCTGCGCCTTGCCAACCCGATCGCATCGCCGGATGAACTGCGGATGGCCTGTATGTCCGCAGGCATTCTCTCCGAAATCGAGGCATTGCCGGATGGTTTTGAAACCCGGATCGGGGATCAGCATTCGTCGCGCTTTTCGGCGAGCTTCCTGCAGCGACTTGCGCTTGCGCGTGCCTTTGTCCGCGAAGCTCCGATCATCCTGTTTGACGAGCCCACCAATGGTTTGGATCAGAAAGCGGATCGGGCATTCCAGCATGCGATCAATCGCCTGCGCGGCGGATCGACGATTTTCCTCATTACCCATCGGCCCAGTCACCTTGATCTGGCCGACCGCATAATTGTTCTTGAAGCTGGGCAGGTACGTGCCGATGCACCGCCTGCTCGCATCAAGCAGCAGGTGCTTGACGGAGGTTTCCTATGAGCGAAGCAGTTCAGAACACCGCAATAGAACGGTTCCGCCAGTCGCGCCGGATGGCACGCTATCTGTCACATGCTGTATTGCTGGAAGAAGGCGGGATTTCCGTCTTTGTCCGTTCGGCAATGGTCATGCTTTCGGTTGGTTTCATCGCCCTGGTCGCGTGGGCGGCAACCACCCAGATCAAGGAAACGGCAACCACCTTCGGGCAGGTGATGCCAACCGGTGCGGTCAACAAGATCCAGCATCTTGAAGGCGGGATCATTTCCGAAATCATGGTACGTGACGGTGATCTGGTCGAGAAAGATCAGGTTCTGATGCGCCTGAAACCCGAGGCATCGCAAGCAGAATTGTCGCAGGCCGAAACCAAACTGGCCAGCCTGCGTCTTGAAGCCGAACGTTATCGCGCACTTGCAGAATCGCGTGAACCCGATTTTACCCTTCTGATAGACCGGTATCCTGAACTGGCAAAGAATCAGCAGGAAATCTATAGGATCAAGACCGATCTTGATCGCAGTCAGCGCGAAATCCTCGAAGTCCAGATCAAGGAGCGCAATGCCGAACTGGCCCAGCTTCAGCAACAGGAAGCCACATTGCGCCGTTCTGTCGACCTGCTCAATCAGGAAGTAACGATGCGTCGCTCGCTCTATGAGCAGGGCCTGAACTCTAAGGTGCTGTTCCTGAATATCCAGCGCGAACTGAACGAGGCGCAGGGCAATCTTTCGGGCGTGGTTGCGGAAATGGCACGTGCACGCGAAACCATCGCCGAAGCCAACTTGCGTCAGAATGAATTGGAACACAGTCAGCGCGAGGAAGCGCTAAGTGAACTCGGACGGCTTGGTGGTGAAATTGCCCAGGCTGATGAGGCTCTGCGCAAGCTTAAGGACAGGGTCGCGCGACTTGAAATTCGCGCGCCAACCAAAGGTTATATCAAGGGGCTGCAATTTACCACGATTGGTGGGGTTATTGCTCCGGCACAGGTGGTCATGGAACTGGTGCCGACTGACGAGGCGTTGGTCGCCGAAACCCGGATTTCGACCGAGGATATCGGCCATGTCCATTTGGGGCAGCCGGTGACTGTTAAAGTCAGTGCGTTTGATTATATACGATATGGTAGTATCAGTGGTGAATTGGTATCGATATCGGCCTCTACTTTTGTTGATGAAGAGGGCCGACCGTATTATAAAGGAAGGGTGGCACTTGATTCCGACCGTGTCGGTGAAGGTGCACAGGCTCAGCCGATTATCCCTGGCATGACGGTTCAGGCCGACATCCAGACGGGTGAAAGGACATTGCTGCAATATCTGCTCAAGCCGGTTTATGTCTCGCTTGATCAGGCATTTAGCGAACGCTGAGTTTTCATAAATGGTCCCGCTGGAAATGTTCATTTCATTTCTACTGCCTGGCCGCAAGTTTCTCTGGTAAAACAGAGAATTCTATACTTTTGTATAGAAATGCGGATCAGGGATTCCCTTCCCGCATTTCTCGGAGAATGGGTTAGATGGCGGACGATCCTCGCGACGCAGAAGACACTCGCAACGAACTGGGCGGCAACCGATCAGACACCGGTACCGGCGGTGATGATCTTATGCGTGATGATCGCGGGGACGATGATGCGGACGAACATGTCGAACTGCATGGCGATCAGGATGGTGACGGGGCCGGTTCCAACGAACAGCTTGGCAATGTTCATTACGGCAATCAGGTCAATAACCCGCAAGGCGAACAGCAGCGCGAGTTTCGCCGCCGCAATGCCGGTGAAAAGCGGGCAGAGGAAACAATCCAGGCCGAGGCGACCGAGAAGCAGACTCTGGCCGAGTCCAAGCGCACAGAACTTGAAAACAACATAGACACGGTTGGCGAGGGATCTGAAACCGCTGATGGCAGTTCCGGCCGGGACCCGATCTCCCTTCGTGGTGGTGAAACAGGCAGTCCGCAGAACCTGCAACCGGTTTCCACACCGGACACAACAACGATTCCTGGCGCGCGTGAAGGTGGTCGAGGCCGATCGGGAGAAAATTTTGAACCCGATTTCGTTGCGCAGGCAACGCCAGAAGCTTCTGAAAACGCGGCACCTGCAGGCGCGGTTGCCTCTGACGACGCAAATGACGCTCTGGAGGAGGAGCCTCAGGTCGAAGTAGCAAAAGTTGCTGATGCACCCAGCCTGTCGGCAGCAGATGTTATCGGTGATGAAGACAGCGCGATCTCGCTTGACGTGTCCGCAGCTCTTCGTGACCTTGATGGTGGAAACGAAACACTCTCGATCACGATCTCGGGTGTGCCTGATGGCGCGGTTTTGTCAGCGGGCACGAATAACGGTAATGGTATCTGGACGCTGACGCCGGGGCAGCTCGCGGGTCTTACGATAACGCCGGGCGAAAATTACAACGGCAGTTTCGATCTTTCGGTGACCGCAACCAGTACCGAGGCAAACGGCAGCAAATCCTCCACAAGCACATCCTTCACGGTTGATGTCGCGGCTGTTGCGGATGGTGCGACGCTGGATGTCAGCGATGCATCTGGCGAGGAAGACAGTGCGATAGCTCTGTCGATTGATACCGAACTGCTTGACGCGAACGAGGGCATCTCGATCACCATCTCAGGCGTGCCCGATGGTGCAACCCTGTCTGCCGGAACCGATAATGGAGATGGAACCTGGACCCTTGATGTCGCCGACCTCGACGGCTTGACGATCACACCGGGCGAAAATTTCAGCGGCAGCTTCGATCTGACCGTATCTGTCTCGACAATTGACGGCACGGATAGCGCAGTCGTAGTCGAAGAGATTACGGTTGATGTTGCCGGTGTCGCGGATGCGCCGACATTGGCGGCTTCTGATGCAAGTGGTTCCGAAGATTCGGCTATTACGCTGAATATCGATGCGGGCCTCATGGACGGTTCAGAAGTCCTGACCATCACGATTAGTGGTGTTCCGGATGGTGCAACCCTGTCGGCGGGTACTGACAATGGTGATGGCACCTGGACGCTGGCTTCGGGTGACCTTGACGGTCTGACGATCACGCCAGCAGACGATTTCTCCGGCAGCTTCGAGCTTGGTGTGACCGCAACGTCGGCAGATGGTTCTGATGTAGCAACCACGACAGGCTCAATCACGGTCGATGTTGCCGGTGTCGCTGATGCGCCGACATTGGACGTTTCTGATGCCAGTGGTTCGGAAGATTCTGCCATAGCACTTGATATCGACGCGGGTATGACGGATTCCAGCGAAGTCCTGACGGTCACGATTAGTGGCGTTCCGGAAGGTGCGACCCTGTCTGCGGGTACTGATAATGGTGACGGTAGCTGGACACTAAGTCCCGATCAGCTTGCAGGACTGACGATTACCCCGGCGGATGATTTTAGCGGATCGTTTGATCTGACGGTGACGGTGCAGTCGGCTGATGATGACGATGTTGCGACCACAACAGGCAGCATTACGGTTGATGTTGCCGGTGTCGCCGATGCCCCGACGTTAGACGTTTCGAACGCTAGTGGTTCCGAAGACAGTGCCATTGCACTGGATATCGCTGCAGGTCTGACAGATGGATCCGAAGTCCTGACGGTTACGATCTCCGGCGTGCCGGATGGAACGACATTATCGGCGGGTACCGATAATGGTGATGGCACATGGACGCTCGATGCGGACGATCTTGAAGGTCTGACAATTACCCCGGCAGATGACTTTAGCGGATCGTTTGATCTGACAGTTACTGCGCAGTCTGCCGATGGCGAAGACGTTGCGACGACTAGTAGTACGATCACGGTCGATGTTGCTGGTGTTGCTGACACTCCGACGCTTGATATTGCGGATGCATCAGGTAATGAAGATTCAGCCATTACGCTCGACATTGATGCAGGTCTGACAGATGCATCCGAAGACCTGGCCATCACAATCTCTGGTGTTCCGGAAGGTGCGAGCCTGTCTGCGGGTACTGATAATGGTGACGGTAGCTGGACTCTAAGTCCCGATCAGCTTGCAGGCCTGACGATTACACCAGCGGATGATTTTAGCGGATCGTTTGATCTGACAGTTACTGCGCAGTCTGCCGATGGTGAAGACGTTGCAACTTCGACGGATACGATCACGGTTGATGTTGCAGGTGTTGCTGACACTCCGACGCTGGAAGTTTCGAACGCCTCGGGTAACGAAGACGGTGCTATCGCACTGGATATCGATGCGGCTCTGACGGATGGTTCCGAAGTCCTGACGGTCAGGATCTCTGGCGTTCCGGATGGTGCTACCCTGTCTGCGGGTACAGATAATGGTGACGGTACATGGACGCTGGGTTCGGATGACTTTGACGGTCTGACGATCACGCCTGCGGATGACTTCAGCGGATCGTTTGATCTGACCGTCACCGCGCAATCTGAGGATGGCAGCGACATTGCGACAGCGACGGATACGATCACGGTTGATGTTGCTGGTGTTGCTGACACTCCGACGCTGGGAGTTTCGAGCGCCTCGGGTAACGAAGACGGTGCTATCGCACTGGATATCGATGCGGCTCTGACGGATGGTTCCGAAGTCCTGACGGTCATGATTAGTGGCGTGCCAGAAGGCGCGACTTTGTCGGCGGGTACTGAGAATGGTGATGGCACTTGGACGCTGGCTTCGGATGACCTTGACGGTCTGACGATTACGCCAGCGAATGATTTCAGCGGCTCGTTTGATTTGACGGTGACCGCGCAGTCCGCAGATGGCGACGATGTCGCGACCACAACGGGTAGCATTACTGTTGATGTTGCTGGTGTGGCAGATAACCCGACACTTGATGTTGCGGATGCCAGTGGATTCGAAGACAGTGCGATTGCTCTCGATATTGACGCGGGCTTGGTGGACTCCAGCGAAGTTCTTTCGGTCACGATTAGCGGTGTTCCTGACGGAGCAACCTTGTCGGCTGGTACCAATAATGGCGATGGCAGCTGGTCATTGTCTGCTGAGGACCTGGATGGTTTGACGATCACGCCTGCGGATGACTATAGCGGATCGTTTGATCTGACGGTCATCGCGCAGTCTGCCGATGGCGAAGACGTTGCGACGACTAGCAGTACGATCACGGTCGATGTTGCAGGTGTTGCTGACACTCCGACGCTGGGAGTTTCGAACCCCACTGGTTCCGAAGACAGCGGCATTGCACTGGATATCGATGCGGGTCTTACAGATTCATCTGAAGTATTGACCGTCACGATTAGTGGCGTGCCGGAAGGCGCGACTTTGTCTGCAGGTACCGATAATGGAGACGGCAGCTGGACATTGTCTGCTGCGGATCTGAACGGTTTGGCTATCACGCCAGCGGATGATTTCAGCGGCTCGTTTGATTTGACGGTGACCGCGCAGTCCGCAGATGGCGACGATGTCGCGACCACAACGGGTAGCATTACTGTCGAAGTTGCTGGTGTGGCAGATAACCCGACACTTGATGTTGCGGATGCATCTGGCAGTGAAGATTCAGCCATCACGCTCGACATTGATGCTGGTCTTACAGATTCATCTGAAGTTCTGACTGTAACCATCTCCGGTGTGCCGGATGGCGCGACTTTGTCTGCCGGAATCGATAATGGTGACGGCAGTTGGACATTGTCTGCTTCGGATCTGAACGGTCTGACGATCACGCCTGCGAATGACTTCAGCGGATCGTTTGATCTGACAGTTACTGCGCAGTCTGCTGATGGCGAAGACGTCGCCACCATGACGGATACGATTACGGTTGACGTTGCAGGCGTTGCTGATGCGCCGACATTGGAGCTCTCTGACGCAAGTGGTTCCGAAGATTCGGTTATTGCGCTGGATATTGATACGGATCTCACGGACTCTAGCGAAGTTTTGACCGTCACGATTAGCGGCGTTCCGGAAGGTGCGACCTTGTCTGCCGGTACCGATAACGGTGACGGTAGCTGGACAATGTCGGCGGCTGACCTGAACAGTCTGACGATTACCCCGGCGGATGATTTCAGTGGATCGTTTGATCTGACGGTGACCGCGCAGTCAGCGGATGGTGACGATGTTGCTACCACAACAGGCAGCATTACGGTTGATGTTGCCGGTGTCGCCGATGCGCCGACTTTGAACGTCTCTGAGTCGAGTGGTTCGGAAGATTCAGCCATCGCGCTCGACATTGATGCTGGTCTAACAGATTCATCTGAAGTTCTGACAGTCACCATCTCCGGTGTGCCGGATGGTGCGACTCTGTCTGCGGGTACTGATAATGGTGACGGTAGCTGGACACTGAGTTCCGATCAGCTTGCAGGCCTGACGATTACCCCGCCAGACGAATATTGGGGATCATTTGACCTCGGTGTGACTGTTACTTCGACTGATGGAACGGACAGCCAGAGCGTTTCGAATACCATAACCGTTGATGTCATATCGGACGGGCGAGAGACCATCATTGGCAGCGATGGCAAGGATCAGATCACCGGCGGTGATACCGACGATTACATCGAAGGCGGCTGGGATCACGACAGCATCGCATCGGGTGCGGGCAACGATACGGTTTATGGTGGTGATGGCCATGATACGATTGATGCCGGTGCCGGAGACGATAGCGTTCATGGTGGTACCGGGCACGATACGATTGCCGGTGGCGAGGGGAATGATTACCTCGACGGTGGCAGTGGCGAAGACATCATCACTGGTGGTGCCGGGGATGATACCCTTGAAGGCGGTAGCGGCAACGACACGCTTGACGGGGGCGAAGGCACCGATGTGCTGTCGGGCGGTTCGTGGGATGATACGCTGATCGGATCGGGCGGCGATACGCTTGATGGCGGATCGGGCAACGACATTCTTGAATATACAATCGAGCCCGAAAGCGGACAGACTGGCCTTGTTGATGGCAGCGGGGATACCGACATCCTCAAGCTTCATCTGACAGGAGAACAGCTTTCCGATCCGGATGTCCTGAGTGCTTTGCAGGAACTGCAAAATCACATCGATGGCGGAGAGCGGAGCAGTCTGACACTCACCGCACTTGGGGTTGAGATTGTGAATATAGAAGAGCTTCAGGTCTTTGTTGACGGTGAAGCTTTTAACCCGCTTGCCGATGCGCCGGAGCTTGAGGTGGACAATGCCTCGGGCAACGAAGATACGGCAATCGATCTTGATATTGATGCCGCGCTTTCGGATGCGACCGAGACGTTAAGCGTGACGATTTCCGGCGTGCCGGAAGGTTCCACTTTGTCCGCGGGAACCAACAACGGTGATGGCAGCTGGACGTTAAACCCGGAACAACTTGAAGGGCTTGCAATTACGCCCCCTAAGGATTACGCGGGCAGCTTTGATCTGACGGTCAGGGCCACATCCGTGGCAGGTGGCGATAGTGCGGCGACCGAGACTTCTGTCACGGTCAATGTTTCCGGTGTTGCTGACACTCCGACGTTGGAAGTTTCGAACGCCGCTGGCTCCGAAGACGGTGCTATCGCACTGGATATAGATGCAGGTCTGACAGATGCATCCGAAGTCCTGACGGTCACGATCTCTGGCGTTCCGGATGGAGCTACCCTTTCTGCGGGTACCAATAATGGCGATGGCAGCTGGACACTGTCTGCTGAGGACCTGAATGGTCTGACGATTACGCCTGCTGATGACTTCAGCGGCTCGTTTGATCTCAGCGTGACAGCTCAGTCTGCAGATGGCGAAGACGTTGCAACTTCGACGGATACGATCACGGTTGATGTTGCAGGCGTTGCAGATGCCCCGACGCTGGAAGTTTCGAATGCTTCGGGTGCCGAAGACAGTGCCATCGCTCTCGACATTGATGCTGGTCTGACGGACAGCTCCGAAGTTCTCTCTGTTACGATTAGTGGCGTGCCAGAAGGTGCTACCTTGTCCGCCGGTACCGATAACGGTGACGGCAGCTGGACACTATCGGCGGCCGACCTCAACGGCCTGTCGATTACCCCGGCGGAGGACTTTAGTGGTTCATTTGATCTGACAGTCACCGCTCAATCTGCGGATGGCAGCGACATTGCGACAGCGACGGATACGATTACGGTTGATGTTGCCGGTGTTGCGGATGCTCCGACGCTCGGCGTCAGTGATGCCAGCGGCAACGAAGACAGTGCCATTGCTTTGAATATTGACGCTGGTTTGGCTGATTCCACTGAAACGCTGACAATTACGATTAGCGGGGTCCCAGAAGGTGCGACGCTGTCGGTAGGTACTGACAACGGTGACGGTACATGGACACTGACAAGTGATGAACTGGAAGGTATCAGCGTTACACCGCCGTCTGATTTCAGCGGTAGTTTTGACCTTGAAATTACTGCAAGTACGCAGGATGGCACCGATATCGCATCGGTTACCGACACCGTTATGGTGGACGTGGCCGGTGTGGCCGACGCGCCGATGCTTGATGTCAGTGACGCGTCTGGCAACGAGGACAATGGTATCGCCCTCGACATCGACGCCGCTCTTGCTGACAGCTCGGAGACTCTCACTGTCACCATTAGGGGTGTTCCGAATGGCGCGACCCTGTCGGCAGGGACCGATAATGGCGACGGGACCTGGACGCTGGGTTCGGATCAGCTTGACGGTCTGACGATTACGCCTGCGAATGACTTCAGTGGTTCGTTTGATCTTGATGTGACGGCGTCCTCTGCCGATGGTTCAGATGTTGCAACGACGACCGGCAGCATCACTGTTGATGTCGCTGGTGTTGCGGATGCGCCGACGCTGGAAGTGTCTGACGCCTCTGGCGACGAAGACAGTGCGATTGCACTTGATATTGACGCAGGCCTGACGGACAGCTCAGAAGTACTGACAGTGACCATCTCCGGTGTTCCGGATGGGGCAACCCTGTCTGCGGGCACCGATAACGGAGATGGCACCTGGACGTTGACCCCTGCACAGCTTGAAGCTCTTACGATCACACCATCGGAAAACTATTGGGGCAACTTTGAGCTGACCGTTACGGCCACATCGGTTGATGGTGAGGACAGTGCAAGCATCTCACAGGTGCTGCAGATCGAAGTGATTGACGATCCGAATGAGAGCGTGATTGGTACGGCCGGTTCTGATGAAATCACGACCGCTGAGGGTAATGATTATGTAGAAGCCCTGAGCGGCAACGATATTATCAATTCCGGTGCAGGTAATGATACCAACTATGGCGGCAGCGGCGATGACATTATTGATGCAGGCGAGGGTAATGATATCGTCTATGGCGGCAGCGGCCATGACATCATTGATGCCGGTCAGGGTAATGATACCGTCCATGGCGGCAGCGGACGTGACACGATCAGCGGCGGCGAGGGTGAGGATTATATCAATGCCGGTGGCTCGGATGACATTGTAACTGGCGGTGCCGGAGACGACACGATCTACGGTGGCAACGGTCGTGACACGATTTCGGGCGGCGACGGCAGTGATTACATCAATGCCGGAAATTCTGATGACATCGTGACCGGTAATGCGGGCAATGACACCATATTGGGGGGCTCGGGCAAGGATACCCTGGACGGTGGAGACGGCACGGATACGCTTTATGGCGGTAATTCGGACGACACGCTGACAGGGTCGGGCGATGACAGGCTTTATGGCGAGGCCGGAAATGACGAGATCAATTACACCGTCGATCTGAGCGCAGAGGGAACCGGCATTGTCGATGGCGGTTCAAACACCGATACATTGAAGCTTTATCTGAGTTCGGATCAGCTTTCAGGCGATGGTGTTCTTGAAGCATTGCAGGACCTCAAAGCCCATGTCGAAAGCGGAGATGGCGGCAGCCTGATGCTTGACGCACTCGGGGTCGAGGTCAGCAATATCGAGAATCTCGAAATTTATGTCGATGGTGCGTCCTATAACCCGGCGGCGGAGGCCCCGGCACTGGATGTCGCTGATGCCACGGGGGCCGAGGATGGCGGCGCGATTGCCCTTGATATTGATGCATCGCTTGGCGACGCAACCGAAATCCTGAGCATCACCATTTCTGGTGTGCCCGAAGGTGCCACCCTGTCCGCCGGTACCAATAATGGCGATGGCAGTTGGACGCTGGAGGCCGCAGACCTTGAAGGTTTGACGATTACACCGGCCGATGATTACAGCGGTGCATTCGATCTTACCGTTACGGCAACTTCAAGTGCTGGCGATGACAGTGCATCGACCAGCCAGGTCATCACTGTTGATGTCAGCGCAGTTGCAGATACACCGACTTTGACCGTGTCGGATGCATCGGGCAGCGAAGACAGCGCGATTGATCTGGATGTCGATGCCGGGCTGACAGATACCAGCGAAACGATGACCATCACCATCAGTGGTGTTCCCGATGGGGCCAGCCTGTCGGCTGGGACCAATAACGGTGATGGCAGCTGGACATTGAGCGCGAGTGATCTTGAAGGTCTGAGCATCACCCCGAGCGGTGATTACAGCGGCAGCTTTGATCTGACCGTCACGGTAACATCGCAGGACGGCAACGACACGGCATCGATCAGCGATACCATTACGGTTGCTGTCGCCGGTGTCGCGGACAAGCCAGCACTGGATGTATCAAATGTATCCGGCACCGAAGACAGTGCCATTGCGCTCGATATCGATGCCGGCCTGACAGATGCATCTGAACTCCTAACCGTCACGATCAGTGGCGTTCCGGAAGGTGCCGCCTTGTCGGCAGGTACGGATAACGGCGATGGCAGCTGGACCTTGTCGGCGGCCGACCTGAACGGACTGACGATCACACCAGCGGATGACTTCAGTGGATCGTTTGATCTGACCGTCACCGCGCAGTCTGCGGATGGCAACGATATCGCCACCGCGACGGATACGATCACGGTTGATGTTGCAGGTGTTGCCGATGCTCCGACGCTGGAAGTTTCGGATGCCTCTGGCTCGGAAGATTCTGCGATTGCACTCGACATCGATGCAGGCCTGACGGATTCCAGCGAAGTGCTGACGGTAACCATCTCTGGTGTCCCGGAAGGGGCAACTTTGTCCGCGGGCACCGATAACGGTGACGGCACATGGACTCTTGGTTCCGATCAGCTTGCAGGCCTGACGATCACGCCAGCGGATGACTTCAGCGGATCGTTTGACCTGACCGTCACCGCGCAGTCGGCTGATGGTGATGATGTTGCGACCACAACAGGCAGCATTACGGTTGATGTTGCCGGTGTTGCCGATGCGCCGACGCTGGAAGTTTCGGATGCATCTGGTAACGAAGATTCGGCCATTGCGCTCGATATTGACGCAGGCCTGACGGACAGCTCCGAGGTTCTGAGTGTCACGATCAGCGGCGTGCCGGAAGGTGCGACGTTGTCTGCCGGAACCAACAACGGCGATGGCAGCTGGACATTATCTGCTGCCGACCTGAATGGTTTGACGATCACACCAGCGGATGATTTTAGCGGATCGTTCGATCTGACGGTGACTGCGCAGTCAGCGGATGGCAGCGACATTGCGACAGCGACGGATACGATCACGGTTGACGTCACAGGTGTTGCCGATAAACCGACGCTTGATGCCGCAGATGCCTCTGGCTCGGAAGACAGCGCGATTGCGCTCGATATTGACGCAGGTCTGACAGACAGCTCCGAAGTTCTGACGGTTACGATCAGTGGTGTGCCAGAAGGTGCAACCTTGTCGGCTGGAACCAATAATGGTGACGGCAGCTGGACGCTGTCAGCAACCGACCTCAACGGCCTGTCGATTACCCCGGCGGAGGACTTTAGTGGTTCATTTGATCTGACCGTCACCGCGCAGTCTGCTGATGGCAGCGATATCGCCACCGCGACGGATACGATTACGGTTGATGTTGCGGGTGTCGCCGATGCGCCGACACTGGAAGTATCCGATGCAAGCGGATACGAAGACAGGACAATTGCGCTGGACATCGATGCGGGCGTAACGGATTCGAGCGAAGCCTTGACCGTTACCATTTCCGGTGTCCCGGATGGTGCAACCCTGTCGGCAGGCACGAACAATGGTGATGGAAGCTGGACTCTTGATGCTGGAGACCTGGATGGTCTCAGGATCCGTCCGGTTCACAACTATAGTGGTTCGTTTGATCTTGGTGTCACGGCACAATCTGCGGATGGAAGCGATATTGCCAGCGCAAGCGGCATCATCACAGTTGAGGTTGCGGGCGTTGCCGACAGGCCATTGCTTGATGTGTCTGATGCATCGGGCAATGAAGATTCAGCTATCGCTCTGGATATTGATGCATCGCTCACCGATGATAGCGAAGTTCTGACAGTTACGGTAAGCGGCGTTCCGGAGGGAGCCATCCTCTCGGCAGGCACCAATAATGGCGATGGCAGCTGGACGCTGGGGGCTGACGACCTTGAAGGTCTGACGATCACCCCGCCTGAAAACTTTAGCGGTTCTTTCGACCTTTCTGTTGTTGCCCGGTCCACAGACGGAGATTCTTCGGCATCGACATCAGACCCAATTCGGTTAACGCGCACCCCACGTTTTGGAAGCAACACGATCACCGTAGAGGTCGCGGGGGTTGCCGATGCCCCGACACTTGATGTTGCGGACGCCAGTGGTTCCGAAGACAGCGCAATTGCACTTGATATTGATGCAGGCCTGACGGACAGCTCCGAAGTTCTGAGTGTCACGATCAGCGGCGTGCCAGAGGGCGCGACCCTGTCAGCCGGTACCGATAACGGTGATGGCAGCTGGACTCTAAGTCCCGATCAGCTTGCAGGCCTGACGATTACCCCGTCGGATGATTTCTCCGGCAGCTTCGAGCTTGGTGTGACGGCAACGTCTGCCGATGGCGAAGATATCGCGACCACAACGGGCAGTATTACTGTTGATGTCGCAGGTGTCGCCGATGCCCCGACGTTGGATGTTACGGATGCATCTGGCAACGAAGATTCTGCGATTGCACTCGACATCGATGCAGGCCTGACGGATTCCGGCGAAGTGCTGACGGTAACCATCTCCGGCGTTCCGGAAGGTGCGACCTTGTCTGCTGGAACAGATAACGGTGATGGCACATGGACGCTGGGTTCGGGCGATCTTGAAGGCCTGACGATCACGCCAGCGGATGATTTCTCCGGTAGCTTCGAGCTTGGTGTGACGGCAACGTCTGCCGATGGCGAAGATATCGCGACAACAACGGGCAGTATTACTGTTGATGTCTCGGGTGTTGCCGATGCTCCGACGTTGGATGTCTCTGACACCCGTGGCTCGGAAGATTCTGCGATTGCACTCGATATTGACGCAGGCCTGACGGACAGCTCCGAAGTTCTGAGTGTCACGATCAGCGGCGTGCCAGAAGGTGCGAACCTGTCTGCCGGCACCGATAATGGTGATGGCAGTTGGACACTGTCAGCAATCGACCTGAACGGCCTGACGATCACGCCAGCGAATGATTTTAGCGGATCGTTTGATCTGGCGGTCACCGCGCAATCTGCCGATGGCAGCGACATTGCTACCACAACAGGCAATATTACTGTTGATGTCGCAGGTGTCGCCGATGCCCCGACGTTGGATGTTACGGATGCATCTGGCAACGAAGATTCTGCGATTGCACTCGACATTGATGCAGGCCTGACGGATTCCAGCGAAGTGCTGACGGTGACCATCTCCGGTGTTCCGGAAGGTGCAACCTTGTCCGCCGGTACCGATAACGGTGACGGCAGCTGGACACTGTCGGCGGCTGACCTGAACGGTCTGACGATCACACCAGCGGATGACTTCAGCGGATCGCTTGACCTGACGGTCACCGCGCAGTCTGCGGATGGCAACGATATCGCCACCGCGACGGATACGATCACGGTTGATGTTGCAGGTGTTGCCGATGCTCCGACGTTGGATGTCTCTGACACCCGTGGTTCGGAAGATTCTGCCATTTCGCTTGATATTGATGCAGGCCTGACGGATTCCAGCGAAGTCCTGACGGTGACCATCTCGGGTGTTCCGGAAGGTGCGACCTTGTCTGCGGGTACAGATAACGGTGACGGCAGTTGGACACTGTCGGCGGCTGACCTGAACGGTCTGACGATTACACCAGCGGGTGACTTCAGCGGATCGTTTGATCTGGCGGTCACCGCGCAATCTGCCGATGGCGAAGATATCGCGACCACAACGGGCAGTATTACTGTTGATGTCGCAGGTGTCGCCGATGCGCCGACGTTGGATGTTACGGATGCATCTGGCAACGAAGATTCGGCGATTACGCTCGACATTGACGCAGGCCTGACGGACAGCAGCGAAGTTCTGAGTGTCACGATCAGCGGCGTGCCTGAAGGTGCGACCCTGTCTGCGGGTACAGATAACGGTGACGGCAGTTGGACACTGTCGGCGGCTGACCTGAACGGTCTGACGATCACGCCAGCGGACGACTTCAGCGGATCGTTTGATCTGGCGGTCACCGCGCAATCTGCGGATGGCAGCGACATTGCGACCACAACAGGCAGTATTACGGTTAATGTTGCCGGTGTCGCCGATGCGCCGACACTTGATCTGTCTGATGCCGCTGGGGACGAAGGCAATGCTGTTGCGCTTGATATCGACGCGGCATTGACCGACAGCAGCGAGACCCTGACGATTATCATCAGTGGTGTGCCGCGTGGGGCGACTCTGTCTGCCGGGACTGATAACGGGAATGGTACCTGGACGCTGAGTGCGGCACAGTTGAGTGGCCTGACCCTGACACCGGCAAGTAACTATTTCGGCACGTTCGAACTGACGGTATCGGCCCAGTCGCGTGATGGTCGCGATACGGCCACAACGACCGCGATCCTTCTGGTTACGATCGAGGAAGAAGTCGCCGATCCGAATGAAACCCGTTGGGGCACGGAAGCAAACGAAACATTCCAGACCGGTTCCGGCAATGACACCATCGGTGCGGGGGGCGGGAATGACACCATCTGGACCAACGCTGGCAACGATACGATCTGGGCCGGGAACGGTAATGACGTGATTTATGCCGGTGACGGTGATGACAGCATTACCGGCGATGGCGGGAACGATTATATCAATGCCGGTGCAGGCAACGACACCGTTCATGGTGGCGAAGGCACAAATACGATCTATGCCGGTGAGGGGAATGACTATGTCACTGGCGGCAGCGGCGATGACAAGATCCATGCCAGCGGCGGTGACAATATCATCTATGCCGGTGAAGGCGCGAATACCGTTCAGACCGGTGCGGGTAACGACACCATATATACCGGCAGCGGCAATGACACCATTGTCGGCGGTGATGGCAACAACATCGTCAATGCCGGGGAAGGCGATAACCGCATCTGGACGGGCACCGGCAATGACACGATCAGTGTTGGCAGCAAAGACGACTATGTTGATGCCGGGGACGGCAACAACACGATCACGGGTGGCGAAGGCCGGAACACCATCCTGAGCGGCAGTGGTGATGACAGCATCACGACCGGTAGCGGTAAAGATACGGTCGCATCCGGTGACGGGAATGATCGCATTGATGTTGGCGGCGGGGACAACACTGTCTGGGGCGAAGGCGGTAACGACTCCATTCATGGTGGATACGGTGATGACACCTTCCTTGGCGGCGACGGTAACGACATCCTGAACGCGGACGGCGGGTCGAACTATTTTGACGGTGGATCGGGCAACGATACGCTAACCACCGGCTGGGGGCGCGATACGCTGTATGGCGGGTCGGGTAACGACACGATTGATGGCGGGGGCGACAGAGACCGTCTTTACGGTGACGATGGAAATGACACCCTGACTGGTGGTGCCGGGAACGATACCCTGTTTGGCGGGGCCGGAAACGATATGCTGCTGGGCGGGGATGATGACGATACCCTGATCGGCGGCACCGGGGATGACCGTCTTTACGGCGGTGGCGGGTCGGATCTGTTTATTTTCAACATGGGTGATGGTTCTGATCATGTGGATGGCGGGGCCAACGGATGGACTACCGATACCATCGAATTGCATGGTGCGGATGGCGGTAATATCGATTCGAGTGACTGGACCCTTGTTCTCGATGAAGGAAGCATTACGAAATCGAAACACAACTATATGGAACTATCCACCGATTCGTCGGGAACCATTGTGTTTTCTGATGGAACCGAGTTGACATTTTCCAATGTCGAACGTATCGAGTGGTGACGAAAAGACGATTTGGATGCCGTCGGGACGCAATCTCGGCGGCATTGCCGGTTTTCTGGGGGAATTCACCCTGTCGCGATTGACAGCCATGGTGTGAAGTCCTATACAGCGGACCTCGAATTTTATCGGATTACCTTTATTAGAACGGAGTAAGTGCAGTGAAGCGCACCTACCAGCCAAGCAAACTCGTACGGAAACGCCGCCACGGCTTCCGTTCCCGCAGCGCGACCGTCGGTGGCCGCCGTGTGCTGACCGCACGCCGCGCCAAGGGCCGCAAGCGTCTGTCGGCCTAATGTTGTGACCGTTTCGGTGGAACGCTTGAAAAAGCGCGCAGAATTTCTTCGCGTCGCAGGCACCCGCCGGAAATGGGTTACACAGGGATTGATCCTTCAGGGCGCTCCGCGTCCCGGGATCAAACCGGACACAGAATACGCCGGTGAAGATCGACTCGCACGAGTCGGATTTACTGTCACCAAAAAGGTGGGCAAGGCCGTCGTTCGCAATCGCGTTCGGCGGCGTTTGCGTGCTGTGGCGGACCAATTGATGAGCGAAATGGCATTGCCCGGTTGGGATTATGTCGTGATCGGTCGTCAGCAGACCATCGACCGGGATTTTGAAAAACTGGTCGATGATATGCGGTTTGCCCTGCGGCGTATCCCTGATGCCAAACCTTCCGCCCCGGATGGTCAGCGCCCCCGCAAGGGACGCGGATCAAATTCCGGTGGTGCGACGAAGGCAGGAGACTCTGCCAAATGAGTAACCTTCCCGGATCGAATGTGGGCCCCTTGGCGCGTCTTCTTCAAATCGCGGTTCGCGGCTACCAGCTCTTTTTATCGCCCTATATCGGGTGGTCCTGCAGATATCAGCCGACCTGTTCGGCCTATATGATGGAGGCCCTTGCCCGCCATGGGGCAATAAAAGGCGGCTGGATGGGTTTTAAACGGATAATGCGTTGCCATCCATGGGGTGGTCATGGTTATGATCCCGTGCCCGGATGTGGCTGTGAACAAAACAAAGCGCCGTCGGAGGATGAACTCCGGTTAACGGCGCTTTAGTCATGTAAATAGAATACCGGTCAGGCGTTCTTCGCCGCCGGACGAAAGCGGAAAGAGGCGATGAACGAACAACGTAACCTGTGGATTGCGATTGCAGCTTCGGTCGCAATCCTTGTCGGGTTCCAATTCTTTTTCGCTCCCGAACCTGCTCCGCAGGATCGAGAAGCGCAAGTTCGCGAACAACTTGACGTCAATGGCAATACTGCACCGCAGACTGCCTCGAATGTGCCCAGCGTGCCGGGTGGTGCTGCGCCGGCGGCTCCGGTCGTCAACCGCGATGCCGCGCTGGCAAAAGCTCCGCGTATCAAGATCGAAACCCCGCGTGTCGAGGGTTCGATCCGTCTGGTCGGTGGTGTGATTGACGATATCCAGTTGCAGGATTACCGCGAAACCGAAGAACCGGACAGCCCGCTGATCCACGTTCTGAACCCGACCGGTAGCGACAATGCATACTTCGCCGAATTCGGCTGGGTTGCCGCCGACAAATCTGTCAGCGTTCCGAACAGCGATACCCAGTGGACCGCAAGCTCCAACGAACTGACGCCAGCAAAACCCGTCACGTTGAGCTGGGATAATGGCAGCGGCCTGACCTTCAATCGCGAGATTTCGATCGACGAGAATTATATGTTCTCGATCAAGCAGTCGGTCAAAAATGACAGCGGTTCGGATGTCACCCTGTATCCCTACGGTCTGATTTCGCGCAAGGGCAAGCCGACCACGGCAGGGTTCTACATCCTGCATGAAGGTCCGCTTGGTGTCATTGACGGTACCCTGACCGAAATCGATTATGACGATCTTGCCGAAGACGGTGCCGTGGAAAAGAAAACCACCGGCGGCTGGCTTGGCATTACCGACAAATACTGGCTGGTTGCGCTTGCGCCGTCCTCGGACGAGGCACTGACCACCCGTTTCAGCCATCACGTTGCTGAAAATGCCGACAAATATCAAACCGACTATCTTGGTGCGGCCCGCACGGTTGCGGCCGGTGCCGAAGCCGCTTCGGAAACCCGTTTGTTTGCCGGTGCCAAGGAAGTGTCGCTTCTTGATCAGTATGCCAATGACTATGGCATCAAGAATTTCGACCTCGCGATTGATTTCGGCTGGTTCTACTTCCTGACCAAACCGTTCTTCCTGTTCCTGCAGTGGCTGAACCATCTGGTTGGCAACTTCGGTGTTTCCATCCTGATCTTCACGGTTCTTGTGAAGGCAGTGATGTACCCACTTGCCAACAAGTCGTACAAATCCATGAGTGCGATGAAGAAACTGCAGCCGCAAATCACCAAGATGCGCGAGCAGTTTAAGGATGACCGTCAGCGTCAGCAGCAGGAAATGATGGCGCTTTACAAGCGCGAGAAGATCAACCCTGCTTCGGGTTGCCTGCCGATCGTGGTACAGATTCCGGTGTTCTTCGCACTTTACAAGGTGCTGTTCGTGAACATCGAAATGCGTCACGCACCGTTCTTTGGCTGGATTCAGGACCTTTCGGCTCCGGATCCGACCTCGCTGTTCAATCTGTTTGGCCTGATCCCGTGGGATCCGCCGCAGATGCTGATGATCGGTGTATGGCCGCTGATCATGGGGATCACCATGTTCCTGCAGCAGAAACTGAACCCGGCACCGGCTGATCCGACGCAGGCCAAGATCATGATGTTCCTGCCGCTGATCTTTACCTTCATGCTGGCAAGCTTCCCGGCGGGGCTTGTGATCTACTGGGCATGGAACAACCTGCTGTCGATCGCACAACAGCGTTACATCATGTACAAAATGGGGATTTAATCCCCATCCTCTCCGCGGGGCGGGCAACCGTTCCCGCGGGGCTCAAGGAACGACAATGACCGAAGAAAAATTGCCATCGGCAACCGCAATTCCGACATTTGAATCGGCTCAGATCGAAGCCGGGCGGAAACTGTTTTCCCGCCCGGTTACTTTCATGTTGGGGGTGGCGCAGCTCGAGCAGCTGCCGCCCGAAGACAAGATCGAAATCTGTCTTGCAGGCCGGTCCAATGTCGGAAAATCCAGCCTTTTTAATGCCATAACCGGGCGTAAGGATATGGCCCGGACGTCAAACACGCCGGGCCGTACCCAGCAGTTGAACTATTTCGATCTGGATGGTGCGCTTAATATCGTCGATTTGCCGGGCTATGGATTTGCAAAGGCGCCCAAGGACATCGTTGATACATGGCAGAATGTGATCAAACAATATCTGCGCGGTCGGGTAACATTGCGGCGTGTATTTGTTTTGATCGATTCCCGGCACGGCTTCATGAAAGCCGATCTTGAAATGATGAAGATGCTTGATGAAGCTGCCGTGTCTTATCAGATTGTGCTGACCAAGGCTGACAAGCTTAAAAAAGGCCAGATGGAAAAGCGCATTCGCGAAGTGGTCGAAGCGGTAAAAAAACATCCCGCGGCCCTGTCGCAGCTTTTCGCGACATCAAGCGAAAAAGGCACCGGCCTTGAAGCGCTTCGCGCAGAAATCGCAACGCTGCTATAATCACCCGATAGCGCTCGTATAACATTGGGGAAAAGACATGAACGAAGAAGTCCGTTCTGACGAAGAAAACTCGGAATCCAGCGCGTACCGTACGCTGGCACGTGCCAAGGTTCTGTCCGAGGCCCTTCCCTATATGCGACGCTATAATGGCCAGACGATTGTGGTGAAGTATGGCGGGCACGCAATGGGTGACCCGGAACTGGCCCGCCTGTTTGCCCAGGATATGGTGCTTTTGAAGCAGGTCGGCATGAACCCGATTGTGGTCCACGGCGGTGGTCCGCAGATTGGCCAGATGCTTAAAGAACTTAACATCCAGTCGGAATTTGTTGATGGCCTTCGCGTGACGGACCAGCAGACAATTGATGTTGTCGAAATGGTTCTGGCCGGCAAGATCAACAAGGAAATCGTTTCGAACATCAACCGTGCCGGGGGTGTCAGTGTTGGTCTGTGTGGCAAGGATGCCCATCTGATCAAGGCGTGCAAATTGCAACGGACCAAACGTGACCCGGAAAGCAATATCGAGAAGGTTCTTGATCTTGGCTTTGTCGGCGAACCGGTCGAAGTCAATCCGCATGTGCTGGATTGTTTTATCAACACCGACATTATTCCGGTAATTGCACCGATAGGGGTTGGTGAAGACGGTCAGACATACAATATCAATGCTGATACGGCTGCCGGTGCGATTGCAAAGGCCGTTGGTGCCCGCCGTCTTTATATGCTGACCGACGTCAAGGGGATCCTTGATGGTGAAAAACAACTGGTCCGGGATGCGGATATCGACAGCATCAATGCAATGATCGCCGATGGTACGATCCAGGGCGGTATGATTCCCAAAACGGAAACCTGCATGGATGCGGTCCGCAACGGGGTCGAGGCCGCGGTAATTGTCGATGGTCGTGCCCCGCATGCGGTATTGCTGGAACTGTTTACCGAACGCGGTGCTGGCACAATGATCAGGGGCGGCTGATTTCAGCCGCTCAAGGTGTAGACTGCCGACAGGTTACCATTACGGATGAGTGGTCCAGCCCCGCAGATTAGGCTATGTTCTTCACGAGCAAACGCCTCTGCAGGCCTAGGGCTCTGAAATATAATGGTTAAATAAAAAGGCGGAGCACCCGTTGTGACAACGACGGATCATCATGTTTCCAAGCACTGGGACTATGCCAAGGCAACGCTTGATGCCCTGCGCGATCATGGCCTGAGGCCGACCCCCGAACTTTATCATGTCTGGTTTGTCTATTACGCAGAAGAAAACCCCGAAATTCTGCGGGTTATCGACGCGGTAAAGGCAAGTGGGGAGGCAATCGGCGAAGAAACGCTACTGCAACTTTATTACCGGTATATCTTTGACCGTCAGGCAGCCGATTTTCTTCAGCGCGGCATGGAAGATTTTTCCGATGTTGTCGAAAACAGCGATGCCAGTCTGACAAGTACGCGCGACGAACTGCGCGTTTATGGCGATGTGCTGGGCAAAGCCGAAGAATCTCTGCTGGCTGGTGAAAAGGTCGCGGAGGTCATTCGCAATGTTGCGCTGCATACCGGCCGGATGCAAACGACGGTCGAAAGCCTGCATGAACAGCTTGGCGATTATCTGAACAAGATCGCCAATCTGCAGCGTGAATTGCATGAAACCCGTGAACGGTCCTACACCGATGGCCTTACTCGGGTTTCCAATCGCATGCATTTCGAGGAAACACTGGCCAGTTGCTGTGTTGAATTTGATACCGGCAGCATTGACGAACCATTTTGCGTGATGATGGTCGATCTTGATCAGTTCAAGGTGGTGAATGACAAATATGGTCACCGGATCGGTGATGAAATTCTTGTTCTGATCGCATCCATGATCAAGGCAAACACCAAGGGCCGCGATCTGGTGGCGCGTTACGGCGGAGACGAGTTTGCAATCCTGTTGCCCCAGACACCGCTTAAGGATGCGATGATGCTGGCCGATGATATGAGCAAGCGCATCGCCGCGCGCGAGGTGCGTGCTAAATCCAGCGGAACGTCGTTCGGTCACATGACGGTTTCGGTCGGTGTGGCCGAATATGTGAAGGGCGAAGGAGCTGCCAAGGTCGTTGATCGTGCCGATAATGCGCTCTATCGGGCGAAAAAGAACGGTCGCAATCGTAACTTCGCTGCCGAATAGCCTGCCCGTCCCGTTCGGTGCATGCGTGCCATGAACCGGCCAGACTTGCATTAAAACCGCTAAAAGCGTATGAAACCAGCGCCCGGCAAGGAGGTTGAACTTGCCGGACTTTCCGTACTGGCAGCAGGTCAATAAGTGTGCCGCGCCGACGGAAGTGTTTTCCAGACTGGAATTGATCGTAAAAGGGCGAGCATGACAGAGCCGCGCGTTATTACATTTGGTTGTCGCCTTAACACCTATGAATCCGAGGTGATGCGCGACCATGCCAAAAACGCCGGTCTTGACGATGCGATCATCATCAATACATGCGCGGTTACGACCGAGGCAGAACGTCAGGCGCGGCAAAGCATCCGCCGCCTGCGCCGGGAAAATCCCGATGCCAAGATTTTTGTCACCGGCTGTGCTGTTCAGGTCAATCCCGACAAATTCGCCAAAATGACCGAGATCGACCGCATCTTTGGTAACGATGCCAAGATGAAGGCCGAAACCTTCCTGATGCCCGAGCATGAACGTGTCGTGGTCAACGACATCATGTCGGTCGAGGAAACCGCAAGCCATCTGGTTTCAGGCTTCGAAGGCCGCGCACGCGCCTTTGTGCAGGTTCAGAACGGCTGTGATCATCGTTGCACGTTCTGCATCATCCCGTTTGGTCGCGGCAATTCGCGCAGCGTACCGATGGGCGAGATTGTAACGCAGGTGCGCGAACTGGTTGCCAACGGTTACGGCGAAGTTGTTCTGACCGGGGTGGACATTACATCCTATGGTCATGATCTTCCGGGCAAACCGACATTGGGGCAGATGGCGCGCCGTCTTCTGGCACAGGTGCCTGAACTGCCGCGCCTGCGGATTTCATCCATTGATCCGGTCGAGGTCGACGAGGATATCTTCCGCCTGATCGAAACCGAACCACGTCTGATGCCGCACATGCATATCAGTCTTCAGGCCGGTGATGACATGGTGCTGAAACGCATGAAGCGTCGCCATCTGCGGCAGGATGTTATCGATTTCTGCGACAAGGTGCGCGGACTTCGGGCCGATGTAACCTTCGGCGCCGACATCATTGCAGGTTTCCCTACCGAAACCGATGAAATGGCGGAAAATACCCTGCGTCTGGTTGATGAATGCGGGTTGATTTACCTGCATGTTTTCCCCTATTCGTCGCGTCCGGGGACACCGGCGGCCCGTATGCCACAGGTGCCAAAGGATATTCGCAAAGAACGCGCAGGCGCGCTTCGCGATGCCGGGGAAATTCAGTTGAACAATTTCCTGAAATCACGGATCGGCATGATCGAGAGTGTCCTGGTGGAAAAGGAAAATACCGGCCACACCGAACATTTTGCACCCGTTCTGCTGGATCGCGTGATAGAACCGGGCACAATTGCAAAGGCCAAGGTCATCGGCCTTGAAGACGGAAAACTGAAAGCGGAGCTTGCGGGATGAGTGAAGAGGGGAAAAAAAGCTGGTTTGCCCGACTTAAATACGGGTTGAAACGCTCCTCCTCGAAACTGACCACCGGGATTGCGGATATCTTCACCAAGCGTCGTCTTGACGATGACGCGCTTGAGGAATTCGAAGATCTGCTGATTACGTCCGATCTGGGCGTGACCACTGCGGCAAAACTGGGTGCGGAACTGTCGCGCACCCGTTTCGACAAGGAAGTCGATCCCGCCGAGATTCAGGAATTCATCGCCACCGAAGTCGCCAAAATCCTTGAACCCGTGGCAAAGCCGCTGGTGATTGATACGACCAAAAAGCCCCATGTGATTCTTGTCGTTGGTGTTAACGGATCGGGCAAAACCACCACAATCGGTAAACTTGCCAAAACCTATCGCGATCAGGGGCTTAAGGTCATGATGGCGGCTGGCGATACATTCCGTGCTGCTGCGGTCGAACAGCTTAAGGTCTGGGGTGAGAGGACGGGATGCCCGGTGATTGCCCGCGATACCGCTGCGGATGCCGCCGGGCTTGCCTTTGATGCCATCGATCAGGCCCAACGCGAAGGTTATGACCTTTTGCTGATTGATACGGCGGGGCGTTTGCAGAATAAAGCGCACCTGATGGACGAGCTGAAAAAGATCGTTCGCGTCATTCAAAAACGCGATCAAGCAGCCCCGCATGACACACTTCTGGTACTTGATGCGACCACCGGCCAGAATGCCCATTCCCAGGTCGAGGTATTTTCAGAGGCCACCAGTGTCACCGGCCTGATCGTGACCAAGCTTGACGGTACCGCCAAGGGCGGGGTTGTTGTGGCATTGGCCGAAAAATTTGGCAAACCGGTTCACGCAATCGGGGTCGGCGAAAGTGCCGAAGACCTGCGTCCGTTCGA
Source organism: Thalassospira lucentensis (assembly GCF_032921865.1). Taxonomy (NCBI): domain Bacteria; kingdom Pseudomonadati; phylum Pseudomonadota; class Alphaproteobacteria; order Rhodospirillales; family Thalassospiraceae; genus Thalassospira; species Thalassospira lucentensis. Next base: position 2,377,596 of record NZ_CP136684.1, read on the forward strand.
TGCAAAATCATTTGCCCGCAGTCTTGCCGGGCTTGAGGACTAGGGCTGAAAATCGTTCAGGCCCGCCTGCAAGTCACGGATCAGACTTTTCATATCCATGAGTGGCGTGGATATATCGACAGGGATTTTGTCAATCGCACAGCTTCCCAGTGCATTTTCGATAAGGGATGCCTGATTTTTCAGGCCACGTGCAAGACGTTGATCCGCATCGGCAAGCATCCATGACATTGCCCGGTCACGTAACTGTTCCAGACTGTGCAAATCCGGATCTGGTGACGATGTCGGCAGGTTATAGGGCCGAAGTGCCAATTCCAGGCGGCGATTGATGTCGCGCAGGCGATTGGCGGTATCGTGGCATATGGCCTTCAGGCCACTATCGGTGGCCATGGGATATATGGCCGACAGCCGCAGCGAAAGGCCAAGTGCATCCAATGCAATGTCGTTGACGATTTCCTGATCCTGGAATGATGCAGACCGGTCTGTTTCGCCGTGAAAAGCATTTGGTGCAAAGACAGGCAGTGTTTTTGCTTCCAGTGTGAAGCGCGCAGGCAGTTTGCTTATGATTTCACCATCGGCCAGCACGGGTTCGCCATCGGCACCTTCAATGAGAATCTCATCGCATTCCTGACTGATGGCATAATTGCTGTCATCGATTGATCCAAACAGCAGTTCGGCAGCGATATCCATACCTGACAGAGTATCGACATTGGCCTGAATGGCGAACATATGCAATTTGCCATCATCAAGGCGCTTGTTCTCGCGCGGACGCAAACCGCCACCAAAATACTGTCCGTTGGTTACGGTCAATTGACGCAGTTTAAGGTTTTGTGGCGGGTTTGATCCACAGGTAACACTAAGTTCCAGCGGCTTCATTTCGTGCCAGCTTTGCCAGTTGGCCACGGCATAGCTGATCGCGCCTGTCCAGCGTTTCAGGTTCGGATCAATACGTTTCCGGGCGTCGGCAGGGACCCCGATGCTGGCGGCATTGACAAAGCTTTGTCCGTTGACCCGCCCGATATCAAGCATGGCAATCTGGCCATTGATGGCAGCGCGCGCAGCCTGAAGGATATCATCGGGAACATAAAGGCTTCGGGCAAAATCGTTTGCGGTTCCAAGCGGCAACGGAACCATAACCACGCCAGCCTTGATAACGGTATCGAGAACGGCGTTGATCGTGCCATCACCGCCACCAATCGCGACAACGTCGCCGGGTGCGCAGGATGACGTGATAAAGGTATTCATGGCGACAGGATCATCACAGAGTTCGAGTTCTGCTGTATAGCCGGCTTCCTCGAAAATGCTGCGCAACGGCTGTGCGCCGTTGTCACGCCATTCGTCTGGCATCTTGTGACGTGTCAGAAGGATGCAAACCTTGCCGGTAAGTTCGGTCGATTTCACCTGAGGGCCTCCGCCATGGGGATCGGGAAGTCTTGCCTTGCAGGGTGCGTAAACAGAACGGCAAGATTGAGACACAAAACCGGCGCCAATCTGGCACCGGTTTTGGTTGTGATCAATCAGGAAATGGTTGCGCGAAGCATCCATGCCGCTTCTTCATGAACGCCAAGGCGTTCTGTCAGAAGATCGGCTGTTTTGACGTCATCGGCGGCTTCGGCCTCGGCCACGCCTTCGCGCAGCAGGCGCGAAACATGATCGTGATCTTCGACCAGTTCCTTTACCATATCGTTGGCCGGAAGAAGCTTGGTCTGATCCTTGACCACCGAATTTTCAATCATTTCCGAAAGCCCGGTCGGTGCCTGAAAGCCGATTGCGCGGATGCGTTCCGCCATATCGTCAATAGCTTCGTTCAGGTCTTCATACTGCTCTTCGGTCATCTTGTGGAGCGAATAGAAGGCTGGACCGACCACGTTCCAGTGGACGCCACGAATTTTGGCATACAGTACGTGCGACGAGCCAATGATCTTGGTTAGCATCTTGGCCAGTTCGCGACGGTCTTTGCGGTCGACACCGGTTTTGACCGGAAATTCTTTCGCAATGCTCTGCATACTGCTGTGTGCCATTTTGTAACTCCTGTATTTCTTTTCACGTTCATTCGCTTTGATCCTGAACCAGCATATGGCTGCCGGTCATATCCCGAACGCTTGTTTAAAAAACGTGACCAGGAAACAAAAGTTCCAAAAATTAAAATCAACACAATTGGAACATTCTTTTGCACCACCCGTTTGAAACGATAAGCAGTGCCAAAGAAAAAGCGCTGCTGTTCAATAACTAGGAGGTTGTGATGCTTAGCAAGACTGTTCTGATGGCTGGTACTATTATGATGTCTGTTGCGGTGGCTGCACCGGCTTATGCAGATGCACAGAAAAGCTCGGATCAGGCAGGCTCTATGGCAACCGACGACGCAATGAAATCGGATGCTGAAAAAATGGGTGATAAAGCCAAGGCCGAATATGAAAATGCCAAGGATTTCACCTATGAGGAAAAAAATGAATTCCTCGCCTGGGTTGAGGAAAAGTCCAATCAGCTTGGCGAAAAATATGACGAGGTATCCGCACGTGTAAGCGATGACAGCGAAGATGCAGTCGATGAGCTCGCAGAAGCATGGGATGGTGCCAAGGAAAACCTGAACGAGGCATATGAAGATTCCAAGGATGCTTCGGCTGAAACCTGGGAGACCGTGAAGGCCAAAACTCTTGAGGCGCTTGATAATGCCGAGCAGGCGCTCTCGGATGATCACGCCACCGAATAAGACATCACAACCTTAACTCGGTGAAGTGGTGTTCCGGGTGTCGGCGGCCCGCCCATATGGGCGGGCCGTTGCTCGTTTGACCCTGTTCAGTCAAGGGTGTCTATGGAAAAAGAACAAAAAAATCGCCGGAAAAGCGGGATTGCACGGTGGTGGCGTGCCTGGCAAGTGCGGTTGGAAAAGCTGGCCGCCGGCCGCAAGGGACTTGGGGGTATTGCTGTTGCGTCGTTTCTTGAAACCACCATCATTCCTGTTCCGATCGAAATCCTTATTGCCCCCATCATGGCCGCATCGCGTCGGCGCGGTATCATCGTTGCGACGGTTACCCTGCTTGGCAGCATTGCGGGTGCCGTTTTTCTATACCTGATTGCTTATGGGCTTTCGGATGAATTTATCCGGCCCCTTGTTGAAATGGCGGGCGGGCAACAGGAGTTCCAAGAGGTGGAGCAACGGTTCGAGGCCGGTGGCTTCTGGGTTGTTTTTGCGATCAGTATTACGCCAGTGCCGATGCAGCTTGCAGCCCTAGCTGCGGGAGCAACAACTTATCCCTTCTGGCTGTTTGTGGTTGCCATCGGGATTTCACGCGCCTTGCGTTATTACGGTCTCTGGGTGCTGGTTCTTGGTTTTGGTGCGGGGATTGCCCGGATTTTTGAAGGCAAGAAGCCCTCAAAAGGGCCGGGTGGCGATAGAAAACCTGCCCCGTAATCTGGCAAAACATGAGCACATGAATAACAAAGCCCGGCAATTGGCCGGGCTTTTTTACAAGATATCCGAGAATTTTCTTTGAATTATTCCGGTTCGATACGGAAATCGGTGGTGGTTTTACCTTCGGTTTCCGGATCTTCCACGTCCTCGGAGACCAAGCCGCGGCGAATCAGCTCACGAATAGCTGCTGCCCGGGTTGGCATGCGATGCTCAAATCGCCAGTCGTCGATGAACTTCAGTTCATCGTCGTCGAGCATAATCTGAAGCTTTTCAGTTCTTTTCGAGGTTGGCACGCGGGGGTCCTTATTAAGTTCAGACGTTCCAATATGCGTCTGAAACCATTGATATGCAACGCATCCGAGAATTTTGGAGTAACTTACGTTACCTGCGTTTTCTCCATATTACAACTGCCTTGCTCAGTTGCATCATTTTGCGCAACTTGCGCAAGTAATGTAAAATAATGAGTAAATGTTAAGTGCGTATTATGGGCGTGTTGATGTGATTATGTTTGTTGTGTTTGTTGATGTTGTTGTGCACGTTAAGTCACTTCATTGTATTGCCTAAGTGAACCATACGATTTTACTTTAAATATTATTTTCTTTTGTTACGGTGAAGACATCCAAAAACGGAGGTTGTGATGTCTGAGCAAGTGATGAACGAAATTGAAGATCACGTACCCGCGCTGCGTCGCCATGCATATCGGCTGACGGGCAGCATGGATCGTGCACAGGATCTCGTGCAGGACACTTTGTTGAAAGCCATCAGCAAAAAAGATCAGTTCGAAGAAGGCACCAGTCTTAAGGCATGGCTGCACCGGATTCTGTTCAACACATTCATCTCGTCCAAGCGTCGCGAGAAGACCCGTGGGCATCATGTCGACTGGGATGATCTTGGTGACGTCTACGGTCATGGCAGCAATCAGATGGCCCGGTTGCAGCTGCGTGATGCGGATCGCATCTTGGGTGAGCTTCCCGAGCAGGAACGTCAGGCGATCCTTCTTACCGCCGTTGACGAAATTTCCTATCAGGACGCCGCCGAGCGGATGAATGTCGAGATTGGCACGGTCAAATCCCGCGTAGGTCGCGCACGCCGGAAGCTGCGTTCTTCCGTCGGGCGGATTGAAACACGGGAGCACGCGTCGCGGTTCGTGGCGGAGGCAGCCTGATGACCCATGTGCTTGCTGTTTATGGCAAGGACGACATTGTAAATTACGTGCGCGGATCGATTGATGATGAAGACAAGAGCGATATCGAAAGTCTTGTCCAGTCCGATCCGCGTGCAGCAGGAATTGTCCAGGATATCGAAAAAGGTCATTTAGGTGACGGAGGGACAGTTGACCTGCTGTACTACCGTCGTCTCAGGAAGCTGAAATCGTTGGCTTCCAGTGCCGGGTTCCTGCAGGAATGATGCGTCAAACGCAAGACTGCATTGATTCGAAATTTTATTGACTTTGTTGACCAATGGTCAGATAAAGTCTGTATCGGAGTTGATCGTCTTTTCCCTCAACGTCTAAGGCCCTTCTCCGAAATAGGCCGAAACCTCTTGGTTTCGGCCCTTTTTTTATTTTGGTGCCGGATTTCCTGCTTGGCGAATCGATTATGTTCATGTCGGTTGGCATGGAAATATCGCGTCATGGTTATGACCCGCGCATCAAAACTGTCATTTGGATTTCTTGAAAATAATCCCGACATATAAAGCAGTCACGATGCTGTGCTGCGCGGGTTTATGCGCTTCGTGTGTCATGATCCGCCATATCGTGTATGGCTGATATGCTGCCTGTGTGCCAAGCCATGCATGAATTGGGGGTTGCCAGAGTCCGGGCAGGCGGTGATAAATCTCCCGCTCAATACAACAATAAGAAAAAGGAGCAACTTATTATGGTTTCCGGAGTCCACGGATCGGTTCGCGATCTGTTTGAATTTACTGACGCCGACAGGGCACTTGCCCGCATCAAGGATATTTATACCACTGGTGCCGAGGCAGTCCGTGAAGCATTCACCCGGTTTGGAAACGGTCAGCAATCCTCGCCTGTGCGCGCCTATTACCCGTATCTCGGGATTGAGGTGCCGCCCGAGAAGTTGCATGTCGAAAGTACATTGTCGTATGGCGCGCCGCGCGACCCGGGCATTTACGGTACGACCCTGACGCGCCCGGATCTGTTCGAACAATATTACCGCGAACAGATTGAACTGCTGCTTAAAAACCATGACGTGCCGGTCGTGGTCGGTGTTTCGGATCGTCCCATTCCGTTACCGTTCCTGGTTGAAACCGCAACCGATAATATCGGCCCGACCGATATTCGCCAGCTTCAGCTGGTGTTTGACATGCCTGATCTGGCGCGGACAGATGACGATATCGCCAACGGGGTACATTACGGAATTACCGAAGGACCCAAGCCGCTTTCTCTGTTTTCCGGGGAAAGGGTGGATTACTCGCTGGCACGTTTGCGCCACTACACGGCGACATTGCCCGAACATTTCCAGAAGTTCGTGCTGTTCACCAACTATCAGCGCTATGTCGACGAGTTCATCGAGTTTGCCAAATTGCAGCTTGAAGACCCCAAAAGCCCCTACGTTGCTTTTGTCGAGCCGGGGCCAAAAGTCCATGTACGCAAGAATGCTCCCAAGGCATGGCAGGAAAGCGGAGAAGCCGTCAAACAGCTTCCGCAGATGCCTTCCTATCACCTGATCCGTGAAGACGGTCTGGGGGTGACGCTGGTCAATATTGGGGTCGGCCCGTCGAATGCGAAAACCGCCACCGACCATATCGCGGTTATGCGCCCGCATTGCTGGTTGATGCTGGGGCATTGTGCCGGACTTCGCCGAAGCCAGCTTCTGGGCGATTACGTTCTGGCGCATGGTTATGTCCGTGACGATCATGTTCTCGACTCGGACCTGCCGCTTTGGATTCCGGTGCCGCCAATTGCCGAAGTACAGGTCGCCCTTGCCAATTCCGTGACCAAAATTACGGGACTTAAAGGGCGCGAAATGAAGGCGCGCATGCGTACCGGTACTGTGGCAACCACAGACAACCGGAACTGGGAACTGCGTTACAGCGAACTGTTCGTGCGTCTTAACCAGTCGCGCGCGATCGCGGTCGATATGGAAAGTGCAACCATAGCTGCCAACGGTTTCCGTTTCCGTGTTCCTTACGGCACGTTGCTGTGTGTTTCCGACAAGCCGGTGCATGGCGAACTGAAACTGCCGGGAATGGCCAACAATTTCTATCGGCAGCGTATCGGTCAACACCTTCAGGTCGGTCTTGATACCATCGATACCCTGCGAAACGAGGTCAATCAGCTGCATTCGCGCAAACTGCGGTCGTTGGACGAACCTGCTTTCCGCTAGTTTCGCTTGTACAGTTTTGTCTGGCGCCCGTTACCATCCGGTAGCGGGCGTTTTGTTATGTTTTTATGAAACGCCGAAAAACTGCCGCTTTTGGCTTTGGAAGGGGCAGGACTTCACCTATCTTCGGCCGGCTTCTTTGGCGATATCATCTATCCGATAGCAGGCAGGTATGACGGTTCATCACGATGCCAGACAGGATTTGCCGGTTTGGCAGATTTTTCTGATTTTTCTTCGACTTGGCTTGACCAGTTTTGGTGGGCCGGTTGCACATATCAGTTATTTCCGTGAAGAGTTCGTAGTACGCCGCAAATGGCTTTCGGATGCGACTTATGGCGATCTGGTAGCACTCTGCCAGTTCGTGCCGGGTCCTGCCAGTTCTCAGGTCGGGATGGGAATCGGCATGTCGCTCGGCGGATTTCCCGGTGCATTTGCCGCATGGATCGGTTTTACCATGCCATCGGCAATTGTTCTTGTCGCGCTTGGGCTTGGTTTGGCTGGCAGTAACCTCGCCGCCACTGGTCCCATGATATGGGGGCTCAAACTGGTTGCCGTTGGTGTTGTTGCGCACGCTCTTTGGGGCATGGCGCGAAGTCTGTGCCCTGATATTCCGCGTGCGGTTATTGCCATAATTGCAGCCGCACTGATGATCGCATTTAGTGGTGCGGGCATGCAGGCCATCGTCATTGTCGGTGGGCTGGTTGCCGGGACACTGTTCCTGCAGGCTGATCTGGTCAAGCTGGACGGGAAGCTGGCTGCCGGTATTTCCCCGAAGGTGGCGGTGTTCGCGTTGGCAATCTTTGGTGCGCTACTGATCGGGTTGCCGTTACTGGTGCAGGTCACATCGTCATCATGGCTTGCCGTATTTGACGGATTTTATCGCAGCGGGGCGCTGGTTTTTGGTGGCGGCCATGTGGTGCTGCCACTGCTGCAGGAAGCCGTTGTTGCGCCCGGTTGGGTCGATACGGATACGTTCCTTGCCGGTTATGGCGCAACGCAGGCAGTACCGGGGCCGATTTTTACCTTTGCTGCCTATCTGGGGGCCGTGATGCAAACCGATACGGGCGGGATCGCGGGGGCGATGATTGCCCTGATCGCCATTTTCCTGCCTGCGTTTCTTCTGGTGATCGGATTATTGCCGTTTTGGGATCGTATCCGGCATATGCCCAAAATGCGTGCGGGGCTGGCAGGGATCAATGCTGCGGTGGTGGGCTTGCTCGCATCGGTTCTGTACGATCCGATCTGGACCGGATCAATTCATGACGTGAAGGACGTGGTGATTGCGATCATTGCATTCATAATCTTGCAATGGCGGCTGATGCCTGTCTGGGCGCTGGTTCTTGCGGGTGGAACCGGTGGTATTGTGATGGGCTATTTCGGCGTTGCCGGTACGGTTGTCTGAATGGCCGGCTGGGGTTTATTCGGCTGACTGTGCGGTATTTTCCACTTCCACAGTGGTATCACCATTGCGCGCGATAATATCGGGAAACAGTGCCGAAATTGATCCGACAAAGCGATGTTGGTCAAAGGCACTGCCGTCTCTGGTCAATCCAAGTCTTACAATCACCAGTTCCTTTGACGGGATGATGCTGATGATCTGGCCATCATGACCAAGTGCAAAAAACGCATCATCCGGGATCGTTGGGCCATTGATTTGTGTGTCACCGTCTTTATCACGTGAACCGGGCAATTGAAGCCACCAGTGGGCACCATAGATACCGTTTGGGGCGGCTGGTGCGGGCGTGACCGAATATTTCACCCAGTCTGGCGGTAGAAGTTGTTCATCGTTCCAGACGCCATCCTGCAGGAATAACTGACCAATTTTTGCCCAGTCACGAGCCGAGGCATGCATGAAGCTGGAACCGATGAAATAGCCGTCCTGATCGGTTTCGATTACCGCATTGCGGATGCCAAGCGGCCGGAACAGCATGTCAAACGGGATATGCTGATAGCTAAGGATTGAGCCGCTGATATTGCGCATTGCCGCCGACAGAACGTTTGTCGCCCCGGAATTATAGGAGAAATATTCACCTGGTTTGTGTTCAAGCGGGCGGGCCACGGCAAATCCGGCAGTGGCGGGTTCGACAAACAGCATTTGAACCACGTCCGATAGCGGATTCCAGTAGCTTTCATCAAATTCCAGTCCGCTGCTCATATGCAGAAGCTGGTCATAGGTGATGACAGCACGGGGATCGTTTATCCGGGATTGCCATTCGTTGATCAGAACCGGGCTGTCAACTCCGGGGATCATGTGTTCCTGCTGCATCCGGCCCAGCAGGGCATTGAACACGCTTTTGGTCATCGACCAACCCGGCAAGGGGGTGGTGGCATTGATCCCCGGTGCATAACGTTCGGCAATGACCTTGCCACGATGCAACACCACAATTGCCCGGCTGCGTCGCGAGATATCCGTGCCCGGTTCATCCATCGCATCGGCAAGAATATTGTTAAAGGCCCGCCTGTCAATATTGCCTGGCACGGATGCCGTTCGCAGCGGTTGTGCCGGGATCGGACGAATTAGCGGGCTTGTCGCGCGCAACTGTTCAATCCGCGCCGGATCATCGGAAAGTGTGCAGCCAAGATTTGGGCGAAAAACCGCGATACGTGTACGAAAACCGAATGCATGCGCGCTGACCGTTTGATGGCGCAAATCAACATTCGCGGTAATCAGCGACAGCAATGGATTGTTATCGGCAAGTACATCCTCGTCACGGGCGCGGTCCGAGGACAGGCCATTTACAAAAATGGCTGAACACATGATTTTGGCCGTATAACCCGCCCCCACAGGGGCCAGCCAGATGAAGAACGCGGAAATCACCAGAATGCCAAGCAATATCAGGCCGACAAAGGTGGCTTTAATCCAGGTCATTCCGTTTCCCTTGTGCAGAGCGTTATTTGCCCCTTGCATCTGATCCGGCAAGGAGGGTCGCCTGCTTTACGGGATAGGTCAAGACAGCGGATTGTATAGGCGGACTAACCCGCTGTTACGATACGGACCTGACGGTACCGAAGCGAAATGACAAATCCGGCAAGGTAGAAACCGGCCAGAAGAAATGCCGCCCCCCTCCAGTTTGCCCAGTCGATCATGGCGCCTGCAACGGGTGGAACAATCACAACGAAAATCTCGGCAAACTGGGCCAGCATCCCCTGAAGGGCGGGCATCGAAAGATTGCGATCTGCAATACGGGGTAAAAGCGCAAAGCATGTACCGGCAACGACGCCCTGCCCGATATTGAACAGGACCAGCGCCAATACACTGATGGTGATGATCTGGCTGACAAACAGGATGAAGATCGCCGCCGCCATGACCGGTAATCCGATCGCAAGCATGATGCGGCCGGGCATCTCGCGGCCCAGTGCCATTCCTGCGCCGACGCTACCGATGATGTTTCCGGCAATTGCCGTGATGCCAATGATCGCCGCGGCAAGGGGAATGCTGATCGCAAGATTGTCTGCCATCATGGCGGGCATGAAGGCAAGAGATGCGGATGTTGCCCCGGCAAAGGCCGCAAAGGTAAGTGCGATTTGCATCGCCGGGCGGGATTTAAGGACGCCGGAAATACCCGATGTCAGGGACCGGTTGAAACTTTGCTCGCGCGGTTTGGTCAGCAGCATCAGGGCTGGTAAAAGGATCGCGACCGGGATGGTGCAGGCAACAACCGCCATGCGCCAGTCAAGCCACGCAACAATCGCGGCACTGGTCCAGTTCCCCATGGCAATGCCGACCGGGATGAACGTGCCCCAGATGCTCATGGCCATGGCAACGGTTCTGGCATTGCCCAGATTGGCCATCCAGCTTGGGGCACCCACCACAATCAGAAGATATCCGACACTGGTGACAAGACGCCCGACATAAAGCATCCCGCTGCTGGATGCTGTTGCAAAGAGTGCAGCACCAATGATCATCATAAGGCCGCCCAGAACCAGCGAGCGACGCAATCCGACCTGTGCGGCCCAAACCCCTGCGGGAATGGCAAACAGCGCACCCGCCGCCGTGATCAGCGACGCGACAAGTCCAAACTGTGCCTGGCTAAGATCAAAACCGGCACGAAGATCGGGGGCAATCGGCCCGACCAGCCCAACCTGCATCGAGGCCGTCAGTCCAAGACCGTAAAGAACACAAATGGCAAAAATCGGTGGCATGAGGGCGCAATCCGTCAATTCAATAAACGATTTGGTTGGGGCGAACCAAAATAGCGGGTTCCTTTTACCGGAAACCCGCTTGGGCGATCCACGTATGAAATATGCGTGAAGGGGTTAGACGGGCGGTGTATCAAAACCGGTGGTCAGGCGAACGGCGGTACCATCGGACAGGAAAAACCGTTCCCACAGGATGAATTTATCGACAATCGGCATCGGCGGGCCGTCGCGCCCGGATGTTTCGAAAGTCAGATGATCTGCCTGATCTTCGTGCCAGCCCATATGATGCAGGCGTTTTTCCGCCTGTGCGATTTCCGGCGTGGCAAAGCGCCAAAGGGATGTGCCAAGAAGATCACCAGAATCCCGTTGCCATTCCTTTTCGCGCGGTCCCGATGCGCACAGCAAACGATGGCTGCGATCCTCGATCAGATGAACACGTTGCCGCGAATGGATCACCAGCCGTTTGATCGCCTGATCCAATCGGAAATTGCGGTTGCGCGTCATCATCTGATGCAAAAGGTCGATCTGAAGCGGGGCGGGCGTTTGCAAACCCTTTTCCCAACGTGATACGGTGGCCTGTGTGACTCCGACAATATCGGCAAGACGCGATTGCTTGATCTCGCTTTCGCGGCGCCATTGGCGCAGGCGGCGACCAAATTCAGGATCGGGTGCTGTCGGGGTCAGTAACTTCATCACTCAACACGGCCTGACTTTTCGAAAGGCAGACCACCATAACACAGCCGGGAATTCAATAAAGGCTCAAGCCGCTGCGCCAAGGCGGCAAATATCGATCTGGCAACGGCCATATTTGCGGCTGTCGAGGATTTCAAGCCCGTCAATATCGGGCACTGGATCGCGCGGATCGCGTTCGGCAATGATCAGCGTTTCCGCATTGATCCATCCGGCATTTGCCAGTCCCGTAATGCTCGGTCCCAGCAATTCCTTATGATAGGGCGGATCAAGGAACACCATACTGGCGGGTTCTGGCGCGCGCGGTGGCTTGGTTGCATCTGCGCGCTGAACGCGGGTTTTGTCGCCCAGTTTCAAATCGGCAATATTCTGTTCGACGGCGGCAAGCGCACCGCGATCAAGGTCAAAGAAAACCGCCTTTTGCGCGCCACGTGAAATGGCTTCAAGTCCCAGCGCGCCGGAACCGGCATAGGCATCAAGAACCAGCCCGTCATAAAGCGGGTTCTGGTCGTCCTCGTACCAGCGCGATGCATGTGTCAGGATGTTAAACAGGGCCTCGCGAACGCGATCCAGTGTCGGGCGCGTATCGCGCCCGGTTGGTGCGGTCAAAAGCCGCCCGCGAAGACTTCCGCCAACAATCCGCATTCTGCCTTAGCCCTTCTTGCTACGCGGGCGATTGCCCGCCGGTTTCGATCCGCTGCGTCCCGCCGGGCGATTGCCGGGTTTTCCATCGGCAATGCTGCCGCGATTATTGCCGCCGGTATTGCCAGATGGCTTGCCGCGACCGCCACCAAACGATTTCCCACCGTCGCTATTGCGTTCGCCACCGGCTTTGCCACCGGGCGCATAACGCCCGCGGCCTTTGTTGGCCGGGCGGTTTGTATTGTCGCGATCATCAAAACGATTGTCCCTGTCGTTTCGTGCGCCGCGGTCGTTACGATCTTCGCGGTTTTCACGATTTTCACGCGCAGGACCACCACGCGATACCTCTCCGCGTGCGACGGCCGGTCTGGCGCGATTGCCCGGACGTGTCCGGTTTTCAAAGCCGTTCTCAGTCCGGGTGTCATCGGTGACGGCGTTCAGGTTGTTGCCCTGCTGGCGACGGCGCGGCGCGGCTGGTTTGCCAAACACTGTGCGCGGTGCCTTGGGGCGGCCGGTACCACCGCGCGCGACCGATTTCTTTTCGGAAACCTTGCTGTAATCACCCTTGAAGAACGCGGCCAGCTGTTCTTTCATCACCTTGCCGGTGATTTCTTCGCAATCGCCGGGTGCCAGGTTACCCAACTGGAACGGGCCATAGGACACACGCATCAAACGGGTTACCGGCCAGCCAAGATGTTCCATCACGCGACGGATTTCGCGGTTTTTACCTTCGCGAAGGGTTACGGTCATCCAGGCATTGCTGTCTTTCTGAACATCAACTTCGGCCTGAATCGAACCGTAATTGATACCGTCAACCGTAACACCGTCTTCAAGCTGTTTGAGTTTTGCCTCATCAATCCGGCCGTGAACGCGCACCCGATACCGGCGTGCCCAGCCGGTGGCAGGCAGTTCAAGATAACGGGCAAGCTCACCATCATTGGTCAGCAGCAAAAGACCCTCGGAGTTCAGATCAAGACGGCCGACCGAAATCACGCGCGGCATATAGCTTGGCAGATGTTCGAAAACCGTATCGCGCCCCTGTTCGTCACGGTGGCTGGTGACCAGTCCGCGTTTTTTAAACAGACGCCAAAGGCGCGGCTTTTCCTTTTGCGGCAATGGTTTGCCATTGACGTAAATTTCGTCCTCGTCGGTGACGGTTACGGCCGGGCTATCAAGCACCTTGCCATTCAGCTTCACCAGACCTTCCTCGATCATGCGTTCGGCATCACGACGCGAACAAACGCCGGAACGCGCAATGCGTTTGGCAATGCGCTCGGGTTTGCTTTCTTCGGTATCTTCTGTCGGGTTCGGGGTCTGGTCGCTCATTTGCGGGCCTCGGAAATCAGGGCGTCGAAGATTTTCGCATCGCCCGAACTGATATGAAATTCGGGATGCCATTGCACCCCAAGACAATAACGATATCCCGGATGTTCAATCCCTTCGATCACGCCATCAGGGGCAAGGGAATTGATGATCACATCCGGGCCGACCTTATCCACGGCCTGATGATGGGCGGAATTGACCGACAGGCTTTTGACATCGCCAACAATACGCGAAAGCAGGGTATCGGCTTCGACGGTCACATCATGCCCCGGCTCGTTGCGCGGGTTGGGTTGTTCATGCGGCAGGCAGTTTTCAACACTGTCGGGAATATGCTGGATCAATGATCCGCCAAGGATCACGTTCAGCAATTGTTGCCCGCCGCAAATACCCAGAACCGGCATATTGCGTTTCAGCGCACCTTCGGCCATCGCCCATTCAAACTTGGTGCGGCGGTCTTTGGTCACCACGGTATCATGGCGTTCTTCGGCGCCAAACAGGCTGGGATCGACATCAAATGCGCCACCGGTGACAACAAGCCCGTCAATCAGATCCAGCAGATCGGGAACCAGTTCAACCTCGTGGGGAAGGGGCATGGGAATGCCGCCCGCCGCCGTGACCGCACCGGCATAGTTTTCACGCAGCGCATACCACGGAAATTTGGAATAGCCACCGGGTTCCTCGGAATCAAGGGTAATGCCGATGATCGGTTTTCTGGCACTCATGATCTGTCAAATCCCGTTGGTGGTGGCAGTTGTTCGCTATGTTTGCTGGCGATGCCATGAATTTGGCCGGAAACTAACCCCGGTGCGTTAGAAGGGCAACGGCAATTCATGCATATGTGCAATCGGCCATGATCTTATCACCGCTTGACCGATCCTTGCACAGATTGCAATCTCATATCCTTAAAACTCAAGAAAAACAGTCAACAGACAGTGCGATGGGCCGTGTATGATGATGCTGCGGCCAACTCATTATTCCGGGATGGAAAGCAAATCATGAGCGCAGACAGCTATATGGATATGGCGCTGGAAGAGGCGCGCGCCGCCGCAAGGCGTGGCGAGGTGCCGGTCGGTGCGGTTCTGGTCGATGCCGACAGTGGCGAGGTGCTGGCGCGTGCCGGTAACCTGACCGAGGAACTCAATGATCCGACGGCCCATGCCGAAATCCTTGTGATCCGTGCCGCTGCCGGGGCCAAGGGCGAACCGCGTCTGCCCAATTGCGATTTGTATGTCACGCTTGAACCCTGTCCGATGTGTGCCGCCGCAATTTCGTTTGCCCGTCTGCGGCGGGTATATTTCGGGGCCTATGACCCTAAAAGCGGTGGCATCGATCATGGTCCGCGGGTATTCGAAAGCACAAGCTGCCATCACCGACCGGAAGTTTACGGCGGGATCGGCGAGGTCGAGGCAGGCAAGCTTCTGAAGGAATTCTTTGGGTCGCTGCGCTAAGGCCCAAGATAAAAAGTAAAAGGCCCGCCAAAATGACGGGCCTTTGTTCTTATTCGCGTGTCTGTCCGCGCAATCCCGGCAGATGCTGATACATCCAGGTTTCGCTAAGCGGTGCATCGCCGCGTCTCAGATACATCCGTAAATCAACCGGCTCGGTGCCCTCGACTTTAAGGTCAAACGCCGCACGCCAGATACGGGTATCCATGATCGGCTCGATCTTGGTGCGGACAATTTCTCCGCGCGAGGTTGAAACAATGACTTCCGGGAACTCGCCATAGGCCAAGGTTCCAAGGATTTCACCTTCGAACTCGACCGAGAATTTCAGTTCATCCTTCGGACGGACCGTGCCGGGATTGCCGCCGCGCCCCATGCGGGTGGCGGTAACATGGGCAAGCTTGTCCATCGGGAACGGGTTATGGGCCTGCCAATACAGGCGATAACGGAACTGATAGCTATTGCCCGCCTTGGCAGGAGCATTCGGTACCCAGAAAGCGCCGATATTGTCGTGAATTTCGTCATCTGTCGGGATTTCGACAAGCTGCACGGCACCGTCTTCCCACGCGCCAAGCGGTTCGACCCACAGGCTGGGGCGGCGGTGATAACGCACACCGTCAAGATAATGGCTGACTTCGCGATCCCGCTGCATAAGTCCAAACCCGCGCGGGTTTTTATCGCCAAATGCCGATGTACGGATGACTTCCGGGTTGTTCAGCTGACGCCAGATGCGTTCGCCATTCCCGGTCCAAAGCTCCAGCCCGTCACTGTCATGGACTTCCGGGCGCCAGTCAAAGCGGAACGATTTGTTCTGTTCGGAATACCAGAACATGCTGGTCAGCGGGGCGATGCCAAGGCGTTCGATATCCTTGCGCAGGAACAGGTGTTTTTCGACATCCATCGTCACACCTTCGCCGCGCGTCAGATAGAACCGGTAGGCACCCGTGATGCTGGGACCATCGAGCAGGGCATAGACCGTGACCGGGGCGTTGGCCGATTTCGCAGGCTCAATATAAAATTCGCGGAAATCGGGGAATTCTTCGGGCTGCGACGTTGCCGTATTGACGACAATACCGCGCGCCGACAGGCCATATTGGCCTTCATCGCCAATCGCACGGAAATAGGACGCGCCAAGAAACGCCGCCCAGTCCTGGGTCTTCCAGTCATCACGTTCGACATTTTCATGCAGACGGAAACCGGCAAAGCCACTGTTTTCCGAAAGTTTGCGCGCGATGCTGTCTTCGGGCATGTCGAAATAGTCGGGCGTATAAACCACTTCGCGCGATTTGCCACCGTCAACCAGATGCATATGCACCGGTTTGGCGAAATACATGCCAAGATGGAAGAAGGTCAGCGGGTAGGTGCCCGAACCATCGGCGTATGGTGAAAATTCGCGCTTGTAATGCAGCTTGCCATGAATGTCGTAATCGATCTTGCCGACAATTTCGGGATCGGGGGCGACAGGCGGCTCATAAGGCGATTTTGCCATGGCTTCGGCGCGTTTGATCAGGGCGTCAAAGCTGAAGCTTTGCGGTTCGCCAAGATCAAGTTTTTCGTTGGCCGCCGATGCGCCATTGACCAGCGACATACCCGGCAGGATCAGCCCGGCAGCGGCCATGGATTTCAGAAATCGTCTGCGTTCCACAGAAGTCGTCATCAATCAGGTCCCGTTAATTTAAGATGTCCGGAACTATACCGGACAGTGTGGACGTAATCGGGATAAAACATGGCGAATTCAAGATCGTAATATCTGCATTTTTCGCATAGCGGTATGTTCGATGTCTGCCTAAATAAACTTGCAATCATTAAAATGGCGGGGTCGCCATCGCAGAAAGGCATGTTCATGCAGCAAACTGTTATTGGAAAATCTGAGCAGGCCGCCATTTTCCACGAGGCAGAACAGAAAGGCCTTCGTCTGGCGATCAAGGGGCGTCTGGTCGCGCTGATCCTGATGGGGGTCTGGCTTGTGGCGTCGCGGTCGGGCGACCCGTTACGTGCCATTGAATATCTGATTGCACTTGGTGTCTTTGCCGGGTTTGGCATTATCCATTACCGGATTATCGGATCATCCTATGATCGGAACTGGATCAAGTATCTGTTCATTGCGCTTGATATTGGCTTCCTGTCTCTTCTGATTGCGACGCAGCCGGTGTTTGATAATGTCGATCTGCCCCAGGCGGTGATTTTCCGCACACCGATCTTCCCGTTTTATTTCATCATTCTTGGTGTTGCCGCATTCAGCTTTTCACCGGGGCTTGTTTTATGGGCCGGTATTTGCGGTGCCGCCGGATGGCTTGGCGCGTTCCTTTATGCCATCCGCGATATGACGCAAACCTATGACTGGCAGGATATTGGTACATCGCCCGATACCCAAACCTTTGTGACCTATTTCTTTAGCCCCGATTTTATCGGCGCCTGGAGCCGCGTACAGGAAGCCTTGGCACTGGTTATTGTTGCCATCCTGATTGGTCTGGTGATGTGGCGGGCGCGCCATACGGTCCACCGCCAGATTGAGGCAGAGCAGGAACGCAGCGCCATTTCCGATATTTTCGGACAATATGTGCCGCCCGCCGTGGCCGAGGTGCTGATTTCCAAACGCGGGACACTGTCCCCGATTGAGCGTGAGGCAACCATCCTGTTTGCGGACGTGGCCGATTTCACCAAGCTTACAGAAACCATCGGGCCAAAAGGAATTGTCGAAGTCCTGAATGCCTATTTCGATGCGGTGTCACAGATCATCACCCGTCATCATGGCGTGATTACGCAGTTTCAGGGTGATGCCGTTCTGGCGACATTCAATGTCCCGGTCGAGGATGACGACCATGCCGGATGTGCCATCCGGGCCGCACGCGAGATCAATGATCTTGTTCATCAGCGTGATTTTGCCGGTATTCACATTCAAACCCGGATTGGTATTTGTACTGGAACGGTGATCGCTGGAAGTGTCGGTGGTGGTGGGCGCCAAAGCTATACCGTGCATGGTGATACGGTGAACCTTGCTGCAAGGCTCGAAGTCATGAACAAGGAACTCGGGACCGATGTTCTGATTTCGGGGACAACGACGAAGTATCTTGCTGCGGATGATTTTCGCAAGATCGGGCAAATGGACGTGCGCGGGCTTTCCGAACCGATTGATCTGTTCACCTTTGCAGCCGCTGGCGAATTGAATGTTCCGACCGACAATGTGCCCGCGACGGCAAGCTGATCATCGTTAAAGATTTCACTCATGAAAAAGGAACGGCATCCATCGGATGCCGTTCCTTGCGGGTTCTGCATCGGAGTTAACCGGTGCAGTGGGGCTCTGAAATCAGAATATCTATTGCAGCGGCTGGCGATACATAACCATTCCGGCGTGATACAGAACGCCATCTTCGAAATAGCCATCTGCGGTGAAGCCGGTATCATCCCAGTAATCGATGTGATTGCCTGAAATTTCGTAACGTCCCTGATAGGCGGACTGACGATTGCCGCGCGCCTCGTCATAACGCCCATTGGCCAGCAATTCCTGACGGATGTTACCGTCTGCCGTGACCCACATGCCGACATAGGGATGCGGATCGTTCGACGCGGTTCCGGACATGACGGTATCCTCCTGTGCGGTGGCTGTGCTGGAAAACAGCATCAGAAGACTGGTGATAGAAGACGCAAACATATGACGTGCCATGCGGGCCTCCTTGGGCGGTACGGATCAATATGCCGATGCCGTCGGGCGTACGATGATCTCGTTGATATCGACGCTGTCGGGCTGGGCGATTGCATAAAGGACAGACCATGCAATCGAAATCGGACTAAGGGCGGTTTTGCGTAGTTCGCCGAGGAACCCCTTGGCGCTGTCATCGGTAATATCGTTGCCAAGTTCGGTTTCGGTAACACCCGGCGAAACCATGGTAACGCGGATATCCCGGCTTTCCTGACGCAGGCCGTCTGAAATGGCCCAGACGGCGTATTTGGTGGCGCAATAAACCGCGGCGGTCGGCGATACCAGATGCGCCCCGATCGATGCGGTGTTGATGATATGACCACCGCCCTGTTCCTTGAACAATGGCAGGGTGGCGGCAATACCGTTCAGAACGCCACGGATATTGACGTCGATCATCTTGTTCCACTCGTCGATTTTCAGTTCGGCAAGTGGCGACAGGGGCATGACGCCCGCATTGTTAAACATCACATCAACGCGGCCATAGGTGTTTTTGGCGAAATAGACCAGTGCTTCGACATCGTCGGCATCGGTGACATCAACCGCGCGGCATGTGGCGGTGCCGCCTTCGGCTTCGATCTCGGCGACGATGGAATGGAGTTTGGCCGTGCGGCGGGCGGCCAGAACGACCTTTGCACCATTTTCAGCCAGAAGTTTTGCCGTGGCTTCGCCAATCCCGCTGCTGGCACCGGTGATAACGACGACCTTGTTTTCAACATTGCTGGACATAAGCGACATGACATCCTCCGTGTTTGGTTGATGGCGCTCAATGTGAGTGCAAACAGCAATTTGATGAATACACAGAACTCTTGATCAATTGCCTGATCCTCCGAACGGTACGAAAACCGCTTTTCAGTACAGTCCGGATCGGTATAGTTCATATTAGAGAAACAAAGGAGTTTGGTGATGTCTGTATTCGAAGAGATGTCTGAACTGATTGACAAATACTGCGAAGGAGAAGGCGTTGCCCAGACGCCGGTGAGTGCGATGCACCTGTATCGCGCGACCGGGCCATCGATGAAAGTCCCGACAATCTATAAGCCATGCCTTTGTATTATCGCGTCAGGTGCTAAAGAGGTCACTCTGGGCGAGGCGGTTTTCAGTTACGCGCCCGGAAAGTATCTGGTGGCGTCGGTTGACCTGCCCATTGTCGGGTGTGTGACAAATGCCAGTGCAGCCCTTCCGTATCGCAGTTTGTCGATTGAACTTGACGGCCAGATGCTAAGTGACCTTGTAACCCAGATCGATCTTCAGATCGGATCCGCATCCGAAAGCGATTGCGGGCTTCATGTCGATGATGCCAGCGATACCTTGCTGGACGCCGTGATGCGCCTGTTGAGCCTGTGCGATCAGAAAGACGATATTTCGGTGATGGCGCCGATGCTTCTGCGCGAAGTGCATTATCGCCTGTTGCGCGGCCTTCAGGGGGCCCGGATTGCACAAATCGGAATGGGCGGCAGCAACATGCAGCGCATTTCCAAGATCATCCGTCTGATGAAGGACGATTTTGCAGCACCACTGCGGGTCGATGATCTTGCTGCACAGGCAAATATGAGCCCGTCCTCCTTCCATCATCATTTCAAGCAGGTAACATCCATGAGCCCGCTTCAGTATCAGAAACGCCTTCGCCTGACGATGGCGCGCCAGATGATGCTGACGGAAATGAAGGATGCGGCGACCGCGGCCTATGAAGTCGGATATGAAAGCGCATCACAGTTCAGTCGCGAATATGCCCGCATGTTTGGCGCACCGCCCATGCGTGATGTATCGGCCATCCTTGGACGACTGGGCGGGGATGGTACGGCGGCAGCGAACGCCTATTAGGAAACCAGGTCCTGACCCTTGATGATTGCGACCGGTTTGCAATTCTCTTGACGGGTCTGTGTGACTATGTGACATCAATTGATGTCAGTATCCGACAAGGATAAAGGGAATTCGAAGCCGTTCGTCTGGACGGTTAACCGAAGCTGCCCCCGCAACTGTAGGCGGTGAGTGTTTTTCTTCTGAAAGCCACTGGGATATTTCCCGGGAAGGCAGAAAAGCACAGCGACCCGCGAGCCAGGAGACCTGCTGACATGACGACGACGGACCGGGCGGGGTGCCCCGGAGGATGTCGGTACATGTCACCGTCTCACGCAGGTTGCAATGCGTTATGCCTGCTTTCGGGTTCTGACATTTCCCGCCATTTTTCAGCACCTTTGCCAGTCTCTTGACCATAGTAACTTTGATGTTATGTTATAACATAACATTTATTGGTTTGATATGCCTGATCGGGAATGAAATTCCGGATCGGTATATCCATGAAAGGACGCAAAGTGATCGAACTTAACAAACGGGTTCTTGCAGTCGGGGTGTTTGCTGCAGGGCTGGCTTCTTTCGCGCAATACGCATCTGCGACGGAATATCCGCTTACACTGGAAAATTGTGGTCGGACTCTGACCTTTGATCAGGCCCCGAACCGTGTCGTATCGCTGGGCCAAAGCAGCACCGAACTGCTTTATCTTCTGGGGCTGGCCGACAGGGTGGTTGGAACGGCCGTATGGCTTGGGCCGGTACAGGAACAGTTTCGCGACGTTAACGCCACCATTCCGCGTCTGGCAGATAACGATCCCAGCTTTGAAAGTGTGGTCGGCCAGAAACCCGATTTGGTCACAACCCAGTTCCAATGGCATATCGGCCCGAATGGCAAGGTCGGAACGATTGACCAGTTTGCCGAACTTTCAATCCCGGTCTATACCGCACCGGCTGATTGCATGGGCAAGGACAACACCACGGGCGGCGACGGAACCCGAATCGATGCCTTTTCGATGGATCAGATCTATCAGGGGATAGATGACCTTTCGAAAATCTTCGATGTCGAGGAACGTGGCGCCGAACTGATTGCCGATTTCAAAGCCCGCGAAAAAGCCGCACGTGAAAAAGTCGCCGCCGTCAACGGCAAGGGCATTTCGGCCCTGTTCTGGTTCTCCAGTGCTGAAATCGATGTTGATCCGTTTGTTGCCGGTCAGAAAGGTGCGCCGGCCTATGTCATGTCGATCCTTGGTGTCGACAATGTTATCGACAGTGACGATGAATGGCCCACAGTCGGGTGGGAAACCATCGCACGAACCAATCCCGATATCATTGCGATTGGCAAAATGGATCGTCGCCGTTTTCCGGCTGATGACTGGGAACTGAAAATGCAGTTCCTGAAATCCGATCCGGTAACCAGTCAGATGAGTGCCGTCAAAAGCGGAAATATCGTCGTCATGGATGCCCAGTCGATGAACCCGACCATGCGGACAATCGAGGGCATTGAAACGCTGGCCAAGGCAATCGAGGCGTTCGAGGCTACTCAGTGATCGGGCCAGTGATCAGACCAGTGATCGGTAAAGTCATTTCCAGCCCCGTTTTCCTAAAACGCATCAGCGTGGCATTTGCCGCGCTGATGTTGCTGGCTGCGGTCCTGGCGGTTGCCGCATCGGTGGGTGAAACAGCAATCCCGGTGGGTACGGTGATCGATACGATTGCCAATCATTTATGGGATGCCGGTCATCCGGTGGATGCGATCGATGCCGGTATTGTCTGGAACTATCGGCTGAGCCGCGCCATCGTTGCCGCAAGTTGCGGGGCGGCCTTGGCCGTTTCCGGCGCGGTCCTGCAGGCGCTTTTGCGCAACAGTCTTGCCGATCCCTATCTGCTGGGCATTTCTGCCGGGGCGTCGACCGGTGCGGTCAGTATCGTGATTCTTGGTCTTGGGGCCGGGATGCTTTCACTGTCACTTGGTGCATTTATCGGCGCAGTGGCGGCATTCGCCTTTGTGACTCTTCTGGCGTTACAGGCCGGGCGCGGCACGGGGGCAATCATTCTGGCCGGGATTGCCGGGTCGCAGATGTTTAACGCCCTGACATCCTTCATTGTCACCAAGTCAGCCAGTGCGGAACAGGCGCGCGGCATCATGTTCTGGCTTCTGGGCAATCTTAGCGGCGTGCGCTGGCCCGATGTGTGGCTGGCCTTGCCCGTGGCTATTGTCGGGCTTATCGTGTGTCTTTGGCATGCACGCGCACTTGATGCCTTTACGTTTGGCCGTGAATCCGCGGCATCACTTGGTGTTCCGGTCAGACGCGTTTATGCCGTCCTGATTGCTGCGGCGGCAATGATGACCGCGGTGATGGTCAGCATCGTGGGCTCCATCGGCTTTGTTGGACTGGTAATCCCGCATGCCGCGCGCTTCTTTGTCGGAACGCGCCATGGGCTGGTATTGCCGTTATCGGCATTGATTGGCGCACTGTTTCTGGTCTGTGCCGATGTCATCTCACGCGTGATCGTTCCGGGGCAGGTGTTGCCAATCGGGGTGATTACTGCCCTTGTCGGGGCGCCGGCCTTTGCCCTGATCCTGTGTCACGGAAGGATTTTGCGATGACCCTGGAACTGCGCGATATCGTCTGGTCTGCCGGTTTTCGCAAGATCATTAAAAATGTCTCGATCCGGGTTGAACCAGGCGAGTTCCTTGGCCTGATCGGGCCGAATGGATCGGGCAAAACAAGTTTGATGTCGGTTTTGGCCGGTATTCGTCCACCTGATCAGGGGCATGCGATGCTGGCAGGGCAGGACATGAAAAAGCATGGCCGTCGCAAACTGGCCCGGCAGATCGGCTTTGTCGAACAGCAGGCCGACACCACAGACCGCTTGACCGCGCGCGAGGCGGTGGCACTGGGGCGCACACCATATCTCAGCATGCTGTCACCCTGGTCTGAACGGGATGATGCGATTGTTAACCGCGCCCTTGGTGATGTCGACATGACCCATCTGGCCGACCGGTTCTGGCATACACTTTCGGGCGGCGAGAAGCAGCGGGTTCATATTGCGCGCGCGCTGGCACAGGAACCGAAATTCCTGTTACTGGACGAGCCAACAAACCATCTGGATATCCGCCATCAGCTTGGATTACTGGAACTGGTGCGCGAATTGCCGGTTACCGTGGTCGCAGCCCTGCACGATCTGAACCATGCCGCGATGTATTGCGACCGGATTGCCGTGATGCGTGATGGGGAACTGGTGGGCATTGGCAGCCCTGCCGACATTCTGACATCGGAAAATCTGCGCGATGTGTTCGGTGTCGAGGCAACCATCGAACATGGCCCGAATGGTGAATGTGCGGTGCGTTATCACGCAGGCATGAAAAAAGACCGGGCTGCATGACCCGGTCTTTTTTAATTCAAAGGCTTACTTCTGTTCGCGGGCAATCGCGCGCCAGCCGATATCACGGCGGCAGAAACCGCCCGGCCAGTTAATGGCGTCAACGGCTTCGTAGGCGCGTTTCTGCGCCTCGGTCACCGACGTGCCACGTGCGGTAACGCCAAGAACACGACCCCCTGTCGCGGTCAGTTGGTCACCATCCATTTTCGTTCCCGCATGCAGGACCTTGACCTTGTCCATCGCATCCGCATCGGCAACGTTTCTGATCTCGGTGCCTTTTTCGTAGCTGCCCGGATAACCCTTGGCGGCCATGACAACGACCATGGCGGTTTCATCATGCCATTCGGGTTTGACGGTATCGAGTTTTCCGGTGGCCGCCCCATCAAGGATATCAAGCATATCCGATTTCAGGCGCGTCATCAGAACCTGGCATTCCGGGTCGCCAAAACGGATGTTGTATTCGATCAGTTTCGGATTGCCCGCATCGTCAATCATCAGACCGGCAAACAAAACCCCCTTGAACGGATGGCCTTCGGCGGCCATGCCCTTGACGGTCGGAACAATGATCTGTTCCATGACCTTGTCTTCAACCGATTGCGTAAAGACCGGTGCGGGGGAATAGGCACCCATACCGCCGGTATTCGGGCCGGTATCGCCTTCGCCAACGGCCTTGTGATCCTGTGCCGCAATCAGGGGGATGACGTTCTCGCCATCGCAGACGGCAAAGAAGGATGCTTCTTCGCCGGTCATGAATTCCTCGATCACCAGTTCCGCACCGGCATCGCCGAACTTGCCACCAACCATGCATTCGTCAATTGCGGCAAAGGCTTCGTCAACTGTCTGGCAAATCGTCACACCCTTGCCTGCGGCAAGGCCATCGGTTTTGACGACAATCGGCGCACCGTGCTTTTCAACAAAGGCACGGGCATCGTCAGGGGTGGTGAAACGGCCATAGGCCGCTGACGGCACGCCGAACTTTGCGACCATGTCCTTCATGAAACCCTTGGAGCCTTCAAGCTGTGCGGCAGCCTTGGAACAGCCAAACGATTTGATGCCGACTGCATCCAACGCATCAACAAGGCCCGCGACCAGCGGGGCCTCGGGGCCTACAACCACCAGATCGACCGCATTGTCGGCGGCAAATTTCACAAGGCCGTTAATATCGCTATCGGAAATGGCGACACATTCTGCTGAATCGGCAATCCCGGCATTGCCCGGCGCACACCAAAGCTTGTTCAGCCGCGGGCTCTTGGCAATTGCCCAGCATAATGCATGTTCACGTCCGCCACCGCCAACGACCAGAACCTTCATGATTTTAACCTCGATTACGTGTCCGACTGCTTGATGGTCCAGACGGGATGAGCTAGGCTTGCACCCCATCCCGCTTGAAAATTTATGCGGGCTTTTAGCATAAAGTGCCCTTGATGACGCAAGATTTGTTCGACCCGTTCGCTCCCATGCCCGAAGAACCCGCGAAACCGGGAAATCTGCCGGAATTTTCGGTCTCCGATCTTTCCAACGCGCTTAAACGCACGGTCGAGGATGCGTTTTCGTTTGTGCGTGTGCGCGGCGAAATTTCCGGCTTCAAGCGCGCAAGCAGCGGTCACATGTATCTCGCCCTCAAAGACGATCAGGCGGTGCTGGACGGTGTTTGCTGGCGCGGGCAGGCGTCCAAGCTTGGCATCGCACCCGAAGACGGCATGGAAGTCATCGTTACCGGCCGACTGACGACATTTCCGGGCCGGTCGAAATACCAGATTGTCATCGAAACGATGGAAGTCGCAGGCGAAGGCGCGCTTCTGAAACTTCTGGAAGAACGCAAAAAGAAACTTGCCGCCGAAGGACTGTTTGACCCGGATCGCAAAAAGCCGATCCCGTTCCTGCCCGATGTCATCGGGATTGTAACATCCCCGACCGGGGCGGTTATCCGCGATATCATGCATCGGCTTCGCGAACGTTTCCCGCGCCGGGTTTTGTTATGGCCCGTGGTGGTGCAGGGAACCGGGGCGGCTGAACAGGTCGCGCAGGCGGTGCGCGGTTTCAATGATCTTTTGCCCTATGGCAATATTCCGCGCCCCGATGTCCTGATCGTCGCGCGCGGTGGCGGGTCACTTGAAGACCTTTGGGCGTTTAACGAGGAAATCATTGCCCGTGCGGTGGCGGAATCCGACATTCCGGTGATCTCGGCGGTCGGCCATGAAACCGATACCACCCTGATTGATTTTGTGTCCGACCTGCGCGCGCCCACCCCGACGGGGGCCGCGGAAAAGGCTGTGCCTGTGCGACTTGATCTGATTGGTCAGGTCGAGGAAGACGGCCTTCGTCTGACGCAGGCCGTCCGTCGGCTTGGCGTGGAAAAACGCACCGCCCTTGAAAGCCTTGTGCGTGGTCTTGGCGATCCGCGCAGGATGCTTGAAGAACGCAGTCAGGCCCTTGATAACTGGGCCGATCGGTTGCCACGTGCCGCAGGCAGTGTTTTACAGCAGGCGCGTGCGCGTCTGAACGAAGCCGGGGCAAGGCTGGTTAGCCCGCGTGAACAGCTTTCGGAAAAACGCGGGCGGTTGGAAAATGCTGGTCTGCGGCTGGATGGTGCGATCAAATCCGCGATCCAGATGCAAAAGGCCCGACTTGATCAGGCGGCCGCCGGACTTCGCCCGGCAAATGCCAAACGCGATATCGCACGTGATCACAAACAGATCGGCGATCTGGCTGGTCGGATGCAGGCGGCGGTTAAAAATATCCTGAACCGCGAAACCGAAGGACTGGCGCGCTATGACCGTCTTCTGGAAAGCTATTCCTATCGCAATGTTCTCAAACGCGGTTTTGCCGTGGTGCGCGGTGCGGACGAAGGTTTGATCGGCAAAGCATCGGATCTGATTGCCGGGCAGGGTTACATTCTGGAAATGCAGGATGGACGTGCCGATGTAACAGCAGGGACGTATTCCTCTGGAGAGCCCGAGGCGGCACCGGTTGCCACAGTCGCGCCGAAATCCGCATCCAAACCGAAACCGGCCCGGAAAAAAGACCCGGCCCCCAAAGATGATGACAGGCAAGGGAGCCTTTTGTGATGCGTTTCGGAATGACCACGTTTCTGGCAACAACCGGTTTGATTGTATCGTGTTTCGGTGCTATCGCGGCCGAGCCGACCTATGAGGGCCAGTTTGTTCAGGGCGGCATCGTGTTCGGGCAGACCGCCCCCGGAAGCAGCATCCTTCTGGATGGCAAGGCGATTGATACGATCGGGCCGGACGGGGCCTTTATCCTTGGCTTTCCACGCGATTACGAAGGCCCGGCAAAGCTGACGCTGCGCAACGCTGACGGGGCAGTCGAAGAATATGCCTATGATATCGGGGATCGCGAATTTGATATCCAGCGGATTGATGGCCTGCCGCCCAAGATGGTGACACCGGACCCGAACGTTATGGAACGGATCAAGGATGATTCGCGTCAGGCCCGCGAAGCACGTGTCGAACGATTTACCCAGGAATTTTACAAGAACGGCTTTATCTGGCCGGTTCTGGGGCCGATCAGCGGCGTTTATGGATCACAACGCATTTTGAATGGTGAACCGCGTGCCCCGCATTGGGGGATAGACATTGCCGTTCCGACCGGTACCGAAGTCGTCGCACCGGCTGACGGGATTGTGACGCTGGCGCATCCCGATATGTATTTTTCCGGGGCGACCCTGTTTATTGATCACGGGCTTGGCATGGTTTCAGCCTTTTTGCATCTGTCGGAAATCGATGTGAAAGTTGGTGATGTGGTTCGTCAGGGTGATCCTATCGCCAAGGTCGGGGCAAGTGGGCGGGCAACCGGACCGCATCTGGACTGGCGGATCAATGTCGGGGATGCGCGTGTCGACGCGGCCCTGCTTGTGCCGCCGATGGAAGACGCACAAAAGGCCGCAAAGGCAAAGGCCAGCAATTGACGATGGATAAACAATAGGGAACGTCTGCCATGAAAAAGCACGGAGCCGTCGCCGCAGGACATGATGTCACAGCACGCGCGGCTGCCGATGTGCTTGAGGCTGGCGGCAATGCCTTTGACGCGGTGACCGCCGCGATATGGACGGCATGCGTGGCGGAGCCGGTTCTGGCGTCGCTTGGCGGCGGCGGTTTTGTCATGACGCGTCCGGCGGGAAAGCCGCCAAGGCTTTATGATTTCTTTGTTGAAACCCCGCTTGCCAAACGCCCGCGCGAGGAACTTGAATTTGAAAGCCGGTTTGCGACATTTGCCGGTGGCGTTACCCAGGAATTTCACGGTGGATACGGTTCGGTTGCAGCGCCGGGCGTGGTTGCCGGCATTTTCAAGCTGCATGACGATCTTGGATCATTGCCGATGGCGATGCTGGCCGAACCGGCAATTACGGCTGCGCGCGACGGGATCAGGCTGGATGCGTTTCAGCGATACGTCATGGGGATCGTAACCCCGCTTCTGGCCTTTTCCAAAGACAGCCGGGCGGTTTTCGGTGCGCTGGAACATCAGGATGAAGACCGATTTGAATTGCCGGACGAGGGTTCCATTCTTTGTCAGGCAGATATGGCCGACAGCATCGAATATTTGTTGCGAACCGGTTCGGACGGTTTTTATCACGGCGATCTTGGTCATGCGCTTGTGACCGAATGCCGGGAATATGGTGGCTATCTTACGGGCGCTGATTTGGCGGCATACCGGGTTCTGGTCCGTGATCCGCTATTGATTGCCGGACGCAACGGACGGTTTGTTTTAAACCCGCCGCCTGCATCGGGCGGGGTTCTGGTCGGGTTCGGGCTTAAGCTTGCGCGCGAAATTGAGCTCGGGGCATTTGGATCGGCCCGTCATCTTGAAGCCATTTCGCGCATTCTTCATGCCACGGGGCTGGCACGTAGCGAACATGGCGCAAGCCCGACAATCCTTGCCGACGAATTTTGCGAAGCTTACCGGTCGATGATTGGGGAACGCCCGCTTAGCCAGAATGGCACGACCCATATTTCCGTGGTTGATGGCGATGGCAATCTTGCCGCCGCGACAATTTCGAACGGGTCCTGCTCCGGGCGGATGGTTCCTGGGACCGGGATCATGCTTAACAACATGCTGGGCGAGGCCGATCTGTCGCCTGACGGTTTCCATCACTGGCCGTGCGGTGTGCGCATGACATCAATGATGACCCCGGCCCTGTATCTGGCGGCGAATGGTGATGCGATTGCACTTGGATCTGGCGGGTCAAACCGCATTCGTTCAACCATGTTGCAGGTGATGCTGAATATCGATGCCTATGACATGACCCTGCATGGGGCTGTGGCGGCACCGCGACTTCATGTCGAAGACAGTCTTTTGTCGGTCGAACCGGGATTTGACGGTTCGCTTCTGGATGGACTTAGCCTGGAAGACCAGCAGCGCTGGGATGCGGAGGATATGTTCTTTGGCGGTGTTCACGCCGCCAAAGTCAGTGGTGATGGCACAAAATTCAATGCGGTGGGGGATGCCCGACGTAATGGCCATCAAGTTGTGATTACCGATCTGTAATCCGGCTTGAACCAGCTTAACGCGGAATTTCGTCCGCAGGGCGGACGTCAAGCAACGGAGCCGCATCTATATTTTCCGCATTCATCATGGTGGCAACCCGCTGCATGGATGACAGAAGCTGCGTCTTTTCCCAATCTGGCAGGGCATCGAACTGCGATATGAATTCTTCGTGCAGCATGGTGGGGGCTGCTTTCAGAACATTCTGACCTGCCTCTGTCAGAACCGTATTGACCACACGCTTGTCCGTGGTGCTGCGGCGGCGTTCTGCCAGCCCGCGCTGTTCAAGGCGGTTCAGGATTGTGGTAACCGTTGCCTGGCTAAGTGACACATGATTGGAAATGCGACGCACCGTGACGTTCTGCAATTCGTCAATCGCCCGCAGGACCATCACCTGCGGGATGGTCAGGCCACAGGCTTTCATCATTCGTTTGGAATGAAGATCGGTTGCGCGGATGATCTGGCGCAATGCGACCAGAATGTCCTGCCAGTAGGCCTGTGTCATTATGGTTTCCTCGGGCGATGGCTCTTACGCCACTCGGTAAAGGGGATTGACCGCATTATCAATGCAATTTGTCCTGCGACAAATGATGATCGCTGTTAATTTCCCCGAATGCGTCGTGTGGCGAAAAAAATCATCGCGAAAATAGCGATCAGGACAAGGGTTACACCGGCGATCAACATGGCCTGATTGAGGCGCAGATCATATTCCTGTTTGCGTTCGACATAGGCGATAACCTGTCGGCGAAGCTGATCCATTTCCGGTGTGATATCGAAACTCGTTCGATACATCTTTGCCCCGGCACGTGACAGAAGATCGTTGGTTTTGTTCATGCGTTCGATGAACATCGCAAAGCGTTCTTCGGTCGCGGCAAGCTCGTCAAGCGGGCCGTCTTTCACGTCGCCATCTTTGGTGCGCGCGATTGACAGTCTGGTTTGGGTCAGATCATCACCGTCTTCGGCAATGCAATCAGACAGCGGCTTTTTCTCGGCACTCTTGCCGCACTCGATCTGGCGATCCCCGAACTTCTCAACGGCTTCTCGCAGATGTGTCTGCAATTGCAGATCAAGTTCGGCAATCCGTATCCGCACATTCTTTGAACTGCTTTCTATCTTGCCAACATCACCTTCCAGCGCGAATGACGGCCAGACGGCAAACATTGAACCAACAAAAATCAGAAAAAGCGGGACGACGAAACGCAGCAAAAGGGAACTTCCCCCGGACAAGGTGGAGAGGTATCCACCAGTCTGCTGCAAGGGTGTTCCCATTCGGTTAATGCCGGGTGCGATTAACGATGATCAGTTCGGCCAGCGTCTGTGAAGCCACAACCATTGCGCGGGTCGGTCACGAATCCAGCTTTCCATGATCGCATTAACTTCGGTCATGATGCGCAGAATATCGGCATGACGGTCATCGGTCGGGACAATTTCGAGTGCCGGATAAAATGTCATGCGGAAATAGGCGCCGCCCAGTCGTTCCACCCGTACCGGTACTACCGGGCAGTCATATTTTAGCGCAAACTGCGCCAATGCCGGTGCTGTCATGGCGTCACGACCAAAAAACGGTACGGCAATGCCGTCATTCATTTTCTGATCGACCAGCATCGCGACATGTCCGCCTTCTTTCATGTATTTGGTAATCTGGCGGGCACCCTGTGCCCCTTTTTTTACCAGTTGACCGCGGAAAGTCTTGCGGGCACGAATGAATAACTGATCAACCCACGGATTATCCGGGGCGCGATAGACACACATCATGTCCATATCCATCGCAGTTGCCAGCGTCATGCCGATTTCCCAGTTACCGATATGGCCGGTAAAGAAAACACCCGGTTTGTCATCATCTTTAGAAGCCATGCCGTTCTCAAGGCCGACAACCTCGATCCTTGGGCCTCCCGGGCGCAATTTATGCAGATGCGGGATTTCAGCCGCGTTGCGTCCCAGATTTTCCCACATGTCACAAATGATCGTTTCGATCTCTTCCGGGGATTTTTCCGGAAATGCGCGTGTCAGGTTGTTTCGTGCCTTTTTTGTCTGGCCGAGTTTGGGGCCAAACTTTCGCAGTAATGTACCACCAGCGTTTGATGCCATATCAATCGGCATGGCAGCAAAAAGCCAATAAATCAGATGCGCTGCCAATCCCTGCAACGGGTGGGAAATATATTTCTGTCGTGCTTGGTAAAAGGCACTGCGTTCAGGCATCGGACAACACCGCCGTAATTATTTTCTCCAGCTGGTCCGGGGCTTCGAATTCCAGCACAATATCAAGGGTGCTTATGCCGTTCCGCTGCCCGGCAGGCAAGCGCATCAGGTCTTTTTCTGTCGTGACCAAATCGGCATTCAACGCCTTGGCTTTTTGATGCAACTCCGCCAATTCGGACGCACGGAACGGATGATGATCCGCAAAGTCGGCGGTCGCAACAATATCAGCACCGACTGCGCGCAGACTATCATGGAATTTGGCCGGGCGGGCAATCCCCGCAAAGGCGAGAACCCTGCGACCGGCAAATTCGGCGCCATTGCAGGGAACAATGCGGGCGCGCAAAACCGGAACCGAAGCTGGCAGGTTTTTCAGGAACGGCGGATTGCCATCACCGATCAGAATGATCGCACGAACTTTGGCCAATCCCTGTTCAAGGGTTTCGCGCATCGGACCTGCGGGAATGACGCGACCGTTTCCAATCCCGAAAACGCTGTCGACAACCGCAAAGCTGCAATCCTTGATCAACGATGGATTTTGCAGTCCGTCATCCAGAATGATGGCCTCGGCACCCGCATTTCTGGCCGTTTCGGCGCCCATGCCCCGGTCCCGCGAAATCCATGCCGGCGCCGTTCGCGCCAGAAGCAGTGGCTCGTCCCCGACATCGGCTGCGGTGTCCTTCGTCGGATCAACACGATGTGGGCCGGTTTCCCGACCACCATATCCACGGCTCAGGAAATGGGCCTGAATGCCCATTTTGTGCAACGTGTGATACAGCGCGATTGCCGTCGGTGTTTTACCCGCACCGCCGATGGTAAAGTTGCCAACGCAGAAAACCTTGCATCCCGGATGGCGCATGGTTGTTGTCATCGCCCGAATGCCTGCACCTGCGCGCCACAGCAGGGAAAAAGGCGACAGTGCCTTGGCCATGCAGCCGTCTGCCAGCCAGAAATCAGGCGCGCGCATTGGCAACCTCCCCGGTTAAAAGCGGGGTGATCGCATCAATGGTTCGTTCGAGAACCTCGGCCTTTGAATTGGCATATGCCAAGGCGGCATTTGCCAGTGCGCTCGCCTTTTCCGGTTGGGTCAGAAGAATATCAATCTGCCTTGTCAGGTCGTCACGATCAGCAACCGGTCGGCAGGCGTGTGCTGTAAGAAGTTCCTGACTGATCTCGCTAAAATTGCTCATATCGGGGCCATGCAGAATGGCACATCCAAGCCGTGCCGGTTCAAGCGGGTTTTGCCCGCCGGACGCACAAAGGGATTTTCCGATCAGGCAAACCGGTGCAACCCGGTAATAAAGCCCCATCTCGCCCATCGTATCGCCAAGATAGATGTCGATATCTTCGGTGATTTTGTGCCCCAGGCTTCGGCGGGCAACGCGCAATCCCTGGGCAATCAGATCCGCCTCGATTTCATCAGCACGATCCGGATGACGGGGAACAATAACTGTCAAAAGGCTGTCATGCTTTGGCGAAAGTGCTTGATGAACCTGTGCGCAGGCCAGTTCCTCGCCCTCAAACGTACTTGCCGCAAGCCATACCGGGCGGGTGCCGATCTGCGATTGCAGTTCGGTTAGGGCGTCGGCTTCGACCGGCAGCGGGGGGGCTGCAAATTTCAGGTTCCCGACGGCGCGCACATCCTTGCCGCCAAGGGAAACGAACCGTTCGGTTTCCTTGCTTCCTTGCGTCAGGATCAGGTCAAATGCGGAAATGACCGGCGTGATAAAGGATGGAAATCGTGAATAGCTTTTAAAGCTTCTGGCCGAAATGCGGCCATTAAGCAGTGCCAGTCTTGTCCCTGCCTTTTTGGCCTTGGTCAGAATGTTGGGCCAGAAATCACTTTCAAGCCAAAGAGCCGCATCCGGTTTCCAGTGATGCAGAAAACGCGCAACGCAAACCTGCCGATCAATGGGAATGAACTGATGGATCACCCCTTTGGGAAGGCGCTGATACATCATTGCCGCCGACGTAACGGTGCCGGTGGTGACAAGGATCGAGGTTTCGGGAAAACGCGCACGAATGGCATCAATCACCGGCAGGGATGATAGGGATTCGCCAACACTGGCACCATGTATCCAGACGAGTTTCCCCTTCGGGCGTAATGCACTGGCATGACCGAACCGTTCACCGATCCGTCCTGCATCTTCCTTGCCGCGTTTTTTGCGCCGTTGCAGATAAATGCCAAGTACCGGACCCAAAAGCCGTGTCGCCACGCGATAGGCGTAAAACAGGCTCATTTGGCGCTTTCCTGTTCTGCCGCTGCCATGGCCGAACGCTTCTGTTTGGGAAGTTCATCCGGTCCGGCGGGCTCAATCACGTCAAGGCCAAGCTTGCGGTCGCTTTCCTGTGTCAGCCTGGTCAGGGCCGCTTCAAGCTCCAGCCGCTTTTCCTCCAGCCCGGCATCATCCAGATCCCGTCCGATATGGATCGGATCGCCCCAGCTAAAAACGCCTTTTGAAAACGGAAGCGGCAGCACGAACCGGTCCCAACTGCCAAAGACGCGCCGGTTTGATGCCGAATAGGTCAGCGGGAAAATCGGAACGCCTGCAAGCTTTGCCGCCTGCACAATGCCATCCGAAATCCGCATGCGCGGTCCTCGTGGTCCATCCGGGGTCATGCCGACGACTTCACCGGATTTCAGCGCCTTCAGAATGCGCCGCAACGCTGCCGCACCGCCTTTGCCCTGCCCGGTTGACCCTGCAATCGTGGCAATCCCGAAATGACCAATGGTGCGGGAAATGATTTCACCATCGCGATGCGATGAAATCAGCATGTTAAACGGGCGGTCACCGGCAACCGAACGCCATGTATAGGGCATCATCAGCAAACGCTGATGCCAGAAAGCCACGATAAACGGTTTGCCCTCCGTCAGGAAATGGGCGGGATGATCCCCGCCTTCCGTGTGCCAGCGACCGGTGAGCCGGACGAACCGGATATAGGCTGCCGCAAGCCAGCACAAAGTGCTACGCGCCTGATCGCTTTTTATGATCCGCTTATGCAACTGCACGCCAGTTTATCCCGAATGTTTTAGGCCTGATTTTCGGTTTCTTCCGAGAATTGCAGATTATAGAGATTGGCGTAAGCCCCTCCCAGTGCAAGCAATTCTTCATGACGTCCCTGTTCCGTGACGCGTCCGTTCTGAATAACGCAAATTTTGTCGGCATCAATAATTGTCGACAGGCGATGCGCAATAACAAGCGTTGTGCGACCCTTCATAAGTTCGGTCAGGGCACCCTGAATATGGCGTTCCGATTCCGTATCAAGAGCCGACGTCGCCTCGTCCAGAAGCAGGATCGGGGCATTTTTCAACATTGCCCGCGCAATCGCAATACGCTGGCGCTGCCCGCCCGAAAGCTTCACACCATGTTCTCCGACAATGGTGTCATAACCGTTTTCAAGTTGCAGGATGAAATCATGCGCTGCCGCGTGGCGGGCGGCTTCTTCGATTTCGGCGTCGGTCGCACCAAACCGGCCATAGGCAATGTTGGATCGGACCGTATCATCGAACAGCGTGATTTCCTGACTGACCAGTGCGGTTGCCGAACGCAGGCTTTCCAGTGTCACATCGCGGATATCCTGACCGTCAATGGTGATCGCACCTGCATTGATGTCGTAAAATCGCGGGATCAGGTTCAGGATCGTCGATTTACCGGCACCCGAGGGCCCGACAAGCGCGATCGTCTGACCGGCTTCGATATCAAGGCTGATATCGTGTAATGCGGTCGTTTCATCATTATAGGAAAACGCGACATCCTTGAACTGGATGGCGCCGCCCTTGACCTCAAGCGTTTTGGCATCATCGGCATCGCGAATTTCCGGTTCGATATCAAGAACGGTAAACACGCGCTGGGATGCTGCAAGACCGGCCTGCAGGTTGATATTGATATTGGCAAGGCGCTTGACCGGTTCATATGCCAGCAACAGGGCGGTGATGAACGAAAAGAAACTGCCCGGGTCGCTTGCCCCGTCAATGACGCGGCTGCCGCCGTAAATAATGATGGTCGTGATCGCGGCCCCGCCCAGTGTTTCCATGATGGGGGACGAACGTGCGCTGACTTTCTGCGCCTTGAAGCTCAGATCGAAAACGGTTTCGACAAGCTTTTCCATCCGTGAACATTCATAGGGTTCCATGCCATAGGCTTTGACATGACGGACACCCTGAAAAGTCTGTTCCAAGAGGGTCGCAAATTCACCGATCTGCTGTTGCGTATTGGCCGAAACCTTGCGCATGCGCCGACCCAGACGGGCAATTGGCAGGATGGCGGCGGGAAAAACGGTAAAGGCAATGATCGCAAGCTGCCAATCCTGATAGAACATGACGCCAATCAGAACGATGGCGGTCAGAAAGTCCTTGCCAAAACCGGTCAGCGATACGGAAACGGCCGCACGCATTGCGGTGATATCACTGGTAAAGCGCGTGATCAGTTTGCCGGTGTTGGTGCTGTGGAAAAATCCGATATCAAGGCGGATGACATGCTCGTAAAGCTTGTTCTGAATATCGGCAAGAATACGACCGCCGACATAGCTCATCAGAACCGATTGCCCGTAATTGGCAAAGCCTTTCAGCGCGAAGGCTGCAAGGACGGCAACCCCGACAGGGACCAGCATCGCCGGGTTCTTTTTGACGAAGACCTCGTTGATCACCGGGTCCATCAGATAGGCATAGCCGCCGGTTGCCGCCGCCATAAGCGCCATGCAAACCAAAGCCAGAACAATCTTGCCGAAATAGGGGGCAACCGCATCCTTAACGATGCGTTTGATCATTGGCAATGTGTTCCAATGTTCTGTCGTGCGATC
Source organism: Thalassospira lucentensis (assembly GCF_032921865.1). Classification (NCBI taxonomy): domain Bacteria; kingdom Pseudomonadati; phylum Pseudomonadota; class Alphaproteobacteria; order Rhodospirillales; family Thalassospiraceae; genus Thalassospira; species Thalassospira lucentensis. The sequence goes on from NZ_CP136684.1 coordinate 2,413,959, forward strand.
TAGCGAATGCTTTGGCAATGAATTCTTCCCGGTCGTGTGACGCCATTTCCGATTGTGTCAGCCTGACACTATCTATATGGAGTAAGCATCATGAATGTCTTAATCTTTCCGGGCTGTTGCTAGCATGCCCGGGCAGGTGCGGCAAGCCGCAGCAACTTGACTTGACTGATACTAATAGGGCCTGCCGGAAAGCAGGCCACGAAAAACGACATATAAGATAAAAAAATGACAGAGCAACTCCACGTGTTCGTGGAACAGACGATTGCGCAAGGTGTGGGCGCACGTGTTTTTCCGCTGCGTTGGGCCGGGCGCCGTATCTGGGTCAAGCAGGCCGTTCCGCCAAAGGAAAAGGGCTGGCATCGCCTGCAGCGGTTGATCGCGACCCTGACGCGGATACCGATGTTGCGCCCGACCGTATCGCCCGGCGGCAAGGCCGGTCTGGCGAGCGAGGCTGAAATAATTCATGCCTTGACGAAGGCGGGTGTTCTGGTTCCCGATCTTCTGGCGGTCACAGACAACTGGATTGCAATCGGGGATAATGGGGCCATTTTGCAAACCGTCATCAGCGATGCGGTAAAGGCCGGTGATGAAGACCGTGTTGCCGAACTGATTGCCAAAGCCGGGGCCGCCTTGGCCGATTTGCACAGCAGCGGCTTTACCCATGGTGCGCCCCTTCTGCGCAACATGACCATCCGTGATGATGGCAGGATCGGCTTCATCGATTTCGAAGAAGATCCCAACAAACGCATGCCATTGCCCGACGCGCAGGCGCGCGATGTCCTTCTGTTTCTGTTTTCCATCCAGCGCGGCTTCAAACGTCGTACTGATCTTTTGCGTGCCGGATGGCGGGCATATCTCGTGGTAACCGGCATGACCGCGCCGCAAATGAAACCGCTGTCTCATATCGTGGGGGTTATTCGACCGGTTTACATCGCACTGAAACCGTTCCGTCGCTGGCTCGGGACGGATGCGATCAATGCGATGCTGGCATATGGCATTCTGCGTCGAAGCCTGCGTGGCAAGGATGCCCCACAGGACGTTTCTCCGGTCGCCAGATAAAACACCGGCGCAGATTACTGCGCCGGTTGTTCCACGGGCATGGCGATTGCCGGTTCCACCGATGCTTTCACCTCGGTGATGTCTTCAACAGTCAGACGTTTGGCTGCAGCCCCGTCAAACCCGCCCGAAAACGGTGCCAGATTGTGCAGGAACTGGTTGGCTGAATTGCGCCAGCTATATTGTTCCGCCAATGCACGGGCGTCTTTACCGTCAAGCTCAAGGGCTGCCATGGCGGCTTCGCGAAGGTCGGCGTCAATCGCGCCTGCCTTGGTCCCGCGCACGATATCGGCTGGTCCCTGAACCGGGAATACCGCAACCGGGGTTCCCGATGCCAGGGCCTCAAGGATAACAAGGCCGAAGGTATCGGTTTTGCTCGGGAAGACAAAAACATCTGCTGACGCAAAGGCGATTGCCAATTCCTCGCCGATTTTTTTGCCAAGGAACTGCGCATTCGGATATTTCGATTTCAGTTCCGTCAGTTGCGGCCCGTCACCGACAACGAATTTTGTCCCCGGCAGGTCAAGATCCAGAAAATGTCCGATATTCTTTTCAACCGCCACCCGGCCAACAAACAGCCAGTGCGGTTTGGGGAAATCCCCGAAACTTGCATCCGGTCGCGGCTTGAACAGGTTAAGATCGACACCGCGTGACCAGATATTCAGCTTGTTAAAACCGCGATCCGCCAGTTCTTCGCGAAGCGATTCCGTGGCCACCATGACCGATTGTGATTTGTTATGGAACCGCCGCATCCCGCGATAGGAAATCGAAAGCGGCAGGCGCGTCCGCGCATGCAGATATTCCGGGAACCGGGTGTGATAGGCCGATGAAAACGGCAGTTCGCGTTTCAGGCAATAAGCGCGTGCCGCCTGACCCAGCGGGCCTTCGGTTGCGATATGGATGGCAACCGGCTGCAGGGCATCAATCATCCGGGCAAGCTTGCGTTTGGCAAACAGAGCCAGTCTGATTTCCGGATAGGTAGGGCAGGGGATCGTCCGGAATTGATCGGGCGAGATGATATGGACATCGTGCCCCATCTCGCCCAGTTCGTTGCGCACGGTTTCAAGGGTGCGCACTACTCCATTTACCTGGGGGTACCAGGCATCGGATACGATCAATATTCTCATGCGGTCTTTCCAATCGGCGTGCCGCTGTTCTTTTTGGAACTGCGGGACGCGGTGCGGGTACTTTCCCCGGCAATCCGGAACAGCGACATCAGCTTGCCAAGTCCAAGGGACGGCGCACTGGCAGCATCGCGGCCGGGTTGGGAATGTGTCATCGCCATCTGGCGCATATCCGCCCAGTAAAGCAGTTCAAGTTTTCCGGTCTTGTCTTCGACAAGCGCGGTGCAGCTTTCGACCCAGTCGCCGTCATTGCAATACAGCACATCGCCAATCATCCGCTTTTCGGCGTGATGTATATGGCCGCAAACCACGCCATCCACCTTGCGTTTGGCGGCTTCGTGCGCGACGGCATTTTCGAAATTGCAGACGAACTGGACCGCGTTCTTGACCCGGTTTTTAAGATAGGCCGATAGCGACCAGTATCCGTAACCCAATCGGCGGCGAATGCCGTTGTAGTAACGGTTCAGGACAATTGCGAGGTTGTAGGCCGTATCCCCAAGATAGGCGAGCCACTTGGCATATTTGACGACACCATCAAACTCGTCGCCATGAATGATCAGAAGCTTTCTGCCATCCGCCGTCTCGTGAATGTCGTTCATCTTGACTTCGACATGCCCGAAGGTCATGTCGACAAACTCGCGGGCGAATTCATCATGGTTGCCGGGCACAAAGATGACCTTCGCGCCATTTTTGGCCTTGTCCATGATTGTGGTGATCACGGCATGGTGGCTTTCGGGCCAGTACCAGCTTTTCTTAAGCCGCCAGCCGTCAATGATATCGCCAACCAGATAATAGGTATCTGCCGTTACTTCATTGAGGAAATCCAAAAGAAGATCTGCCTGACATCCACGTGTTCCGAGATGGACGTCTGAAATCCAGACCGTGCGGTAATGCGGTTGCAGCGTCATCGCTGTCATTGCCGCTCCTCCGTATCCTGCCATAAGGACGGCTGGAATCCGACGGTTTTACATGCCGGATACTGTCCCCAACCAGTAATTGTTTAAAACAAATGGCGCGAATATATAACCCGTTCATATAAATTTATCGGTTCTGTCAATATCCTGTTACATATTTCATTTTGTATAAAGGGAACGCGAAAGTAATGTTTCATTTTTATTTCGAAAGTTTTTCGCAATGACCCATGACGGGGTAACGGTCATCTTCAATCCGCGTGCAGGCGGAAACAAACAGCGGTTCCTTTCAAGCATTTTACAGAAGGCTGGCATAAAGGTTGAATTGTTACAGACAACCCATCCCGGTCATGCCCGTGAACTGGCGCGCAAGGTTCGTGCCCATCAACGGCTTTTTGTTGCCGGCGGGGATGGGTCGCTGAACGAGGCCCTGAACGGTTTGCTTGATGCGCAGATCGAAGGCCACGAAGTCCCGCCGCTTGGCATCATTCCGCTGGGAACGGCCAATGTTCTGGCGGTCGAGGTCGGGCTTGAAATCCGCGCGCAGGCAATTGCCGATTACATCAACAACCCGGCCCAGGTCTGGGTACGGCCCGGTCTGGTCAATGGCCGTGCGTTCTTTTTGATGGTCGGCATGGGGGCGGATGCCGATACCGTCGCAAATGTGTCGCTAAAACTTAAAAGACTGATCGGCAAGGGGGCATATGTTATCGAAGGGCTCCGCAATATCATCTTTCCGCATCACCGCGATTTCGAGGTTAATATCGGGCGCGAACAATATCGCGTCGCCGGTGTGGTTGCGACACATGCCAAGCATTACGGCGGGGCGTTCGTTATTTCACCTGATGCCAAACTGACCGATAACAGCCTTGATGTCGTGCTGATGCCCGGAAGCGGCTTTATGGCGCTGGCGCGATACGGGATTGCTTTGACCCTGAATCGGTTGCACGCGCAAACCGATGTATCGGTCGTACAGACCGAACGACTGACCATCACCAGCCATTGCGGCCCGGCACCCTTGCAGATTGACGGCGAAAGTGCCGGCAAGCTGCCATGCGAAATCAGCCTTTCACCCTATCCGGTACGGGTTATGGTGCCACAGGCCTATGCCGACCAATGCAATGGCCGCCAAAACGAAAACAGGGATGCGCAAAACACACCCCTGTTGCAAATCGCCGCAGATTGATTTTCGAACTTATTGCCCGGCCAGCGTCATGCCATCAACCCGGATTGTCGGGGCATTGGTGCCGTATTTGAAGGTCAGGTCATTGGCCGGTACGGCCGTTTTGAACATGTCTTTAAGGTTACCGGCAACCGTGATTTCGGAAACCGGATAAGCCAGTTCACCATTTTCGATCCAGAAGCCCGATGCACCCCGCGAATAATCGCCGGTCACGCCATTAACGCTGCTGCCGATCATCTCGGTGATGTAAAGGCCCTGTTTGATGTCCTTGATCATGTCGGCGGGCGATATGGTGCCCGGTTCCATGTAAAGGTTGGTGGTCGACGGTCCCGGCAGGCTTCCGGCACCGCGCGATGCGTTGCCGGTTGATTTCAGGCCAAGCTGGCGGGCCGATCGCAAATCCATGATCCAGGTTTTCAGAACGCCATTTTCAATCAGATGGCGCTTTTCGTTGGCAACACCTTCGGCGTCAAACGGTTTGGAGCGCAGGCCACGCTTGCGGTGCGGATTGTCAATGATGTTGATCCCCGGCGCAAAGATTTCCTTGCCCATGGCATCCAGAAGGAAACTGGTGCCGCGCGCAATGCCCGATCCGTTGATTGCACCGGCCAGATGCCCGACGAGGGATGCGGAAACGCGTGGATCATAGATTACCGGGACCTGCGTGCTTTTGACCTTGCGCGGGTTCAAACGTTTCAGGGTCTTTTCGGCGGCCTTAAGGCCGATATCGACCGGATCGCGCAGATCGGTCGAAAAGACCGCACTGTCATAGTCATAATCGCGTTCCATGCCGGTGCCGGTTCCGGCAAGGACGGATACGGAAATGTGGCTGCCGCTGCCGGCATAGGAATTGGCAAAGCCGTTGGTCGCGGCAAGCGTGATCTGATGGGTTCCCCAACCGGCGTCGGCGCCCTCGGAATTGGTGATGCCTTCAACCGACCTTGCGGCTTCTTCACAGGCGGTGGCCCATGCAATCAGCTTTTCCTGGCTGACTTCACCCGGCTCGCAAAGCTCAAGCGCCTCGACGTCAAATGTTTCGGCCAGTTCGGATGGGTCGGCAATGCCGCAGAACGGGTCCTCGGGGGCGTTTTTCGCCATGGCGACGGCGCGCTCGACCAGTTCTTTCAATGCGCTTTCGCTGGTGTCGGATGACGACACAACTGCCTGCTGCTTGCCGATCAGAACACGCAGGCCAAGATCGGCACCTTCGGATCGTTCAAGCTTCTCCATCTTGCCCAGTCGCTGGGATACCGAAAGTGACGTGCCTTCGACATAAACGGCATCCGCATCGTCGGCACCCGCCTTTTTTGCACGCGCCAGCAGGTCGGTGATGCGATCGAGTGTCATGTCGGTTTTGGGCATGGAAGCTCCCTTTGATCGGAATGTGGTTTCCTATGGTTATAGGCAGGCTGATCGCTTTTCGCAAAGGGCAAGAAAAGGCAATCGCTAGAAAGACCCAACCAGATACCGTCTGACGCACATTTGAATGAACCATTGAGCGAAAGCCGATCTTTGGTCATTTTTTCTTCGCAAGTTGCTATTATGACCTGAAATCCGAACCGGGAAAAACCGGAAACCTGTAAAAAATGACGGGAAACATACGTGCGAAACCTGTTTGTGGCAACACTGCTTCTGGGCACTTCCCTGACGATGTTGCAAGCTGATGCGCAAGAAGCCGAAACTGCGGCACCAAACGATATGGCGGCTGCACCGGTAACGGCCAATGATCTTTATCGCGAAATGCGCATTCAGGCTGGACAATATGCCGCGCAAAACCGTCATCAGGTTCTTGTCGGGGATTTTACCTGTGACGATGTCAATGACCAGATCGTCGGCTGGGTGGATCGTGACAATCCCGAAGGACCGTTTTTCGATGTCCTGATGGTGACCAATCACAAGGGGCAGGCGCATTCCGAATTAAAGCAGATTCCGTTCGCCCAGTCCGAACAATATGCCCTTTGCATTGACGATAAAACCGCCCCGCCGGTCATGAGCTGGCAGGTCAACGATCCCGAATACATGCGTGATGTCATGGGAGATGGCGATCTTTGCAATGTTGCCGTCCGGATCGACGACTTCATGTGCGACGCGCCACAGTTTTTCTGGTCGGACAAACCATCTGATGACGGACAGCATTGGCTGTTCTTCCGGAACTGAAAAAGAAAAGGCGGATCATTTTGTGATCCGCCTTTTAAATTAATCCCGCCAGATTTTCTTGCCCGATCCCGGCAATCCGTACCGGTCCCATTTGGCATCAACCCGGTCGATAATCTCGTCTTCCATGAAAATCTTTTCGCCCCATTCCCGGTGGGTTTCGGGGGGCAGCTTGTTGGTCGCGTCAAGGCCAAGCTTGCCGCCAAGGCCGCTTTCGGGTGATGCGAAATCAAGATAATCGATCGGTGTTTCGGTCACGGTGGTGATGTCGCGCACCGGGTCCATGCGGGTTGAAATCGCCCACATCACGTCTTTCCAGTCGCGCACATCAATATCGTCATCCACGACAATAACAAATTTCGTATACATGAATTGCCGCAGGAACGACCACACACCCATCATCACGCGCTTGGCATGCCCCGGATAGGCTTTCTTCATCGATACGACCGCGATGCGATACGAACATCCTTCGGGCGGCAGCCAGAAATCGACGATTTCCGGGAATTGCTGCTGCAATAGCGGCACGAAAACATCGTTCAATGCCTCGCCAAGGACCGATGGCTCATCTGGCGGGCGACCGGTAAAGGTCGACAGATAGATCGGCTTTTTGCGCATGGTAATCGCGGTCAGGGTGAATACCGGGAATTCCTCGACCGAGTTATAATAACCGGTATGGTCGCCATACGGCCCTTCGGGCGCATATTCATCCAGCGACACATAGCCTTCCAGAATGATTTCTGCCGTCGCCGGGACTTTCAGCGGAACGGTTTTGCAATCAACCAGCTCGACCTTTTCCCCGCGCAGCAATCCGGCAAACTGATATTCCGAAAGCGTATCGGGAACCGGGGTCACCGCGGCAAGGATCGTACCCGGATCGGCACCCAGCACGATGGCAGCCGGCAACGGATCGCGCTTTTCCTTTTTCCAGCGCGCATGATGCTGCGCCCCGCCACGATGTTTCAGCCAGCGCATGATCGCCTTGTTCTTGCCCAGAACCTGCATGCGATAGATGCCAAGATTGAACACATCGCGTTTGTCACCGCCCTTTTCGTTGGCGGTCGGGCCTTGGGTCACAACCAGCGGCCACGTGATCAGCGGGGCCGGTTCACCCGGCCAGCATGACTGGATCGGCAATTTTGAAAGGTCAATGTCATCGCCCTTAAGGACGATTTCCTGACACGGGGCCTTGGAAACCGTTTTGGGCTTCATCGCCATCACGGTCTTGGCCAGCGGCAGCATTGAAAATGCTTCCTTGAGGCTTCCGGGTGGTTCGGGCTGTTTGAGAAACGCCAGCGTCTCGCCGACTTCGCGCAATTCTTCGGGCTTGCGGTTCATGCCTGCCGCCACGCGGTCCACGGTGCCAAAAAGGTTCACCAGAACCGGCATGTCGTATTTCTGGCCATCCTCGCCAATGACATTTTCAAACAGGACCGCCGGGCCACCTTCGGCCAGAAGGCGCGTCTGGATTTCCGTCATCTCAAGATAGGGGGAAACCGGTTCGCTAACCCGGACCAGACGGTCTGTCTTTTCAAGCTCGTCGATGAAGTCGCGAAGGGATTGATAGGGCATGGGCACCGCAATCTGTGAAATCGGTCGGTCAAAGCTGGCAATAGCCGGACCAGCAACAAACCGTGCCAACAATAAATCTGTTGTTTCACGAATTAATACGGTGCAGACGCGATGTCCAGCATCCACTCCCTTCCGGAAGTCAAAGGGAGTGGATGCCAGACCGGAAAATTACGAGGAACGATTGGTGTAATAGGCGACGTTTCCATCATTATCGATGGTTGCCAGCTGCCCCGCCTTGGTCAGGACGGACATGCAATCATCTTCCTCATCCTGGCCCCAAAGGCACAGATATTGCCCCTGTTCGATGGTCCAGAGTTTTTCGCGCATACCGCGATCACCGTCCTCGTCAATCCAGGTGATTGATGCCATGCCATTCTGGAAATAGGTGACATTCACATTGGTTTCCTTGCCCTCGTCACGATAGGAAAAGGTCTGATCATTGATCGTATTGACCAATGCGGTGCCGGTTAACGGGCTGTATCCCGAAGCAATAACCGTCGCGGTGGCTTCTTCCATGTCGTCACTTTGAACATCAATATCCGGGGTCGCCGATGGTGTTCCGCAGGCAGACAGGGCCGCGGTGATCGAAATAACGCCAGCAAGACCGGCACGCTTGATATGTGTTATGTTCATTTTGTTTTCCTTTTGCTCTTTGTGCCCACCAAATCATTTGGGATATCTGCCGTCCAAAGCGGCGATCCGGCAGAGCGAACAGTCAGAATAAAAAGGAAAATTGTCGCCTTCTGGTCGTCTATGCGTCGACTGAATGGCAATATTGACCAAATTGGTGGTGTCGGTTGCAGACGGATTTGGTTATACAGGGGCAAGAAACCGGGTTGCGCAGCACCACCCTGTGCGGCCTGTCGACATTCACCAAAGCATGAAGGACGCACAGATGGCCAAGTACTGGGTTATCGGGGGCACCTATCAGGATACCGGTTTTGACAAGCCGATCGGCGAAGAAACCAAAGTCGGTCCGTTTGGCAGCTTCGAAGACGCGGAAAAAGAATGGTCCAAGATGGCCTGGCAGTCGGTTGACGACGCCAATTCGCGTTACCGCATCGAACGTCTCGAAGAATACTGGGTTGTCGGTGGCGAATACGAAACCACCGATTTCGAAAAGCCGGTCGGCGGCGAAGAAGAACGCCACGGCCCGTTTGCGACCTTCAAGGATGCCGAAAAGGCTTGGTCGAAACTGGCTTGGCAGCACGTTGATAACTGCAATTGCCGCTATCGCGTCGTTGAAGGCTGAACCGGCCTTAAAACCGGAACCGATTGAAAAACACCCACGCGCGCAGGATCTCCTGCGCGCGTTTTTATATCCCTATACCGCGCCGGATCATGACTTCCTGTTTGTCGATGGTGCGGTTATGGCCCTTCCGGGCGACAGTATTAAGGATGCCATCGCCGGACGAATGCCTGTTCTGGCGGTGGGGTCCAACCGGGCCCCGGTTCAGCTGGCGCGAAAATTTGCCGCCCCGCGTCATCTGGACCCGGTTCCGGTCACGGTTGGCTGGATGGATCATCACGATATCGTTTATTCGGCGCATATGACCGGCTATGGCGCGATCCCGGCAACATTGGCCCCGTCACCCGGAACCCGTGTACGGGTTGCCGTGACGTGGCTGAACGCGGTGCAACTGACCCACATGCACGCAACGGAATCTGTTCCCGATCATTACCGGTACCAGCAGATTGACGGAAAAAACCTGCATCTTGATTGCGGGGTGTCGGTTGATCTGATCGGCAGCTATCAGTCGACTGCCGGGCATGTTTTTGATGCGAACGATATCTTTGCCCTTGCGGGGATCGCAGCAACGAAACGGCGGTTCAAGTCCCTGAACCAGTGGGAAATGGTCGCACATAGCGCAATGCGGGCCGGTCATCCGATGCATCCCGATTTCGTGCTTTGGTTGACTGATAATATTGTAATGCGGAAAAAACTGGTCGGCCGCTATTTAAACCCGGTGGAATGATCCCACATCAGAACTATCGTTCCATTACGTTGTTGCTTTCTTTTTCATGTTTTGTAACCATTTGAAATTGCTTTTATTTTGAATGTAGTTCGCAAAGGGGAAAAGCAGCCTGAAGCCAAAAAGACTTTGATGACTGCAATTGGATGAACCAGAAACATCCGGTTGTATTCGTTGAAAATACAATTCCGATGCTCGGGGTACAACAGAGGTATCGGAATGGGAAAAATCAAAAGATCCTTTGGGGGGATTAACTGGCGCAGTTTTTCTGCTGCCAGCATTGCTGCGTTTTGCAGCAATGACCATTTCGTGGGGAGGATGAAATGTTTATTGCGCGGTCCGACGATGCCCATATCGTCGAAGCGATCAAAAGATCCCAGGGTACTATCGAGTTCACGCTTGATGGCAAGATACTGGATGCGAACCAGAATTTCCTGAACCTGATGGGCTATGACCTGTCAGAAGTTCGCGGCAAACATCACAAAATGTTTGTCGATGAAGAATACGCCCAAAGTTCCGAATACAGGGATTTCTGGGAAAAACTGCGTGCGGGTAAATTCTTTACCGCCGAATTCCAGCGATTTGGCAAGAATGGCAAGGAAGTCTGGATACAGGCAACCTATAACCCGGTCCTGAACCATCGCGGTGTCCCTTACAAGGTATTCAAGGTCGCAACAGATATCACCGATCGTAAACTGAGATCGGCGGATTATGCCGGACAGGTCGATGCCATCGGAAAATCCCAGGCAGTGATCGAATTTTCCATGGATGGTACAATCCTTAAGGCCAATGAAAACTTCCTTTCTGCGATGGGATACGAGTTGTCCGAGGTGCAGGGCAAACATCACCGGATGTTTGTTTCACCCGAATTTGCCCAAAGCCGCGAATATGCCGATTTCTGGGCCAGGCTGCGCGACGGCAAATATATGTCGGCCGAATATCAGCGCTTTGGAAAGAACGGGAAGGAAGTCTGGATACAGGCCAGTTACAACCCGATCATGGATATGTCCGGGCGCCCATTCAAAGTTGTAAAATACGCAACCGACATCACAGCCGAAAAAATACAAAGAGCCGATTTTGCAGGCCAGATCAATGCCATCGGCAAATCGCAGGCGGTTATTTCGTTTGAAATGGATGGCACGATCATTGATGCCAATGACAATTTCCTGAATGCAATGGGCTATTCCCGCGAAGAGGTCAAAGGAAAGCATCACAGCATGTTTGTCGATCCGGAATATGCCAAAAGCGACAAATATCGTGATTTCTGGGCGGCTCTTGGACAGGGGAAATATCAGGTCGCGGAATTCAAACGCTTTGGCAAGGGCGGCAGGGAAATCTGGATTCAGGCCAGCTATAACCCGGTGATAGATATGAATGGTCGGCCATTCAAGGTGGTCAAATATGCCACCGACATCACCAAACAGGTTCAGACCCGTATCACGGCCGAAGAACTTGCAGAAGGATCAAGCGCAAGTGCCGAAGCCGTCGCCAGCGCATCCGAGGAAATGCTGTCAGCCATTCAGGAAATCAGCGAAAGCATGCAGCGTTCCCAGATCGCCGTGACGGACATTGTTTCAAAAATCCAGATGGCCGATGAAATCCGCGGAGAGTTGGAAACAACATCCGAAGCGATGACCGGCGTGGTGCAGATCATCCGTGATCTGGCTGAACAGGTAAACCTGCTGGCCCTGAATGCAACGATTGAGGCCGCGCGCGCCGGCGATGCGGGCAAGGGTTTTGCCGTGGTTGCGGGGGAAGTCAAAAACCTTGCCACCCAGACTGCCAAGGCAACCGATCAGATCGAAGTGCAGATCAGCTCGATGCTGAGCATCACCAAACGTGTCGTCAGTTCGACACAGCAAATTTCAACATCCGCCAACGAGGTCAGCGATTACGTCAATGCGGTGGCTTCGGCAGTGGAAGAACAAACCAGCGTGACACAGGATATTTCAAAGAATATCCAGTTCGTGTTCACCGGCATCAGCGAACTGAATGACTGCGTGAAACAGATCGCAAGCTGAAGATGAAAACTTAATTCTCCCGGTCTGGCAAAAGCTGCCAGATCCGGGTGAATTTGTTTTCAACATCCTCGACGGCAACATCCACCGGCACGTCATAGGTTTCAAGTTCGTCGATATTGTGTGTCGGGGCATATGTCCGCCCCGGATCGGCAAGGATCACACGCGTGCCAAGTCGTGCCTCGCCCATCAGCCATTGCAGAACGGCGTTGGCCATTTGCTGCTGATAACAGACATCACCGGCAAAAATCACATCCCAGCGCCGGGTTGCCGATTGGGTGCCGACAAAGTTTTCGGTCGTGGTTTCAAATGCAACGCCATTGCGCTTGGCATTCAGGCGGGTGGCGGTAATGGCCACCGGGTCAATGTCGTTTGCCAGAATGCTGTCCGCACCGGCCATGACGCAGGCAATCGCCTGCATGCCGCCACCGCACGCAAAATCCAGAACCTTTTTGCCGCGGACCAATTCCGGGTGATCAAGGATGTATCGCGTAATCGCCTGTCCGCCCGGCCATGCAAACGCCCAATAGGGCGGCGGGATATCAAGCACGCCAAGGATATCCTCGGTCGCCTGCCAAAGTGGCGTGATATGCGTTGCCAGATACATTTCGACCTCGGGCGCCAATGGTACCCGTGCCGGTACGGTAAAGGTATCGATCAGATCGGCAAAACGCGGATCGTCGACTTCGGGGACCAAGGCATCGGCGAAAACATTATCGGTCATGATCGGCCCATATCAGGGTGAATTTGATTGCCGGGGCTTACTTGCTTTGTGACCCGGGTGCAAGCGAAGTCGCATCCGGGCTTTCGTCGGGCTTCTGACTGTTTTGGGCATTGCGACCAAGATACAACAAGATATCACGCGGCTTTGCCTTGGGAATGTCAGGCCCCATATGAAGCTGCGCCCCGCGGACAAGGGCAATGACCGGCGGTTCGGCGCCCTGAACCTCAATAAAATCATTCCATCCGAATTCGTCGGTCAGACGGGTTTGCCGAATTTCGGCCCCGTGCCGGAAATCCTCCCGGATGTCGTCGGTTGTCATCGGCTCGGAAAACAGTGGCAGCCCGCCAAGTGTCTGGCTATGGCGTTTCGGGTCTTCGGGTGATCCGTGCATGCCGGTCTGGAAAACGGCGCGACGGCCAAATTCCGGCGCGAAATCGGTGCAGACCAGCGTGTTATAGGCATCGTTGTCCGTGGTCGCGATCAGCTTGCCAAGCGAGGAAGTATCAAGGTGATGTTCGAAAACTTCCGAAAGCACTTCCCCGTAATAGGTCTGCAATCCGGCCTCGCGCGCCAGACGCATGCTGTGCCAGCGGCTATCGGCAACCACGACCGGAATGTCGAGCTCGACAAGACGCCGGGCAAGATCAATCGTCCAGCGATGCGCGCCAACGATCAGAACACCGGGTGGGCCTTTAACGGCCAGATCAAGGTGGCGGGCCATGGGCCGGATCGAAAAGCCGTGCAGCACCACGGTCGAAAACACCATGGCAAAGGCCAGCGGGATCAAAAGCGCCCCGTCGGCATAGCCAAGTTCGACAAGCTCCGCGCCAAACAGGCCGGAAACCGCGACCGCCACAATCCCGCGCGGCGCGATCCAGCCAACCAGAAGCCGCTCTTTCCAGGTCACCTTTGAAAATGCCAGCGACCCGATCACCGAAACCGGTCGCACGACAAACAGCATGGCCAGAACAAAAAGCCCGTGCCCCCATGTCAGTTCGGCAATCATCGACCATTCAAGCGTTGCGGTCAGGATGATGAACACGCTGGAAACCAGAATGACGGTAAGGGTTTCCTTGAACCGGCGGATTTCATCAATCGCCATCAGATGGGCATTGCCAATTGTCAGGCCCAGCACCGTTACGGCCAGCAAGCCGCTTTCTTCCTGAATTTCATTGGCCCCCGCAAAGCAGGTCAGAAGCACGCCAAGAACAAGCGGGGCTTTCAGGAATTCCGGGATCCAGCCGCGTTTGAAAATCTGAACCGTCCCCAAGCCAAACGCCAAGCCGATCAGGACTGCCAGCAGGATATTAAGTGCCAGATGACCGACTGCTGCGCCAAACCCGTTGCCATGCTGGCTGGCGACAATGACTTCGTAGGCCAGCACCGCAAACAGCGCCCCGATCGGGTCATTAACGATGCCTTCCCATTTCAGAAGCGTCGCCGGGCGTTTGGATAACCGTGCATGACGCAACAGCGGCGCAATCACCGTCGGCCCTGTCACAATCATGATCCCGCCAAACAGGGCCGCCACCGGCCATGAAAGATCGGCCAGATAATGTGCCGCCCCCGCGCCCAGCAGCCATGCGACAAGCGGGGCAATCGTCGTCAGGCGGATCACGCCACTGACACTGTGCGTCAGTTCCCGGAAATCAAGCGCAAGCCCGCCTTCAAACAGGATCACCGCAACCGCGACGGCAACAAGGGGCTGCAACAGTGTGCCGAAATCATTGACCGGATCGATCAGATCGGTTCCCGGTCCCAGCAGCAGCCCGACGATGGACAGCAACACGATTGCCGGAATACCGGCCCGCCATGCAAACCATTGCGCCCCGACACCCGCAAGGATCAGTCCGGCAATCATCAGGGCAAGCGGTGCGATCATGGGCGGCCTTTCAATGGTGCAGATATTGGGTGGATCAGTCCGTATGTGGGCCTAAAGTCCGGTCTCGACCAGATTGGCAATGATGATGGCAGCCAGCACCATCAAACCGAAATCACGGTTTGATTTAAACCGTTTCAGGCAGTTTGCGGCATCATCAAGTTTGACCGTGGCAACCTGCCACGCCAGATGCAAACACGCCAGTGCCAGAAGCGGGAAATAAATCCAGTGCAGCCCGGCCAGCATACCCGAAACACCCAGAAAAAGGGTCGTTACGGTATAAAATCCCATCGCCCATCGCGGGGTTGCATCGCCAAGCCGAAGGGCAAGCGACTTTACCCCGATCTTGATGTCGTCATCCTTGTCCTGATGGGCATATATGGTGTCGTAACCAAGTGTCCAGAAGAAGCCCGCAACATACATCGCAACCGCCGCCGGTGCGACGGTGCCGGTGACCGCTGCCCAGCCGACAAGCGCCCCCCAGTTAAATGTCAGCCCCAGAACCGCCTGCGGCCAATAGGTAATGCGCTTCATGAACGGATAGGTGATGACAAGCGGCAGGGAACAGATGCCGACAATGATCGCCTCGATCCGGAACTGCACCAGCACGGCAAGCCCGATCAGAAGCAGCAGCCCCAGAAACGCGATTGCCTGCCAGACCCTGACCTGTCCACTGGGGATCGGGCGGGTTGCCGTGCGTTCGACCCTGCCGTCAAAATTGCGATCCGCCAGATCGTTGACCACGCAACCGGCCCCGCGCATGATCAATGCACCAATGGCAAAATAAACCATCATCAACAGGCTGGGCGCGCCGTCACTTGCCATGGCGGTTGACCACCAGCAAGGCAAAAGCAGAAGCCATGTGCCAATCGGACGGTCAAGTCGTGCCAGTTTAAGGTACGGGCGACTTGCCAACGGAGCGAACCGGTCGATCCAGCTATCGGCTGGCATATCGTTCTTCGTGTTCTGTATCGGTTGGTTGACCTGTGACATAATTGGCCTATGTAACTCTTTAACAAACTGAACTTCGCCGAATAACCGGCCTGGGGACATATATGACAGATGACGCCACCCGCGCCCGGCAACGCCTATTCGTTTCCGATCCTATCACGCCGGGATGCGAGATCGAACTCGCACCTGAACAGTCTCATTACCTTGAACATGTGATGCGCCTCAAGCCCGGAACGCCAATCAAGATATTTAATGGTCTTGATGGCGAATGGCTGGCGACCATCGACCACCTTCGCAAAAAGAAGGGCACGGTGACCGCCGAACGGCAATTGCGTGACCAGATTGTCGAACGCGGCCCGATCCTGGCTTTTGCCCCGATCAAAAAGCAGCGCCTTGATTTTCTGATCGAAAAGTCGGTCGAAATGGGCGTTGGTACCCTGCAACCGATTGTCACGGCACACGGCATTACCGACAAGGTCCGCCTTGACCGTCTGCAGGCCCAGGTGATCGAAGCCGCCGAGCAATGCGAACGCCTCAGCGTGCCGGAAATTGCCCCACCGGTAAAATTGCTTGATTGGCTCGCAGACTGGCCGGAAAACCGGTATTTACTGTTCTGTGACGAGACGGGATCGGGCTCACCAATTGGTGAAGTGTTAAGTCAGCTATTGGCAAAGGGCGCTGGCTCGGCTATCGACAACGACAATGTTGTTAACCATGCAATCGTGATTGGACCCGAAGGCGGCTTTAGCGCCGACGAAATTGAACGCATCCGCAAACAGCCTTTTGCAACGCCTGTAAGTCTTGGTCCGCGCATCTTGCGGGCCGAAACCGCGGCAATTGCTGCTTTGTCCGTGTTTCAGGATCGCATCGGCGACTGGTCGATACCTCCGGTCACGAGAGATTAGGGGAAGCCCTTATGACTGTCAGCGCCTCCACCGGCGACAGCCCGGTCATCGAAAGCCGTCGTCAGCTTGTCGAATGGTTCGAGTCCGGATGTACACCGAAAAAAGACTGGGCCATCGGCACAGAACACGAAAAATTCGCCTTTACCCGTAACGATCTTCGCCCGATCCCTTACGAAGGGGAGAGGGGGGTAAAGACCCTTCTGACACAACTTGCCGAACGCTTTGATTGGGAACCGATCATTGAAAACGGCAATGTGATTGCGCTCACCAAGGATAACTGTTCCGTCTCGCTTGAACCGGGCGGGCAGATCGAATTGTCCGGTGCGCCGCTTAAAAACATTCACCAGACCTGTGGCGAAGTGCATCAGCATCTTCATGAAATCCGCGAAATCTGCGGTGATCTTGATATCGAAATGCTGGGTGTCGGTCATCAGCCGAAATGGAAACGCGACGATATTCCGTGGATGCCCAAGGGCCGCTACGCGATCATGCGCGACTATATGCCCAAGGTTGGCAATCTTGGCCTGGACATGATGCTTCGGACCTCGACCATTCAGGTCAATCTGGATTTCGCCTCCGAAGCCGACATGATCAAGAAATTCAGAACGTCGCTGGCGCTTCAGCCGGTTGCGACCGCGCTGTTTGCCGCATCCCCGTTCGTGGATGGCAAACCAAGTGGCTATCTGTCTTCGCGATCCCACGTCTGGACCGATACCGACCCGGACCGTTGTGGCATGCTGCCCTTCGTGTTCGAAGACGGTTTTGGCTTTGAACGTTATGTCGATTACATGCTCGATGTGCCGATGTATTTCGTTTATCGCGATGGCAAATACATCAATGCCGCAGGCAAATCGTTCCGCGATTTCATGGCCGGAAAGCTTGACGTTCTGCCGGGTGAACGCCCGACGATGAATGACTGGTCCGATCACATGACGACCGCCTTCCCCGAAGTGCGCCTCAAGAAATTCCTTGAAATGCGCGGCGCGGATGGTGGCCCGTGGAAACGCATCTGCGCCCTTCCGGCCCTGTGGGTTGGTCTGCTGTATGATGATGTCGCACTCGATGCCGCATGGGATCTTGTCAAGGATCTCAGCCATGCCGAACGCGAAGCCCTTCGCGACGATGTGCCGCGTACCGCCCTTGCCACGAAGTTCAAAAACGGCACCGTTCAGGACCTCGCCAAGGACGTGCTGGCCGTCTCCAAACAGGGGCTTAAGGCGCGTGGTCGCATGGATGCCTATGGTGACGATGAAAGCCACTTCCTCGAAAGCCTCGAAGACGTCGCCGAAAGCGGCCGTACCCTGGCCGAGGAATTCCTTGATAAATATGAAACCGAATGGAACGGATCGGTTGATCCGCTGTTCCGGGAATACGCCTATTAGACATTATGAAATGGCAGTGAATAATCACCGCCATTTTTCATTTTTCGTGAATAATGAAAGTTCTGCCGTGATGACGACCAAAGCCAACCCCTGCGAAACCATGTCCGATGTACGTGCGAATGTGGATCGGGTGGACAGGCTTCTGGTGGCGCTGATGGCGGAACGGTTGAATTATATCGAACAGGCCGCGCGCATCAAACCGACCCGCGATGCCGTGCGTGACGAAGACCGGATCGAGGACGTGATCACCAAGGTCCGCGCCCAGTGCCGCATCGATGGCTTTGACGAAGACATGGCCGAACGGATGTGGCGGGCGATGATGGAAGATTTCATCGCCCACGAATTCGTCAAATGGGATGATCTGCGCAAGTAACCGGTTGCCGGTTGCTTACTGTGCGGCAAGTTGATCCGCGCGGTTTGCAAACCAGTCCCGAACCGCGTTGATATCGCTTTCTTCCATGCCAAGGCCAAGCTTGGTCCGTCGCCAAAGGACATCCTCGGCTGACCGGGCCCATTCCTGCGTCATCAGGAAACGCAGTTCCGCCTCGAACAGGTTGGGCGCAATTTCCGCACCCAGATCACCAATGGCCTTGGCATCCGGCGCAATATCAAACAGGCGCGTGCCATAACAGCGTGCCCAGCGATGGGCGATCTGTTCGGGCAGCCAGCCGAACTTCGTTCTGACACTGCTCAGGAAGCGGTCGAAATTGCCATCGCTCATATCCCCGCCCGGCAGAACCGATGTCGCGGTCCAGTCGGATGCATCATTGCCCAGAACCGGACAAAGCTTTTGCAGGGCATGTTCGGCCAACCGGCGATAGGTGGTGATCTTCCCACCATAGATCGACAGGATCGCCGGGGCATCGCCGTCCCCGGTATCCAGATCGAACACATAGTCACGCGTCACCGCCGATGCGTTGCTGTTCTTGTCATCATAAAGCGGCCTGACACCGGCATAATCCCAAACGATATCGGCCCGCGTTAACGGTGTCGCCAGATAACCATTGACCAGATCAAGCAGGTAATCGATTTCACCGTCGCTGATCTTCACATCCGCCGGATCACCGTCATAGGGCACATCCGTCGTCCCGATCAGGGTGTAATCCTGCTGATAGGGGATGGCAAAGGCAATGCGACCATCCCCGTTCTGGAAGATATAGCAATGATCATGCGGGTGAATGCGCGGCACGATGAAATGGCTGCCTTTGACAAGCCGCAACCCCGCGGCCTTGTCGCCAAGCCCGGCACGGTTGACCATTTCGGTCACCCACGGACCTGCGGCGTTGACCACGGCGCGCGCCGAAATACTGGTTTCCTTGCCGTCTTCGGTTTGCAGTGTCGCGGTCCAGTCATTCTCACCGCGCACAAGGGCGGCACAGCGCGTCCGGGTTTTGATCACGGCCCCGCGGGCCTGCGCATCAAGGGCGTTTAAAACCACAAGCCTGGCATCATCGACCCAGCAATCGGAATAGGAAAAGCCGCTGGTGAACTGGTCCAGAAGTGGTTTGCCTTCGGCCGTGCCATTCAGGGACAGGGCGCGTGAAGCCGGCAAACGTTTACGCTTTGCCAGATGGTCATACAGAAACAGTCCGGCACGCAGCATCCATTTGGGCCGAAGGCCTTTATGGTGCGGCAGAACAAAGGTCAGCGGCCAGATGATATGCGGGGCGGCAGCCAGCAGAACTTCGCGTTCCTGCAGGGCTTCGCGCACCAGCCGGAATTCGTAATGCTCAAGATACCGCAGGCCGCCATGGATCAGTTTGGTCGAGGATGAAGAGGTGGCCGAGGCAAGGTCGCGCTGTTCGACCAGAAGGACGGACAGGCCGCGACCGGCGGCATCACGGGCAATACCCGCACCATTGATGCCGCCGCCTACGACCAGAAGGTCGTAATGTTCAGACACGTCAGATCACCTTTTTGCGCAGCCAGGCCGCCAGAGCCTCGCCCACGATCACAAGACCGATGATCGCCAGAAGAATGGTGGCAACCGTCTGCCAGGCAAAGGTGTCAATCGCGCCTTGCAGGACGATACCGATCCCGCCGGCCCCGACCAGACCCAGAACCGTACTTTCGCGCAGATTGATGTCCCAGCGCAGGATCGACACCGCAAAGAAAGTCGGCATGACCTGCGGCACAACCCCGTAAATCAGGATTTTGAACCGCGATGCACCGACGGACTCAAGCGCCTCGATCGGGGCCCGGTCGATTTCCTCGATCGCCTCGCCCAGCAATTTGCCGATGAAACCGATCGAACGGAAAATGATCGCAAGAATACCGGCCATCACGCCGGGGCCGAAAATCGCAACAAACAGCAGCGCCCAGATGATGGTATTGACCGACCGCGACGACACCAGAATAAACCGGCCAATCCACAGGGTCAGCTTGTTGGGCGTGGTGTTCTGGGCCGCGATCAGGGCAATCGGCAATGAAAGGAACACCGCAAAGAACGTTGCAATCGTCGCAATATTGACGGTTTCAAGCAACGTGATGGCGATCATTTCCCAATCATTGAGGGATGGCGGATACATGCGCGAAAAAAGATCGCCCATTTGTTTCGGGGCATCCCAAAGCCACGGCCAGATGATGTTGATCGTCGAAAGCGACCAGACCGTTGCCAGAACCACGCCGCCATACATGGCAAAGCGCAGCCAGCGTTGTTTGGGGGTATAGCGTGACCATTCGCGTTCGGCGATGGCGTCCGGCCCGGCATTTTTTGTTGTCGTTACCATATGTTCCTCCGGATCCGGCCGCTTATGGCTTCGCTGATCAGGATGACGCCGATAATGCAAAGCGTGATCGCAAGCGCGAAGTCATAGTCATAGCGCCGAAACGCATTCATCAGGGTCGATCCGATCCCGCCCGCGCCAACAATGCCAACCACGGCAGATGCACGCAGGTTGCTGTCAAGCTGATAGATCGAAAGACCGATCTGGCGGGGCATGATTTGCGGGATCACGGCATAAAGCATGGTGATGAATGTCCCGCCCCCGGCCGCCCGGATGGCTTCAACCTGGCCCCAGTCGATTTCCTCGATCCGCTCGGCCAGCATTTTGGCAACGAAGCCGATGGAATAGATCGTCAGGGTCAGAATCCCCGCCAGCGGACCAAAACCGACCGCCTTGACGAACAGGATGGCAACGATCACCGGATGGAAACTGCGCGCGATAATGATCGTGGCTCGCCCGACGTTATAGAGCCATTTGGGCGCAATATTGGATGCGGCGGCAAAGGCAATCGGCACGCTCAGCATCACACCGGCAAGGGTTGCAACGATGGCGATCTTGATGCTTTCAAGAAAGCCCTGCAGCACCAGTTCACCCCGGATCATGTCCGGCGGAAAGGCGCCCTTGAAAATACGGATGGCGCGCGGAATGCCTTCCTGAATACGTTCCCAGTTAAACGGCAGGCTGGTGACCGCCCACACGACATAGGCCAATACGCCAAGGATGATCGCCCAGCGTATCGCCGGATTGGCGATAAAGGGCGGCTTTTTCCATGTGCGATGGCCCGTTGTTTTTTCAACGGAACTGGTCATTGCGATACAACCTCGCGCAGGGATTCCGGATCGCCGGTTTCGCCACGTTCTTCTGCCGGAACCCCGGCATAGATTTCATCCATGGCATCCTGGGTAAGATCGGTCGGCACACTGTCAAAGATGATGCGGCCAAACCGCATGCCGACGATACGCTGGGTATATTCCTTGGCCTCGGTGACATTGTGGATATTGATCAGGACCGGCAGGTGCAGCTCGGATGCCAGTGCGCGCAGCAATTCCATGATCTGTCGGGATGTTTTGGGGTCAAGCGACGCCGTCGGTTCATCGGCCAGCAGGATTTCGGGTTCCTGCATCAAGGCGCGAACCACGCCGACGCGCTGGCGTTCGCCGCCCGATAATTCATCGGCGCGTTTGTTGGCATAATGGGCAATGCCGACACGTTCCATCAATTGAAACGCACGATCAATGTCGCTTTGGGGGAAATTGCGCGTCATGGCGCGCCAGGCCGGAACATATCCCAACCGTCCCGACAGAACATTTTCCATAACCGTCAAACGGTTGATCAGGTTGAAACCCTGAAAAATCATGCCGATACGGCGACGCGCCAGACGCAGATCGCCGCCGGACAAAGTCGTCAGTTCGGTGCCGTTAAGGTCAATTGAGCCCGATGTCGGTTCGACCAGACGGTTAATACAGCGCAAAAGCGTGCTTTTACCCGCACCCGATGCCCCAATGATGGCAACGACGCTTTCGCCGGGAACCTCAAGGTTCAGGTCCTTCAGAACAGCCTCATCCTTGCCATAGCGTTTGACCAGATCTTTGATACGCAGCATCACGATACCTTGAAAAAAGACTACCGGGATCGAAAACCGATCCCGGCAGAAGCAGTTTGAAAGAAGGGATTACTTCAGGTTGTCCGGGGTGTATTTCACGCCGTTGGCAGCCTGGATTTCACGAATAACGTCCCAGTCTTTCTGGTAGGTGACAGGAACGAATTTCGATACGCCTTTGAATTCTTCGCCAAGGGCGGTGCCCTTCATGTCGAAGGTAAAGAAGGCTTCCTTGATCTTTTCGATCAGTTCCGGCTTCAGGTTATAGGCATAGTTGAACGAAGTGGTCGGGAAAGGCTTGCTTTCATAGATGATTTTGACTTCGTTCGGATCATAAAGGTCGCGCTGGACCATGCGTTCGACGACTTCGGATGCAACCGGTGCTGCGTCATAGTCACCGGCAACAACGCCCAGGATCGACTGATCGTGCGAACCGGAATAGACGACTTCGTAATCCTGTTCCGGAACGATGCCCTGACCCGGAAGCAGTGCGCGCGGTGCAAGGTTGCCCGAGTTCGATGTCGGCGAGGTGTGCGCAACGCGCTTGCCCTTCAGGTCCTCGATCTTGTCGATGCCGCTGTCAACGCGGGTATAAAGCTGCAGCGTGTAACCGAAACGGCCATCATCGCCACCCATCAATGCGAACGGAACCGCACCGGCAAGGTTAACTGCAAACGGGGTCGGACCGGTCGAGAAACCGGCAACATGCAGGCGGCCGCTACGCATGGCTTCGACTTCGGCCGAGTTCGACTGAACCGCAAAGAAGTGAACGTCCTTGCCGGTTACTTTTTCAAGATGTTCAAGGAACGGCTGCCAGATATCGGCATAAACCGCCGGGTCTTCGACCGGGGTATAGGCAAACACGAGGGTGTCCGGGTCAACCTGCTGATCGGCGGGCGGTGCATCGGCAACCAGATCGCCATCCATGTCGCAATACATCTGATCAAGATCGCCACGTGCGATGCAATCATCGGCCTGTGCAAATGCCGTGCTGCTGCCAAAGCTCATCATGCCGATGGCGGCAAGCAGCGTAGAAACTTTCAAAATGTCCATTTTTTTCGCATGTGAAAACATGAGACAGAACCTTTCTTCCCTGTAAACGCGGGCTTAATGCCGGTTTTAAATGTGGTTTTGTTGTTTTTGTTGTTGCTTTTATCAACATTATAAAGTGGCAAAAAGTTTGAAAAGCAACATAAAACTGTAACAATCGGTTACAAAAATAACTGCTAACCTTATCCAAAAGTGGTGCGGGCTAGGCTATTCAGGGGAGAGAGGCTCTTTGCGTATCGGAAAAAAGGAACGGCAGCAGCGCATTCTTCAGGAACTGCAAATTCATCCGCATGTGAGAGTTGCCACATTGGCGGAACGATTCGATGTGGCAACTGAAACAATTCGCCGTGATCTCGACGCGCTAAGCGACGATGGCCTGATCAAACGTGAATTTGGCGGTGCATCCGCACAGCCCATGGGCCATCAGCCCGATCTGGCCCAGCGCCAGATGACCGCGGTTGCCGGGTTCGAACGGATCGGCATCATGGCGGGCAACATGATCCGGCCGGGTGATGTGATCATGATCGATGCCGGGTCCACCGTCAGCCAGCTTGCCCCCTATATGGCCCAGAATCCCGGCGCATTGCGGCGCACGGTTCTGACCAATTGCTATGCAGTGGTGCATGGCATGGGCGAACAGGCGGTTATTGACGATGTCATCATGTGTCCGGGGCAGTTCGATCCGCGCGAAAATGCGGTCTACGGCAATGATACGATTGAATTCCTGCGCCGTTTCCACGCCAACAAGGCCTTTATCGGCGCATCGGGTGTTGCATGGCAGGGGTTCAGTGACGTTAACCGTCGGGCGGTTGCGGTCAAACGCGCCATGATGGAACGGTCCGATGAAACCTGGCTGATGGTCGATCACACCAAGTTCGATCAGCGTTACCTTGAAAACATCGCACCGCTTGAAGCCCTGACCGGGGTGATCACGGATCGTTTGCCGCCTGAAAAACTGCTGTCCCATCTGGATCGCATCGGCGTTCAGATTGTCGCATGGCAGGACAATGTTTCCGCAGATCAGGGGGCAATCGCCGGCTGATATTTTATCGCTGGCGATAAAACTGCATTTTTTCAACACAGTGACTTTGCGCGAACGATCATTTGCGCCCATATTCGGGATCGGCAAAACGTAATTGCCAGCCGGGTTCCCGCCCCGGTCAGTATGCTTTCTGACACGGAGGATTTCTATCGTGACCAATCCAGTGACCACCCGCACCGAACAGGACACCATGGGCAGCATCGATGTGCCCGCGGACCGGTATTGGGGGGCGCAGACCCAGCGATCAAAACAGAATTTCCGCATTGGCGGCGAACGGATGCCCGATGCATTGATCCGGGCGTTCGGGATACAGAAACTGGCTGCCGCGCGCGCCAATGCTGCCCTTGGCAATCTGGATGCGAACCTTGCCGAGGCAATCGAGGCCGCCGCGCGCGAAGTCGCCGATGGCAAGCTGCTGGATCACTTCCCGCTTGTCGTCTGGCAGACCGGCAGTGGCACCCAGACCAACATGAATGCCAACGAGGTCATCGCCAACCGGGCCTGCGAAATCCTTGGCAAGCCGATGGGCAAACGTGATCCGGTCCATCCCAACGACCATGTCAATCGCGGCCAGTCATCCAATGACAGTTTCCCGGCGGCCATGCATATCGCCGCCGTGGTCGAGATCGAAGAATGCCTCAAACCGGCTCTTGCCCATCTTCGAAGTGCACTGGATGCCAAGGTCAAGGCCTTTGCCGATATCGTCAAAATCGGCCGCACCCATATGCAGGATGCTGTGCCGCTGACCCTGGGGCAGGAATTTTCGGGCTACGCCGCCCAGATCGCCCTTGGCCTTGATCGCATTGATGATGCACTGGTCCGGCTTCGCAAACTGGCGCAGGGTGGGACTGCCCTTGGTACGGGCCTGAATGCGCCAAAGGGTTTTGACGTCGAATTTGCCAAACAGGTTTCGACGATCACGGGGCTTAAATTCGAAACGGCGGCCAACAAATTCGAAGCCCTTGCCGCCCATGATGCCTGTGTCGAGATGTCGGGTGTACTGAACGTTCTGGCGACGTCGCTGATGAAGATCGGCAACGATATCCGTCTGCTGGGGTCCGGCCCGCGTTGCGGGCTTGGTGAACTGGTCCTGCCCGCGAACGAGCCGGGATCATCGATCATGCCGGGCAAGGTCAACCCGACCCAGGCCGAAGCCCTAACCATGGTCTGCGCTCAGGTGATCGGCAACCATGTGGCAGTCACGGTCGGCGGTTCGAACGGTCATCTGGATCTGAACGTGTTCAAACCGGTGATCATTTATAACCTGCTGCAATCGATCCGCCTGATTGCCGATGCCTCGGTCAGCTTTGCCGATAACTGTGTTGTCGGTCTTGAAGCCGATCAGGAAAAAATCGATCACTATGTCGAACAAAGCCTGATGCTGGTGACGGCCCTTGCACCGCATATCGGGTACGACAATGCCGCCGCCGTCGCCAAAAAGGCGCACAAGGATCGCAGCAGCCTTAAGGAAGCAACCATTGCGCTCGGCTTCCTTGACGGGGCGAAGTTCGATGAGCTGGTCCGCGCACGCGATATGATCTGATTTGATGTGATGATGCGGGCCGGTTTTGACCGGCCCGTTCTTTATCCGCCTATCGGGATGCGAACGCGCCGTTCAGCATCGCGGGCACGATTGCCTTATGAAACGGCATGATGGTGCCAAGATACATCCGGCCCAGCATATTGTGCCGCCGGATCAGGGTGCTGGACCGGATCACCGTTTGCCCGCACTGGAATTTTTCGACCTCGACCGTCAGGCGAAAATCAAGATGCCTGTCATCCATGCCCAGCACGATGAAATCGTCCCCGCGCTCAATCACCGGGAAAAGGCCGATGACATCGGCGTCCGGTTCGGGCGCGGTTTTAAGCCCCAATGGCCGGACCATCGCATTGCGCAACGCCAGCAGATAGCCCATCCAGACCGGCCTGCCATCCATGATCTTTTGCGCGGCGCGTTCGGGGGTGATGTCGGGATCGTCAATCGTGATCGCAAAACTGTCCGCCCAATCGGCATCGACCATTGCAGGATGGGGCAGGGATATCGGAACAGCCATCGCGTAGGGCAAAAACGTATCCTTTCGATCAGCCTGGATCAGCTTTTTCGGCGGTGATCGTGCCCCAATTGTCATCCTGCGGCAATGATATATCTCATTGTCGCGGGGGGTAAATTCAGGCATACCCAATCCATGCGTATTCGTACCAAACCGATGCTGTCACATGTGAATATCCGGGCTGCGGGCAAACTCCTGCGCGTCTGGATGCTGGCATTCGTCATCCTGATGACCGGGGTGACGCAGTCGGGTTTCGTAAGCGCGATGTATGGCGGTGCCAGTGGTGGCGGGTTAACCGCCATTACCGGGGCCAATGCCGAACCCGGTGGCGATCTGATTTTCATCTGCACGGCGGATGGGGTGCGCGCAGTATCGTTTGGCGACGTCGGCCCCGACGGCGCGTCACAAAATTCCGGCGGGCATTCTGCCGGTCATGGTTTCTGTTCGCTATGCGCGTCCCATCATGGGGCGATGGCAAGTCTGGACGTGCCGTTTGGCGCGCCGGTTTCAATCATCCATGATGCCGAATACGCGCAAGCCCGCCTGCTTGCCGCCACGATCATCGTGCCGCGTACGCGCTATTCCCGCGCACCCCCGCATTCCATCTGATTTCCCGATACACCCGAAATCAAATCACCGGTGTGATGCAACCAATCCACACCGGACAAGGATGGAAACAAAGATCATGAAAAAACTGTTTGCTGTTATTGCGACCCTGGCCGGTCTGTTTGCCGCCACTCAATCGTTCGCTGCTGATATCGAAATCAGGGATGCCTGGGCCAAGGCATCGCTTGGCAAGGTGCCGAATGGCGCGGCCTTCCTGACGGTCGAAAATACCGGCATGGTAGACCGTATTGTCGGGGTGAAATCCGATCTGGCCGATAAAACCGAACTGCACACGCATATCATGGAAAACAACGTCATGAAGATGCGCCCGGTCGAAGGCGGGATCGATGTGCCGATGCATGGTGAACTGATGTTCAAACCGGGCAGCTATCACGTCATGCTGATCGGCCTGCACAAGCCGCTCGTCGAAGGTGAAAAAATCGACGTAACGCTGACCTTCGAAAAGGCGGGCGACATACCGGTGACCATTGATGTGATGGGGTCAATGTCCAAAGGCCCGCACGGCGATGCCGGTATGGATCACGGCGACATGAAAATGGGCGATCAGGAACACAAGGGCCACTAGGTCCTGTTCTGCCAATCCATCGATCGACAGATACAGAAAATACCAAGGGGAACGGTTTGCACCGTTCCCCTTTTTTGTCATGATGGTCGGCCATCATCCATCCCATGCAGGGAGTGCGCCATGTCCCGCGATATCACCATTGAAAACCTGATTGAAAAACTCGGCCTGCAACCCCATCCCGAAGGCGGCTTTTACGCCGAAACATTCCGCGCGCTGGAAACCTGCAATCCGGGCAACCGGTATCTTGGCGTGCGATCAACGGGGACCGCGATCTATTACCTGCTGACGCCCGATACCTTTTCGGGCATGCATATCCTGACCAGTGACGAGATTTTCCACCATTACCTTGGCGATCCGGTCGAACAGCTCCAACTGTATGCCGATGGCAGCCACCGGCTGGTTGAAATCGGCAATGACCTGCTGGCGGGGCAGAAACCGCAAATGATCGTGCCGAAAAATGTCTGGCAGGGGGCGCGCCTGAAACAAGGTGGCAAATTTGCCCTTCTGGGCTGTACGGTGGCACCCGGTTTTGACTTTGCCGATTTCGCGATGGGCAAACGGGCGGACCTTTCGTCGAAATGGCCGGCTGCGGCAACCATGATTGCCGCCTTGACGCGCGACTGAATTTCGGGCGCAATCAGCCGGTCACCCATTTTTCACAGGACTTCCCCAAATGCAGCTTGATACATGGTTGCTGTTTTCCGGCGCTGCCTTGGCGCTTTCGATGGCCCCCGGACCGAATAATCTTCTCGCGATGTTCAATGGCGCGCGTCACGGCGTTGCATCGGCCGCCATCGGCGGGGCGGGACGTCTGCTGGCTTTTGCCCTGATGATCGTTGTGACGGCCATGGGGCTTGGCGTGGTGCTTGCCGCCAGCGAAACCGCCTTCATGATCATCAAGTGGGGTGGGGCGGTCTATCTGGTTTATCTGGGTCTCAAAAGCTGGCGAACCAAAGTTGCGGAGCCCGAGATTCCCGGTGATAGCGTCGGTTTTGTCGCCCATCCCGGTGCGATGTCACTGGCCCGGACGGAATTCCTGACGGCGATTGGCAATCCCAAGGCGATCCTGATCTTTACCGCCTTCTTTCCGCAATTCCTTGATCAGGCCGATTCATACGGCCCGCAATTCGCGATCATGGGCGTGACCTTCATCGCGATGGAGGCCTGTGTCCTTCTCGGATACGGTCTTGTCGGCGGGCAGGTAAAGGGGCTGATCCGCTCCGCCCGTCACATGCGCTGGCTTAACCGCATCAGCGGCAGCCTTCTGATCGCCGCAGGGGTGCTGCTGGCCCTGACGGATCGGACGCGCAGTAACGCCTGATCCGCTTTGCTTTGCGGATGTGATGGTCCCGGCCATCACTTCTTCAGGATGGCGCTGGTGATGACATTGAACAGATGATCCGCACGTGGTGCTGATGATGGCTGATCGCCAAGCCAGGCAAGTGCACCCACCATCGCGAACAGGTCACCGCCATCGATGTCGGTGCGTGCAACGCCCTTTTCCTGCGCCCGGACAAGAAGCCTTGTCCCCGCGGCTTTCATGGTAACGCACGACGCATGAAGAGCGGACTCTTCATCCTCAATGGCGGCCACCATCGCGGCAATGACACCGCGATAGTCGTTCGCGCACGCAACAAGATCACGTAACCACGATACCAGCGCATCATCCGGCGAACTTGCGGTTTCGCGTTCGCGCGCTGATTCTTTCAGCCCGTCAAAGCTCTCGCGCAGCAGAGTTTCAAGCAGTGCCTCGCGCGTTGGAAAATGTCGGTACAGCGTACCAAGTCCCACCCCGGCTTTGCGGGCGATGTCGCGCAAAGATGCTTCCGCACCCTGGTCTTTGACAACCTCCCGTGCGGTGGCAAGCAGATGTTCGTAGTTCTTCTTTGCGTCGGCGCGCATATGTTCCTCTTGACAAACGGAGCACTGCTCCATAAATGCGGATCAGTGCTCCGATTGTGGATAGCACATATGCGATGAAAGAAGAAGCCGTAATGACAAAGACAATGAAGGCGGTCCGTCAGCACGCGTTCGGCGGACCCGAGGTCATGCGCTACGAGGACGCGCCGATACCTGATCCGGAACCGGGTGAAATAAGGGTCCGGGTGCACGCGGTCGGGATTAATCCGCCCGACTGGTATTTGCGTGATGGCTACAGGATGCTGCCGCCGGAATGGCAGCCGCAAATATCTTTCCCGGTGATACTTGGAACCGACATATCAGGTGTCGTTGACGCCGTTGCCGATGATGTTACCGGCTTTGCGCCAGGAGACGACGTTTACGCCATGGTTCGTTTCCCGTCCGGGCTTGCCGGGGGAAGCAGGGCCTATGCACAATATGTCACGGTCCCTGCATCGGAAGCCGCCCCCAAGCCGGTCGGGATTGATCATGTGCATGCGGCGGCGGCACCCATGTCGCTTCTGACCGCGTGGCAGTTCCTGGTTGATCTGGGACATAACGAACCAAATCCGCTTCAGTCCTATCAGCATAAGCCGGTTGAACTTTCGGGAAAAACCGTTCTTGTGAATGGCGCTGCCGGTGGTGTTGGGCATTTTGCCGTGCAGGTCGCAAAGCTCAAAGGTGCCAGGGTCATCGCGGTTGCGTCGGACAAGCACGAGGCGCTTCTGCGCGACTTGGGGGCTGACGAGTTTATCGATTATACGAAAACGCCACCCGAAGACGTCGTGCGGGATCTTGATCTTGTGATTGATGCCCTTGGCGGACCGACCGCCGGGCGTTTCCTGCCCACGATCAAACGGGGTGGTGCCCTTTTCCCGGTGTTCCCGCTGGGCTTTTCCAGTCACGAAGAAGCCGAAAAGCTTGGCATCACGGTATCGGCAACGCAGGTTCGCTCGAACGGCGATCAATTGGCGGAGCTTGCCGGTCTGCTGAGTGACGGCACACTTCGCGTCGTGCTCGACAGCACATACCCGCTTGCCGATGCCCGCAAGGCTCATGAACGTGCGGCCAAAGGGCACATTCAGGGCAAGATCGTGCTCGTGGTGGAATGACATGATCATTCTGATGGGGCACATTCATGTTGATCCACCTGAAATTGATCAGTTCATCGCCGACGTTCAGGTGATCGCGCGTAATGCAAAGCCCGAGAAAGGCTGTCTTTTTTATGCGGTTAATCCTGATACGGCATGCCCGGGGCGTCTCGTGATTGCCGAACGTTGGCGCGATCAATCGTCACTGAAAGCCCATCTTGAAACGTCAGAGGTTTCAGACTTCGTGCATAACTGGCAAGGCAGGATGAGAAGCGAGATACAGCAATATCAGGCCACGCACGAAGAAACATTCTTGGGCTGAGTTTTGTTCTCGGAGTTCGCATACAGCCAGCAAAGCCTTTGCAGGCTTTCTTGTGACCCTGAAAGGCTCAGGGGCGCAGCTTGTTAAAGCGCGCCCCCTTGCTCCCTTGTCTACCCGGATATCCGGGCGATCGCCTGTTTTCAGGCGATTTCTTCGACCCGATGGCAAGCCACCTCGCGGCCTTCATACATGCGCAATTCAGGTCGAACCTGTGCGCAATGGTCGGTCGCGAACGGGCAGCGTTTATGAAACGCACAGCCCGACGGCGGATTGATCGGTGAAGGCAGTTCGCCTTTAAGCGGCTCTGCCTTGACGCGATGCGCCGGATCGATCTTTGGTGCCGATGCCAGAAGCGCCCTTGTATAGGGATGCAGCGGTTTGGCAAAGATTTCTTCGGTCGGTCCCTTTTCAGCGACGCGCCCCAAATACATCACCATGACGTCATCTGCAATATGGCGAACGACAGAAAGATCGTGCGAGATGAAGACATAGGCGACATTCATCTCTTCCTGCAGGTCCATCATCAGGTTCAGAACCTGTGCCTGGACCGACACGTCAAGGGCGGAAACCGGTTCATCGGCGACGATGACTTTCGGTTCAAGGATCAGCGCGCGCGCAATCGCGATACGCTGACGCTGCCCGCCCGAGAACATATGCGGATAGCGCCCGTAAAATTCGGGGCGCAGGCCAACCTTGGCCATGGTTTCGCGCACACGTTCCTCGCGCTCCTTGCGACCCAGATCCATGTTAAGCAACACCGGCTCGCCAAGAATCTGACCGACTTTCTTGCGCGGGTTCAGCGACCCGTAAGGGTTCTGGAAGATCATCTGAACCGTGCGACGGAACAGTTTCGCTTCCTTGTCACTCAGATCACCAACCGCTTCGCCGTTGATTTTAAGCCCGCCTGCGCTGGGCTTTTCAATCAGGGTGAGCTGACGGCCAAGCGTGGACTTGCCACAACCGGACTCGCCAACAACCGCCAGCGTCTTCTTGGCTTCGAGCGTAAAGGAAACACCATCAAGCGCCTTGACCATCGCACTGGGTTTGCCAAGGCCGCGGCTGACTTCGTAGTGACGGACAAGATCATCGGATTCCAGCAGCGGAACACCGGGTTTTGCATCAAGGAAGCTCATTACACGGTCTCCCCGGTTGTCTGGCCGGTTGTTTGGCCGGTTGGCTGGCCGTGGTCGTCAAGCGGATAGAAGCAACG
Source organism: Thalassospira lucentensis (assembly GCF_032921865.1). Lineage (NCBI taxonomy): Bacteria > Pseudomonadati > Pseudomonadota > Alphaproteobacteria > Rhodospirillales > Thalassospiraceae > Thalassospira > Thalassospira lucentensis. The sequence continues at coordinate 2,445,971 of NZ_CP136684.1, forward strand.
CACATCGCGCCCGTTATAAGCACCAACATCGGGGCGTTCGACAACGCAACGATCATTGGCATAACGGCAACGCGGCGCCAGAAGACAGCCCGCCGGGCGGTCATACTGGCCCGGAACCACACCGGGGATGGTGCGCAGGCGATCATGGCCTTCGGAACGTTCCGGCAATGCCTCAAGCAACGCCTGGGTATAGGGATGGCGCGGGGCGGCAAAGATGCTGTCAGCCGGGCCACTTTCAAACAGCTGGCCGGCATACATCACCTGAATGCGATCAGCCGCTTCCGATACCAGTGCCAGATCGTGCGTGATCAGGATCAGGGCCATGTCGCTATCGTCCTGCAATTTCAGCAGCAGGTCGATGATCTGGGCCTGAATGGTCACGTCAAGGGCGGTGGTCGGTTCATCGGCAATCAGCAGGCGCGGATTGCACGCAATCGCCATCGCAATCACGATACGCTGGCTCATCCCGCCCGAAAGCTGGTGGGGATAGGCGGTCATGCGTGATTTCGGATCGGGAATGCCAACCTGGTTCAGAAGGTCAAGCGTACGTTCACGCCGCTCCTTTTTCGACCCACCCTCATGGACTTTCAGGGCTTCCATGATCTGGGCTTCAACCGTAAAGCACGGATTAAGCGCCGACATCGGATCCTGAAAGATCATGCCGATATCCTTGCCCGTAATCGCACGGCGCTTGCCGGGCGACATCGTCAGCAGGTCCTGACCATCAAAGGTCAGGCTGTCGGCGGTAACACGACCGGGGAAGTCGATCAGGCCCATAACGGCAAGCGAGGATACGGATTTACCCGAACCCGACTCACCAACGATGCCAAGGACTTCGCCGCGATCAACGGAATAACTTACATTATCAACAGCGCGGAACGGCCGGTCTTCGGAGCCGAACTCGACTGTCAGGTTTTTAACTTCGAGAAGAGCCATGACTTACCGCTTCATCTTGGGATCTAGGGCATCGCGCAGACCATCACCCATCAGGTTGAAGGCAAGCACGGTGACGAGGATGCAAAGGCCGGGGAAGGTGATCACCCACCATGCCGATCCCACGAATTCGCGGGCTTCGGCCAGCATGGTGCCCCATTCCGGCAGCGGCGGCTGTGCGCCAAGGCCAAGGAAGCCAAGGGCCGCAGCATCAAGGATGGCACTTGAAATACCCAATGTGCCCTGAACGATCAGGGGTGCCATGCAGTTCGGCAGGATATTGACGAACATCTGGCGGATATGACCGGCACCGGCAATCTGCGATGCGATGACATATTCCTTGTTCAGTTCGGAAACCACCGATGCACGCGACAGGCGCACATAATGCGGCAACTGGACAATCGCAATCGCCAGCATGGCGTTTTCAAGCCCCGGGCCGAGGATCGCGACAATCGCCATCGCCATGATCAGGCTGGGCAGGGCCAGCATGGTATCCATCATGCGCATGATGCCGACTTCGATCCAGCCGCGGAAATATCCGGCAACCAGTCCAAGAACGATACCGGCGATCATCGAAATGATCACGACGAACACGCCGATGGTCACCGAAAGCTGCGCACCATGGATCAGGCGCGACAGGATGTCGCGGCCAACCGCGTCGGTGCCAAGGATATAGCGCGGGTCGGCACCTTCCATCCAGATCGGCGGTTTCAGGAACGCGGTGCGGTCCTGTGCAATCGGATCAAATGGTGCGATCCACTGGGCGAATGCCGCCATGAACAGGATAAAGCAGATGACGATCAGCCCGACATAAGCACCGCGGTTCTTGCGGAAATAATTCCACGTTTCCATAAACGGGCTGGGCGGATTGATCTTCTGGTCCTCGACGGCCACCACTTCGGCTGCTGCCGTTTCGGGGGTGGTCGATTGGGTATTCTGGTTTGTCATTTCCCGTGCCCCCTTAACGCTTGTGCCGGATGCGGGGATTGATCACCCCATACATCAGATCGACGAACAGATTGACCCCCATAACCACGAAGGCAATCATCAGGATGCCGCCCTGGATGGTCGGGTAATCGCGGCGGTTCAACGCCTCGACAATCCATTTGCCAATACCGGGCCACGAGAAAATGGTTTCAGTCAGGATTGCACCGGCAAACAGCACGCCGACCTGAAGGCCGATCACCGTAATAACCGGGATCAGGGCATTGCGAAGCGCATGGACCATGATCACCCGCATCGGGGCCAGGCCCTTGGCTCGCGCAACACGGATATATTCCTCGCCCAGAACTTCAAGCATCGAGGAGCGTGTCATACGCGCAATCACGGCCATCGGAATGGTGCCAAGCGCAATCGTTGGCAGGATCAGATGACGGAGCGCACTGATAAACGCGCCTTTTTCATCGCTGAGCAATGTGTCGATCAGCATGAAACCGGTGGTCGGCTCGATGTAATACATGATCGACAGGCGACCGGAAACCGGGGTCCAGCCAAGCGTCGTCGAAAAGAACATGATCAGCAACAGCGCCCACCAGAAGATGGGCATTGAATATCCTGTCAGCGATAAACTCATGGTCAGGTGGTCAAGCCACTTTCCCCTGTTGATCGCGGCAATAACCCCCAATGGCAGACCGACAATGATCGCAAACAATATCCCCGCGATGGAAAGTTCAATCGTTGCCGGGAACAGGGTCGCGAATTCTTCGATCACCGGACGCTTGGTGACGAAGGATTCACCAAGATCACCCTGCAAAACGCCGCCAAGATAGTCGAAATACTGAACGACAAGCGGTCTGTCGAAACCATATTCCTTTTGCAGTTCGGCGTATCGTTCGGGACTGATACTGCGCTCGCCTGCTCGCATCTGGATCGGGTCGCTCGGGATCAGGTGAATCATCAGAAACACCAGAATGGTAACGCCAAAGAAGGTCGGTATGACGTCACCCAAACGGCGTAAAAGGAAACCTAGCATGCCATTGGGCCTTTTTAGCATCCGCGCGCAATGCCTGCGGGCGGACATCTCTCTCTATTGCGGAATTGCAAAGAGGCCCGGAAAACCGGGCCTCTTCGGCAAGGTGTAGGGGCGTCTTATTCTTTGATATCGACGCCGTAGAAGATGTGACCGCCAAACGGATCGATCTTGTAGTCGACAACTTCGTTACGGATCGGTTCGAAAACGATCGAGTGCGCGATGGTTGCCCACGGTGCTTCACGTTTGAAGACGGTCTGGGCTTCTTCGTACAGACGGGTACGTTCAAGAACATCCGAAGTGGTTTTCGCCTGCTGGATCAGGCTGTCGAATTCCTCGTTGCACCACTGTGCACGGTTTGCACTGCCAACGGCATCGCAACCCAGCAGAACAGCAAGGAAGTTGTCGGGGTCACCGTTGTCGCCGGTCCAGCCGAGCATGAAGCTGCCCTGTTCACCATTTTTGGTGCGCTCAAGGTATTCGCCCCACTCGTAGGAAACGATTTCGGCATTCACGCCAATCGCGGCCCAGTCAGCCTGAACGAGTTCAGCCATACGGCGTGCGTTCGGGTTGTAGGGACGCTGTACCGGCATGGCCCAGATATCGGTGGTGAAACCATCCGGATAACCGGCTTCTGCCAGCAATTTCTTGGCTGCTTCCGGATCATACGGATCGTCAACGGTATCGTTGTTGTACGACCAGATGGTCGGCGGAATCGGGTTTTTGGCGGCAACGCCTGCACCCTGATAAACACCCTCGATGATGGCGGCTTTGTTGATCGCCATGTTCAGTGCCTTACGGACACGTGCATCGGTGAACGGCTCTTTCTTGGTGTTGTAACCAAGATAACCGACGTTCAGACCTTCCTGGCTCATCAGGTTGATGTCGCCATCGGCTTCCATCGCTTCCAGATCAGCCGGGTTCGGGTACGGCATGACATGGCATTCGCCGGCTTTCAGCTTCTGGTAACGAACCGTGCTGTCCGGGGTGATGGCAAAGATCAGGTTATCAATCGGTGCCTTGCCTTCCCAGTATTCCGGGAACGCTTTGTAACGGATGACCGCATCTTTCTGATACTGGACAACCTGGAACGGACCGGTACCGACCGGGTTCAGGTCGATCTGTTCCGGCGTACCGGCAGCCATCAGCTGATCGGCATATTCACCCGACAGGATGGATGCGAAATCCATTGCCATGTTGGCAATGAACGGTGCTTCCGGACGGTTCAGAACGAATTTGACGGTGTAATCGTCAACCTTGACGATGTCCTTGATCAGTTCGCCCATGGACATCGAGTTGAAATACTCGTAACCGCCACCGGAAACCGCATGGTACGGATGATCTTTGTCCCACTGGCGACGGAACGAGAAGATCACGTCGTCTGCGTTGAAATCGCGGGTCGGGGTGAAGGCATCGGTGGTCTGGAATTTAACGCCTTTACGCAGGTTAAAGGTGTATTCCGTGCCATCGGCCGATACGTCCCAGCTGGTTGCAAGGCCCGGAACGATGGTGGTCGTACCGCGCTTGAACTGTACCAGACGGTTGAATACCTGACGCGAGGTGGCGTCAAAGGTGGTACCCGCGGTGTAAAGCTGCGGGTTGAAGCCTTCCGGGCTTCCTTCCGAGCAATAAACCAGGGTTTTTGCCGAAGCGGCAGTCGGAGCAGCAAGCGCAGTCGCTGCAAGCAGACCTGCACCGATCGCCGCTTTGACGAAATTCGCTTTCATATAAGATGCCTCCCTCAAGGCTGGCCCAAACAATTTGCACGGGTGGCTGCTGGCCTTGAACGGCTCATGCATTGCAATTTGTGCAAAGGGTCGGGCGGGTTTACCCGATCCAACAGTTATGTTGGCAATCGACGAGGGAAAATAATCAGGGTTTCTGCGTATCGTCAACGTTTCCTGCGGGGTTCTACGTAGGACGACCTGATCGGATGAATGATGAATTTATGTCAAGTGTCTGTTATTTTTATGAAATTGTCCCCCACAATCGGGTATGGGAGCCGTGCATTTTTTTCGGGGCTACTGATGACCGAATGGAAAAACACATAAAGCTAACGTGCTTTTCCGTCCGATCTATCTTCTTGAAATTTCTAGATTCGTTTGATTGCTGAACCACTTACACGGGTCAATTGCGCGTAATGCGATCATTAAGTTCACTGATTTGCGCGATATCCGTGTTCCACGCCGTCACAAATCGGTAAATATCCGCCCCCAATGACGGCCACGGATAAAACAGCGCCCCGGCATCACGCATCCGTTGCGCAAGCTCCGGCGCAAGCTTCACAAAAAGCTCGTTACCCTCGGCCGCATGCGCCAAAGTCGCCCCATGCGACACCAGCATGTCACAAAGGGTTCTGGCCGCCCCGTTGGCATGGCGCGCATTGCGCAGCCAAAGATCATCCTTCACATAGGCCAGAAGCTGTGATGCCAGATAACGATGCTTGGAATAAAGATGTCCGCTGCGTTTGCGGGCCTGTTCGACCCTGCCGCGCAGTGACGTATCAAACAGGACAATCGCATCGACCGCCTGCGCACCGTTTTTGGTCGCCCCAAAGCTGATCGCATCAACGCCAGCCTTCCACGTGATATCCGCCGGGTGGCAGCCCAGATGGGCAACCGCATTGGCAAACCGCGCCCCATCCATGAAAAACCGCAGGTCGCGCTTTTTGCAGATCGCGCCAATGGCGGCGAGCTCATCGGCGGTGTAAACCGTGCCCAGTTCGGTCGCCTGCGTGATCGCAACGCATTCCGGGGCCACCGAATGCACCCCACGATCCACCCGGCTTGCCAGAAAGGCATCCAGATTGTCGGCTTCAAGCTTTGCCGCCGGGCCGTCAACCGGCATCAGCTTCGCCCCGCCGGTAAAGAACGCAACGCCCGTGCTTTCATCTTCGTTGATATGGGCCTCGTGATGGCAGACGATGCCGCCAAACGGCGATACCAGTGCCGACAGGCTGATGCAGTTTGCCGCGGTCCCGGTGGCGACCGGAACAACCGCGACCTCACGGTCGAACAATTCGGAAAAGGCCGCGTCAAGCTGACGGCTGGTTTCATCTGCCCCATAGGCCGGTGCATTGCCATAGGCTTCGTGTTCCAGCGCACTCAGGATTTCCGGGCACAGGGGCGATACATTATCAGAGGCAAAATTCATCGAACGGGTCCGTGTCTTGTGGTGGCGTCCATAGGCTTCGGGGACTGCCCCGCAACCTGACCAACCTTTATCACACGCGATCCGTTCGAATGGCAATGATGCCTATAGTGTTTCCGGTAATGCGCGGATTGCCTCAATCGGGCTGTTCCAGCCGCTAACAAAGCGAAACGCATCCGGCCCGACCGCGGGCCATGGCCGAAAGACCAGCCCGGCCTTGCGCAACCGATCCGCCAGATCATCATCCATATGCACAAACAGCTCGTTGCCCTGCGGGGCAAAGGCCGCCCGCGCACCAAGTGTTTCAAGCGACTGGCAAAGGGCGCTTGCGGCCTGATTGGCATGGCGCGCATTGCGCAGCCAAAGATCATCCTTCACATAGGCCAGAAGCTGTGCTGCCAGATAACGATGTTTGGAAAACAGATGCCCACCGCGTTTGCGCGCCTTTTCGACCCTTGCGCGCAGCGACGGGTCAAACAGGATGATCGCATCCACCGCCATCGCCCCGTTCTTGGTGGCGCCAAAGCTTAAAACATCAAGCCCCGCCTTCCAGGTGATATCAGCGGGATGGCAGCCAAGGGCGGCAATGGCATTGGCAAATCGCGCCCCATCCATGAAAAACTTCATGCCATGCGCCTTGGCGACCTTCCCAATCGCCTGAACTTCATCAACGTCATAGATCGTGCCGAATTCGGTCGCCTGCGTGATGGCCACACATTCCGGATCAACCGAATGCATGCCATGGGTGTTTTCGCGGGTTAAAAACGCATCAAGCGTTTCGGGCAACAGCTTCGCCGATGGCCCGTCCATGGTCAGAAGCTTCGCCCCGTTGCCATAAAATGCCACCCCGGTCGATTCCGTCCGGTTGATATGTGCCTGATGATGGCAGGCCACCCCGCCAAATGGCGACACCAGTGCCGACAATCCGACAAGATTGGCCGCCGTCCCCGTCGCCACCGGCACCACGGCAACCTCTTTGCCAAACAGGTCCGAAAACGCCTGATCAAGCTGCTGGCTTGCCGCGTCCGCACCATAGGGCAGGGCGGGATCGCTGGCCTCGGCAATCGCGGCAAGGATTTCCGGGCAGATCGGCGACACGTTATCAGACGAAAAATTCATCGGGGCCTCGTTATCAATGGTGGCGATGGGCAAATAAAAAGCCTGCTTACGGTTTAACGCAAGCAGGCTTTGAAATTAACATGATATCCGGCCTTTAAACGGCCGTGCCACCAACGGTCAGGCCATCAATGCGCAAGGTCGGCTGACCAACACCCACCGGAACACCCTGGCCATCCTTGCCACACGTTCCGATCCCGTCATCAAGCTTCATGTCGTTGCCGATCATGGAAACCTTGGTCAGGCTGTCGGGGCCATTGCCAATCAGGGTCGCCCCCTTGACCGGTGCGCCAAGCTTGCCGTTTTCGATCAGATAGGCCTCTGATGCGGAAAACACGAACTTGCCCGATGTGATATCGACCTGCCCGCCACCGAAATTGACCGCATAAATGCCTTTCTTGACCGACGCCAGGATTTCGCCCGGGTCCTTGTCACCGCCCAGCATATAGGTATTGGTCATGCGCGGCATCGGCGCATGGGCATAGGATTGACGCCGCCCGTTGCCGGTGGATTTCACCCCGGTCAGGCGCGCATTCAGGCGATCCTGCATGAAACCTTTCAGGATGCCATCCTCGATCAGAACCGTGCGCTGGGTCGGGGTGCCTTCATCATCAATCGAAAGCGACCCGCGGCGATCATGGATCGTACCATCATCAACAACCGTAACCCCCGGCGATGCAATCCGCTGGCCCAGCAAACCGGCAAAGGCCGATGTGCCCTTGCGGTTAAAGTCGCCCTCAAGCCCGTGACCGATGGCTTCATGCAGCAAAATCCCCGGCCAGCCCGGACCAAGCACCACGGTCATCTCGCCCGCAGGCGCCGCAACCGATTCAAGGTTCAGCGTCGCCTGACGCAATGCTTCGTCAACTGCCGATTTCCAGCTTTTTTCTTCAAAGAACCCGTCATAGCCAATGCGTCCGCCCTGGCCATGCGATCCGGTTTCCATGCGGTCGCCCTGCTTGACGACGACGGAAACGTTAAACCGCACCAGCGGGCGGATATCGCCAATCCGCTGCCCGCCACTGCGCCAGATCTGCACGGCCTGCCAGTTACCCGAAATCGATGCGGAAACCTGCACCACGCGCGGGTCCTTGGCGCGCGCATAGGCATCGATCTTGCCCAGCAGATCAACCTTCGCCTCAAACGTTGCCTCGCCCAGCGGATTGACATCGGAATAAAGCGACACATTGGTGCCGATTGATCCCAGATCGACCTTGCCCGAACGGCCATTGCCAACCGCCTTGACGGTCTCGGCCGCTCGGCCAACCGCATCGTTGGAAAGCTCGTTGGAATGCGAAAAGGCGGTGGCTTCATCGGCAACCGCACGCAGGCCAAACCCCTGTGCGGTATCGAAATTGGCACTGCGCAGGCGGCCATCATCCCAAGTCAGGCTTTCGGACTGCCGGTATTCAAGGAAAAGTTCCCCGTCTTCCGCCGTACCCAGCGCATCATTAACCTGCTTTTCAAGCCGGTCGCGATCAAGGTCGCCATTGGCGAAAAACAGGCTGTCGGTTTTGCTCAGATCGGTCATGAAACCTCCTTGCGGGCGTGCCGGATGGCAACAGATGGGCGACGGGCGGCCAGTTTCGGCCATGCGGGCGATTTTCGCCTGTAAGTTAAAGCATTTGTGACAGTATTTTCCCTTACGTTTTCAGGGCTATCTGCCACCTTGGACTTTCGTCTATACAGAACGTGTCGGGGCGTGCCCCGAAGGCTCTATATAGACCGCAATGGCCAATTATGAAAGCCCGTGGCAATGTTTGTTGAACATCCCCAGCGTGTCGCCCTTCATAACGAAATCCATGCCCGCCCGTTTGGCGGGGTACAAAGCCCGGCCCGCTGCACCTGCATCGCCTTTCACGCGGGCGAGGAACTTGATACCGATGTCCGCGACCATTTTCAGGGCTTCTGTCAACGATACAGCCTGACACCCCCGGCATCCGATCAGAAATATTACGAAGCCCAGTGCGACGGCTTTTCCGTCATCTGGGAACGCCATGCGGAATTCACGGTCTATGTCTTCAAACGGCAGGCCGCCTTTGATCATCCGTTTGATGACCCGGTCATCAACCTGATCCCGCAGGACTGGCTTGAAGCCACGCCGGGGCAGCTTCTGGTGGGCTTGCACATCGCGATGGATCGCGATGAACGCTCGTCTGATGAAGTATCGCGCCTGTTTGATCATAACGGCCTGACCGGCAGCCGCGTTTTGGGGGGCACGGCGATGGTCTGGACCGATTTTCGCCTGCATGGCGATGGCTTTGGCCGCATCCTGATCCGCGATCAGGGGCTTGAGGTCCTGCAGGCCGGGCGTCTGATCCAGCGGCTCAAGGAAATCGAGGTCTATCGCATGATGGCCTTGCTGGCCTTTCCGCTGGCCCATTGCGCAACACCCAAGGTCTCGGAAATCGATACCCGGCTGTCCTCGATCACCGCCGAAATGGCCAGCAAATCGCACACCGACGACGAAGGCACCCTGCAAAAACTGACCGACCTTGCCGCCCAGACCGAAGAAATGGCCGCATCGCTGAATTACCGTTTCAGTGCCGCGCGCGCCTATTACCGCATCCTGCAGGCCCGCCTTGTCGAACTGCGCGAAGAACGCGTCGAAGGCCTGCAAACCATGACCGAATTCATGGAACGCCGTCTGGCACCCGCGATGCGCACATGCCAGAATATCGGTGACCGCCTCGAAGTCCTCTCGAAACGGGTGGCCCGTGCCAACAACCTGCTGCGCACCCGGGTCGATATCCTGCTCGAAGCCCAAAACCGCGACCTGCTGGCCAGCATGGACCGCCGCGTGAAACTGCAACTGCGCCTGCAACAAACCGTCGAAGGCCTGTCGGTGGCGGCGATCACCTATTACGCCGTCGGGCTTCTGGGATATCTGTTCAAGGCGCTAAAGGATACCGGCCTTCCAATCAACGACCGCGTCGCCACCGGCATCGCCGTGCCGGTGGTCCTTGCCGCCATCTGGATATCGATGCGCCGGATCAGGAAGGTACTTCATCGCGAGGAGGGGTGAGGTTGTTTGTAAAACCCCTTTTTATTGATGCCCGTCTGGCTCATAACCTCAAGATCGCTGGTTCAAACCCTACGCATTGAATCTCTTGCTGCTTTTGGCGGCAAGCTTGAGAGGAATAGACTTCATGACTACCGAAACCGGTCCGAGCGCCCTGCAGATTGATGTTGCTCGGCAAATCCTGCTTCTTGCAAAGAAGGAGGGATGGCGCACGGGTCATTCAATCAATGAGAAGTCGCTGGCTACCAGGTTCGGTGTTTCCCGTTCCCCCATGCGGGCAGCACTGGAAATTCTGCAGGACAAGCAGCTCGTCCGGCTTATTCCGAACAAGGGGTTTGTGGTCGCGGTCGATCTGAACACCGAACAGTATCTGAATCTGTTAAGCGCCAGCGAGACGGAAAGCCTCAAACAGCAAATCCTCAGGGACCGTTCGGTGGGGCAAATATCACAGGAAGTTTCAGAAAACGAACTGACCGAGCGATACAAGGTGCCCAGGGGAACGATCCGCAAGGCGCTGGCGCAACTGTCTTCGCTTGGGCTCGTGCATCGGCAGCGCGGTCATGGCTGGGCTTTCGTGGATTCGCTCGACAGTTCCGAAAGTCTGGCGGAAAGCTATCGCTTCCGACTGGCGGTTGAGCTTGCCGGGCTGATGGAGCCCGGCTATCACGCCGAGCCGGATGAACTGGTCTCCCTCCTTGCTGCACACGAGAAAATTCTCGCACAGACAGAGGATGACAATGAAATCAGCAGACCAGACTGGCTGAACCTCAATTCTTCCTTCCATGAAGCGGTTGCCGCATGGTCCGGGAACCGCTTCATCCTGCAGGCGGTCAGAATGCAGAACGAATTGCGCTATCTTCGGGAGCTATCGGCATTTGATCGCCTGCAGCGCGCAAGGATCGAAAAATCGCTCAACGAACATATTCAGGTGCTGCGGCACATCCAGACGGGTGATCTGGACCTTGCCCATACTGTGCTGCGCCGTCATCTGGAACAAACGTTGAAGGCGTTCGAGCGAAAGGTGACCTAAGCCACTCTCAGGCCGTTCCGGGCGCGCGAATTACCCTTGCTATCAGGATTATGCGTCTTATTCGCATTTTCTTATTGTTTTTTGTTTTCATAAAATGCAAATTCCCTGCGGCGGTGCATGCATGCTTCCAATCGGGGGAGTTCGATGATCGGCCTGTCTGCGGGGAAATTTCTGGCCGAATGCTTTGCCTTGCAAGCAACCGGTCACTCCGACGGACAAGCCAAAGGGGGTACCATTGTTTTTCCGGGCGAGTTTATCGCGCCTGGATGATTGGCGGCGTTGGATGTGGCACCTGTGCCTGTCCTGATTTGTGACATGGATGGTTTCACTACGTCCCTTGGATAAGAATGATACGCATTATCGCAATATGCAAAGAGACCACCGACCGGAATTTGTGTTTCAGGAGTTCAAAAACAGATATGTGGTCAAAGCGTATACTCGGAATGTCGAAGTCTTTTGGTGTGATGACGCTTCTGGGGGTGACAGTCATTTCCCCGGACCTGTCAGCACAGGAAGAAAATATAGCGGAACAAACCGATAGCGACGCAGGCGAGATTCTGGCGCCGCTTACGGTAACCGGTGACTGGCTTGGCGATGCAGACGAGGAAATCGTGCGTCGTCATCCGGGGGCACGGAATGCGATCCGGGAACAGGAAATCGAGGAATCCGGGGCGACCTCGATCCGGGAAATCATGCGACGCATGCCCGGTGTAATTGTTCCGGAAAACAATGGTACCGGCAGCGGTGATTTTGCCCTGAATATCGGCGTCCGCGGTCTTGGGTCCCGCCTGACACCAAGAACAACTGTCCTGCTTGATGGGGTGCCGCTTGCCAATGCGCCATACGGACAGCCGCAGCTTTCGCTGGCTCCGACCGCACTTGGCAATCTCAAGGCGATTGATCTGGTGCGCGGGGGCGGTTCCGTCCGTTTTGGTCCGCAGAATGTCGGCGGCGTTCTGAACTTTGTGACCAAGGACATTCCCGATGATTTCGGCGGGGAAATAACCACGCGCGGCGAATTCTGGGATGGTGCTGGCGGCACGGGGCAGGGACAGGCCGATTTTCTGGTCGGAGGTTCGACCGACAACGGTTCGGGGCTGGCATTTCTTGGCAGTGCCAATCATGGCAGCGGCTTCCGCGAAAATGATCAGAAGGATATCGACGATGCCATGGTCAAATACAGGTTGGCATTGACCGATAACCAGCGTCTTGAAGGCCGGGTTCATGCCTACCGTGCGGATGCCGATCTACCGGGGCCGCTGAGCCAGGCCGCGTTCTCCGAAGACCCGTTCCAGTCCACGCATTCCTACGAAAAGTTCGACGGCAGCCGAGAGGAAGTTGTACTGGGCTATGTCAACGAGATAAGTGACGATCAGGAGCTTGAGGTCAAAGGATATTACACGCACAGCACCCGGGAATTCCAGCTTTCGGCACTTGGCGACGACGCAACCATGACACGGCTGGAACGCTTGCCGCGCCGCTATGACGTTTACGGCTTCGAACCTCGTTATTCCGCATGGGCCGAAACGGGGGTTCTGGATCATGAATGGACGGTCGGATATCGCTTCATTCATGAAAGTGCCCGGGAAAAACGCTATAGGCGCAATTTTGCCGCAGGAACCAATCCGTTTGCAGCGGCTGAAAGCCTTAATCGTGACACTGCCGGGCGGACCAATGCACATGCATTTTATGTCGATGACCGTATCGAATATGGAAACTGGTCGTTTACCCCGGGCATCCGGTTCGAGATGGTTGATATCGAACGCTATAACTATCTGAATGGTTTCAAGGACAAGGAAGACTACCGGGAGCCGTTGCCTTCGTTGCAGATTGCCTATCAGGCAACTCCCGACTGGATGATGTTTGGTAACTATGGCCGGTCTTTTGCCAGTGTCGAACATCTGTCACTGGGAACTTCTGCCGATAACCCGCTTGAACCGGAAAAGGCCGATACTTATGAAGTCGGTACGCGCTTCCAAACCGGTGGTTTCTCGACCGAGGGGACGCTGTTTCTGATCGATTTCCAAAACCAGATCGAATTTGATTCCACAGTCGGCATGAATGTGAACAAGGGCGAATCCCTGCATCGCGGTTTTGAAGGTGGCATTGCCTATGATTTTGCCAATTGGAACGGTGCAATCGCGGGCCTGAGCGTCTACGCGAACTATACCTATACAAAGGCAACGCGGGAATCCGGCGAAAATACTGGAAACGATCTTGGGCTTTATTCCGCCCATGTCGGTTCGGTCGGTGCGCGCTATGCGCTTGAAGAATGGGTTTTCAATCTTGATGGCTATGCCCAGTCCGAACAATATTCCGATGATTCAAACATCCGCGAAGCCAGCGCAGATGGCAAAACCGGCATGATCCCGGGATTTGCATACTGGAATGTTAGGGTCGAACGTGATTTCAGTGACGACGATCTTAACCTTCGTCTCGCGGGCGGGATCAAGAACCTGTTTGATCGTCGTTACTATACGCGCGCCAGTGTGGAAAATAATGGCGGAATTTATGTCGGAGCACCCCGCACCTTCTTTGTCGAGGCAAGAATGGCTTTCTAGAGGATAACTGAAACATGAAAGCTGATCCCAGACAGAAAGAAGTCGCGCGCCGGTTTCGGAAATTGACGGGGGCCTTTCTGGCCCTCGTCTTTACCGGTATTTCAGCATGGTCTGCACAGGCGGAAACCCGTACCTTCACGGACATTGCCGGGCGCAAGGTTGAATTTTCGCTGCCGGTTGAACGGGTGCTGATTGGCGAGGCCCGTCAAATGAGCGTTGTCGCGGCGCTGAAAGGAAAAGAGGCCTTCGACAGGGTTGTCGGTTGGCGAAACGACCTGCTGCTAAAGGATGCGGATACATATGCGGCTTATCTGAAAGTATTTCCGCATATCGCCGGTCTGCCGCAGTTCGGATACATCCCGTCAGGCACATTTGACCTGGAAGCCGCCATTGCCCTGCGTCCCGATATTCTTACCCTCAATCTTGAAGCGTACCGCCCTGCCGTTGAAAACGGTCTGATCCAAAAGGCGGAAGCTGCCGGGATTGCGGTTGTCGTTCTTGATTTTCGGATTGATGCCGACCGGAACACAGAACCCAGCATTGCCTTGCTGGGGGACATTTTCGGCGCAGAAAAGAAAGCATCCGAATTCATTGCCTACCGCCGGGCTCAACTCGCCAGAGTTGAGGATACGCTGGCAAAGGCCAAGCCAGAAAAACCTTTGGTCTTTATCGAGCGCGCACCGGGTATTTCAGGTGACATAGAATGTTGCCGGACATTCGGGGCCGTCAATTTCGGCGAGATGATCGAACGGGCCGGCGGGGAAAATCTCGGGAGCCAATATCTGGGGGAAAAATTCGGTTCGCTAAACCCCGAACTTCTGGTTGCGGCAAATCCGGACCATGTTGTTGTGACGGGCTCCAACTGGGCACAGGAATCTGACATCCATCGTTTTGTAAATGTTGGACCATCCGCCGATATGGCCGAAGCCCGCAAAAGCCTTGCGGCCTTGATGGATCGGCCTGCCTTCCGAAACCTGCAGGCCGTATCCCGGGGGCACGTTCATGCGATCTGGCACCAATTCTATGGCACACCATTCGACTTCGTCGCGATCCAGAAATTTGCTGCCTGGTTTCATCCTGATCTTTTCCCTGATCTGGACGCAAATGCCACGTTCCGCGAAATGTACGAACGCTTCATGCCCTTTGCCTACGAACCGGGCTATTTCATTTCACTGGATACCGTGATCGACCATGATGGACGTCAATAACAACGGCTAGTTTGCTGGAACGGGTTTTGATCGGCGGGGCAGACCCGGATCAATCCCCGTTACCAGGGCATGTCTCCGTCAAGGTATAGACCGCATAAGTCATCGCCCCGACAAGCACAACCGCACCCGCCTGATGCGCCACACCCAGCGGCAACCACACAACACTCAGCAGTGTTGAAATCCCCAATGTCACCTGAAGGCAAACCGCCGCCAGCACCAGATGGGTGGCAAGGCGTTGTTGTGGCGTCAGGTCCCATTTCCCGGCACGCCACCAGAACAGGATCACCATGACAAAGGTCAGTTTCGCGAGCCACCGGTGATCCCACTGCACCGTCATATGGTCCTCAAACGGTGCCAGCCATGCCGGGCTATAGACAAACAGCCCGTCGGGGATCAGTTGCCCGTCCATCAGCGGGAAGGTGTTATAGGTATGCCCGGCATTGATCCCGGCAACAAAGCCGCCCGAAAGGGCGGCAAACACGATCAGCGCCAGAAGCTGCCAGCCGCGTTTCGAGGCATGGGTTGCCATCCCGCGCGGGGCATATTGGTTAAACCCGACCCACATCAACGCGATGAAAATCACCAGCGCCAGACCGAAATGCGCGGTCAGGCGGTACTGGCTGACATCGGGGCGGTCGACAAGGCCGCTCATGACCATGTACCAGCCCATCGCACCCTGCAAACCGCCAAGGATGAACAGGCCCCAAAGCTTCCACTTGGTCGCGCCATCAATGGATTTTTTGGCAAGGAACCAGACGAAGGGCACAAAGAACACAACGCCAATCAACCGGCCCCAAAGCCGGTGAATGAATTCCAGCCAGAAGATCGATTTGAAATCCTCGACCGACATCCAGGCATTGATCTTCTGGAATTCGGGATACTGGCTGTATTGCTGATAAAGCGCCATCCAGTCCGCCTCGTTCATTGGCGGGATGATCCCGGTAAAGGGCCGCCATTCCACAATGGAGAGCCCGGACTCGGTCAGCCGCGTCAGGCCGCCAATCACCACCATGATGAACACCATGGCCGCCACAAAAAACAGCCACATCGCAACATTCCTGTGCGGGGTGGGGGCGACGGAACCGGTGGCAGGGGCGGGGGATGATACGCTGCTGGTTTGCTCAATCGAGGACATCGGCGGGATCTCTTTGTCATGCGAAGCGCTTAATTTCGCGCCCAATATAGGGTGAAATTTCAAAAAGTGCAGGAAAAGCTTCACCGCAACGTTTCTGCGTCCGATTTCTACGTCCGGCATCGGGGCCGGATCATGGATTTATTAACGCAATAAATAGTGTTCTATAAATATAAAACACATAAAAAATGTATTGAATTATCCGATATACACACCCATAGTCTTAATCAACCAACAGAAACTTTCTTTTGAGGATCGACGATGTTTCCCATCAATCTGGACCTTGCGCGGCTTTCGGTCGCGCTGGTGGGCAACGGTCAGGCAACCCTGAACCGTTTGCGCCAGCTTGACGGTGATGGGGCGAAATACGTCACCGTTTATGCCGAAGACCCGATTGCCGAACTGGTGGACCAGGCCGGCGACCGGCTGCACCGCTATCTCCCGAATTCGGCCGATGTCAACGCGGCCGCGATCATGTTTATTGTTGATTTGCCGCATGAAAAGGCCGCCGAACTGGCCGCCATCGCCAAGGCCGTCGGCACGATCGCCAATGTCGAGGACGTCAAGGAATACTGTGATTTTTTCTCGCCGGCGCGGGTCACGCGCGGTGATCTGATGATTACGGTGTCGACCAACGGGCACAGCCCGCGACTGGCCGGCCGTATCCGCCATGCGATTGAAAACTGGCTGGTGCCCAAATGGGATCAGCGCCTGCGCGAGCTTTCCGATCAGCGTGAAAAATGGAAGGCCGACGGGGCGGATATGAAACAGCTTCTGAAAATGACGGACGATTATATCGACCGTCGGGGATGGTTGTGATGACAGTCATGCGCGAAGAAGACATTGTCACCGGCGGCTCGATGTCGGTCGAGGAGGCCGAAGTCCGCGCGGCTGATCTGCTGTCGCGATACGGCCACTTGCAGGGCATTTCCCTGATCGAGCCGATGGTGCACGAGGAATTCAATGGCAAAATCACCATGACCTCGTCCTTCGGGACAGAGGCCGCGGCACTGCTCGCGCTTGTGTCCGAGGTCGACCCGAACCTGCCGGTGATCTTCCTTGATACCCGCAAGCTGTTTGGCGAAACCCATCGCTATCGTGAACAGCTCGTTGATCAGCTTGGCCTGACCAATATCCAGATCATGCGCCCGGATGAAACGCTTCTGGCGGCGGACGATCCCAACGGCATGCTGTTTGCCACGGATACCGCCAAATGCTGCTATCTGCGCAAGGTCGAACCGCTGCAACGTGCGCTTAAGGGCTATGACGCGTGGCTGACCGGGCGCAAGCGTTTCCATGGTGGCGAACGCGGGCAACTGCCCGTGATCGAAACCGCCGGAACCCGGATCAAGATCAATCCGCTGGCGGGCTATAACCGGTCTGACATCGAAGATATCTTTGACAACCGCGCCTTGCCACACCATCCGCTGGAAGCCGAAGGTTTCCTGTCCATCGGCTGCATGCCATGCACCGATCGCGTTGATCCCAATTCAACCGATGTCCGTGCCGGTCGCTGGGCCGGACAGGACAAGACCGAATGCGGCATCCACTACATCATCTGAAAATCAAAAGCCCGGTCCTTGTGCCGGGCTTTTCAGATTGCGGGCAAAACATTCCCAATCAGCATTCCCAAGCAGATCGTCATTCCCGCGAAGGCGGGAATCCAGTCTCTTCCAATCGGGCATGGATTCCGGGTCTACGCTGCGCTTCGCCCGGAATGACGATTTGATCAATCACCAGGCCAATCCAGCCACGCTGCCCCCGGCATCACCAAACGCCACCGACCGGACGGACCACGCCCCGGACGGTCCCCGCGGCCCCGAACGACGCTCGCTCTCGGTTGCCCCAAAACGCACCTCACCCCAAGGGCAACAACGTTGCCGCATGGCAGACACACAAATCCCGCCATCGATCACCGGCCTGTCGGCATCTCCGAACGATCCATCGGCCCGCTGACAACCGATCCTGCTTGCCACCCCGGCAACCCGGCCAAACGATCCCGTGCCGACCCAATCCGGGCGCAATTCGGGCCCGCTGATTCTCGGCATTGTCACGCTTCACCGACCGAACTGGCCCCGGACTTGGACTGAGCTGGACCTAACCAGCTTCGCCTCGCCCCGGCTCTCGCTGCCTCGTTCAAACACCCTTGCCCCAAGGGCACATTTCTCCCGTCATGATAAACACCCGTTTTCGTAAATTTTCCGCGGCCTCACGGCCCAAACGCACAACCGCCGTAATGACTTTTCCATGCGCCAATGGCGTCCCTTTGACGACGCCGCCCCCGCCATTTCATCCCGTCAGATCGCTGCCCCATCATCATCCCATTCCTGTTTTTGCCGCCCGAAACGCAAAAAACCCACAAAAGCGAATCACGCTTTGCGGGTTTTGTCTCCGGACCCATTTGTCCTGTTGACTTTATCTTTATGCCACAAGAAAAAGAACAAATCAAGAACTATTTTCAAGAATGATGGAAAAAATTCCCATCAAAAGCTCCTGGCAGAAACTTATTTTGACAAATTTTATATGTTTCTCAATGCATTAGACGGTATTTCCGTTAAATCGTAATGCCCTGAAGTTTGCGAAACAGCGTCACCGCATAGCGGTCCGTCATGCCGGAAATGTAATCCATCACCCGCATTATCCGGGCATAAAGCCCGTCGGCTTCCGAAAGCTTGCCCGACAGAAGCTTGTCGATCCGGTCGGCCTGCGGCGGCAGGCGTTTGCCATGTTTCTGATGTTCTTCAATGTCAATCGCGGCCCGGACAAAGCTGTCAAGCAGGCCATTGATGACCTCGAACCCGGCCATTTCAATCGGCAGGACATGCGGCGCATTATAAATCCGTTCAACCGCCAGCATCTTGCAGTTTTTGGCATCCTTGCCAAGCGGCGTATTGGCCAGCAGATCGCCTTCCAGCGTGCCCGAAAGCAACGCATCCTCATGCTCGATAAAGGCATCAACCGCCGCCTTCACCAGATTGCCAATCGCCTTGCCACGCAAAAAGCCGATCCGGTCATCTTCGGATTTTTCGGCATACCATGGCTCGGCCCGCAGATCGGCCCAGCGTTTTTCGGCGTCGCCTTCATATTTTTCCGGGTGGCGGGCAATCGGGGCAAGGGCGCGTTCGACCTGCTCGAAACTGACACAGTTAAGCTCCCAGCCATCTTCAAGATCGACCACCGAATAGCAAATATCATCGGCCGCCTCGACCAGATAGACCAGCGGATGGCGTCGCCACGCGCCGTCAAACCCGTCAAGCGGTGATAGTCCGCAGACATTGGCAATCGCATGGGCGATGTCGCGCTCTGCCTGATAATATCCGGGCTTTTTGAGGCCGGTATACTCGCGACGGCGCGCATCGGGGACCGATGTGCTGCGCGGATATTTGATGAAGCTGCCGAGCGTCCCGTAAGTCAGGTTAAGCCCGCCGTCAAACCGCTTCATCTCAAGCTGGCTGATGATGCGCAACCCCTGCGCATTCCCCTCGAAATGCCGTAAATCTTCAAGCTCCGGTCCGGTCAACCGCCCGGTCAGTTCTTCCTTGGCAAGGCGCGATGTGGTGAACCATTCATTGATCGCATCCTCGCCCGAATGGCCGAATGGCGGGTTGCCGATATCATGCGCAAGACACGCGGCCTGCACCATGTAACCGATATCGGCAATGGTGATCGGGCTTCCTTTGGGCAGATGCTTGACGATATGCGCACCGGCCATAAGCCCCAGCGACTGCCCGACCGATCCGACCTCGATCGTGTGGGTCAGGCGGGTATGCACATGGTCATTTTCCGAAAGTGGGTGGACCTGTGTCTTGTTCTGAAGACGGCGGAACGAGGATGAAAAAATGATCCGGTCGACATCGATCTGGAACGGGCTTCTGCCATCCGGGCTTGGATGCGGATCGCCATCGGGCAGGCGGATTTTGCCATCCCGAAAATCAAGCCGGTGTGGTGAAAGCAGATTTTCCCAGCGCATTTTGGCCGGTTGCATCGAACCCATGGCGATGCGACTCCCTGTCCGTGTCGTGTGTGCGTCCGCAAACCCGACTTTAACGGGGGTGGGAGTCGGGCGCAATCGGGCAAAACCGATTGCGCCAAATCAGTGTGATCTTATCCGAAGAACCAGCTTTTCGGATTATCAATCGGGCTGCCGTTAAGGGCGCGCAAAACGCCAATCACGTTGCGTCCGATAAACCACGCGGTGGTATAAAGCGCCATCAGCCCGACAATCGCCCAGCCCAGAAGTGGCACCCATCCGATCACGAAGGTGAAGAAGCCCAGAATGATCGCATAAAGGATGCTGATCCAGAATGTGCGGATGATGAATGTGTAATGGCTGTTGGCCCAGTGATCATCATCCTCGCGCGCGACATAGGCAATAATCAGCGCGATCAAACCGGTGGCAAAGACGGTAAACAGGGTCGCGATCATCAGGCCGTAGCAGACGACAGCCGTATTGCCGCCGCGCGTATCTGCATATTGCGGGGCATTGTCAAACGATGCGTCCTGACCTGTCATCCGGTCACTCATGGGCGTTGTTCCTGTGTTGTGTGTCGTGCAGGTTTACTTGCGCGATCATTCTTCTGCATATAGCGACAAAGTTGCAATTCGCAAAGGCCCTTACCCGGTTGAGCGTGCTGATCCTATGGCCGCAATCCATCGGTAATCAACCGCAGGCCAAGCGCGCCAAGCACCAGCCCCGCAAAGCGGTCAATCCATGTTTTCCCTCCAAGATAGGCACGTTTGGCATGCCGCCCCGAAAACACAATGGCGACAATGGCATACCATCCGGCCTCGATCATGAAAATCAGCGGCGGCAGGATCATCAACATCCAAAGCGGCGGATTGGCAGGCAAAAGGCTTGCAAAAATACTGGCATAGACAATTGCGGTTTTCGGATTGCTGATCTGGGTCAGCATCGCCAGCCCGAATGATTTCCTGAATGATTTATGTGCCGGTCGCGGGGGTATTTCCTGTGGTCCGGCATTCATCGCCGCCGTATCCATGATCAGGGGTTCTGACGCATGGCGCCATATCTTGATGCCCAGAAACACCAGATACGACCCGCCGGCAATTTTAAACACCAGATAAAGCCAGCTTACCTGCGATAAAAGCGCCGTCAGGCCAAGCACAGCAAGGCTGGCAAATAATGCCCCGCCAACCCCCATGCCAAGGCTTGCCGCCAGTCCATCACGGCGCGATGACGTCACCGCAATCCGGCTGACCATCACAAAGCTCGGTCCCGGACTGACTGCCCCGATCAAAAGGGCGCTTAGGATTCCAAACAGAACAAGACCGTCATGCATGGCAACCTCTTGTGCCTTGGAGGGGAAGGACCGCCAGATTGCCAACAATGATATCACAGTCCGGTGAAAACGGAATTTTTCTCGGCTTTTGCCTCGACTCTTGTGAATTCCGCCTTACATTTGGCGCCATATTACCAAATGACCAAGAATAAGGAATTCCGCATGTCGGACTATGATTTTGACCTGTTTGTCATCGGTGCCGGATCGGGCGGCGTGCGGGCCGCGCGCGTTGCATCTGGCTATGGCGCAAAGGTCGCGATTGCCGAGGAAAGCCGCGTTGGCGGCACCTGTGTCATTCGTGGCTGTGTGCCCAAAAAGCTTCTGGTTTACGGCGCACATTTTGCCGAGGATTTCGAAGACGCGGCGGCCTATGGCTGGACCCTTCCGGGCGAGCCCAGCTTTAGCTGGAAAAAGCTGATCGCCAACAAGGATGCGGAAATTGATCGCCTGAATGGCATCTATCACAAGCTTCTGGCCGGTTCGAACGTCAAGCTGTTCGAACATCGCGCAACCTTCAAGGACGCCCATACCGTTGTTGTGGGGGGCGAGGAAGTCACCGCCGAACGCATCCTGATCGCGGTTGGCGGTCATCCTACGCTGCCCGACATTCCGGGCATCGAACATGCGATTTCCTCGAACGAGGCCTTTCACCTCGAAGACCTGCCAAAACGCATTGTCGTGGTTGGCGGTGGTTATATCGCGGTTGAATTTGCCGGGATTTTTGCCGGGCTCGGGTCGCGCGTCACACAGCTTTATCGCGGTGATCAGATTCTGCGTGGTTTTGATCACGATATCCGCAACCATCTGGCCGAGGAAATCGTCAAAAAGGGTGTCGATCTGCGCTTCAACACCAATGTCACCGCGATTGAAAAGCAGTCCGATGGCAGCCTGAAACTGACCCTGACGGGCGGGGGCGACATGGAAGTCGACGCCGTGATGTTCGCCACCGGTCGTGCCCCCAATACCAAGGGCCTTGGGCTTGAGGCTGTCGGGATCGAAACCAACGATAACGGTGCGGTCAAAATCAACAAGGGCCTGCAAACCAGTGTTCCGAACGTCTATGCGGTTGGTGATGTGACCGACCATGTGCAACTGACCCCGGTCGCGATCAAGGAAGGCATGGCCTTTGCCGATACCGTCTTTGGCGGCAAGCCGTGGTCGATGTCCTATGCCGCGATCCCGACCGCCGTCTTCAGCCAGCCCCCGGTCGGGACTGTTGGTCTGAGCGAGGAAGAGGCACGCGCAAAGGGCGGACCGGTTGAAATCTACAAATCAACCTTCAAACCGATGCGCCATACCCTTTCGGGTCGGGATGAAAAAACGCTGATGAAACTCGTCGTCGATAAAACCACCGACGTCGTCCTTGGTGCGCACATGGTCGGCCCCGACGCTGCCGAAATCATTCAGGGCATCGGCATCGCGGTGCGCCTTGGCGCAACCAAGGCCCAGTTCGACCAGACCGTCGCGGTGCATCCGTCGGCAGCGGAAGAATTCGTTACCATGCGCTTCCCGGTAGCGGATTAAACATAGAGCATAACTACCTGCACCCTGTCAGATGCAATCATGAAGGCAGTGTCATTTTGGCACTGCCTTTTGTTTTGTTTGGACTTCTCACAAGAAATTCCGGGTTCCGTCTTCATTAGGCGTGTCGCAGGCAAGTTTAACAAAAATGTTGGCTTGTCGTTGTGCCGCTTACAACTCTATGAGGATTGTAATGATCTCTAAATTCGGAATGAAGAAGGCCTTCGTCGCAGTTTGGATGTTGCTGGCAGCAATAGCCACTGTTTCTCAGCCAGCATTTGCCTACTACGGCCCGAATGACTTTGCAGGGATTAATTGCAGCAATGCAATTGATCCCGACGAGGTGCGTTTCAGTCAGGATAGTATCTCGCGGAACTTCTCAGACGGCCAGACAGTTCAAAGTCTGATTGATGGTCTCAACAACGGCACCGTAACAGCAGCAGATGTTCCACCAATTCGTTTGGTGAAGGTTGATCCGTCACAGGCTGTTCGCAATGGTGGTCATGTCGTTGCCGCGGGCGTTTATACGCTTGATAATCGTCGACTGTATGCCTTCAAACAGGCTGGGGTGAATATCCGCTGCACCAAAGTAGATCCAATTCCTAATGATCAGCGGTTCAAATTCACGACGGATAATGATGGTACGGCAATTGTCGTCCGCTAATGCTATCCTGCGCAGGAGTAATTGCACTCTTGCGCAGGTTTCAGTTTACCTAAAATCAGGAGAAGAAATTGTCTGATGATGAACTAATTGATCTAGCTCATAGGGTGCGAACCAAAAAAGATTTTTTGAGCTTTATGTTGGAGCTGCAAAAAAACTATGGCGTCCAGGACGGCACTTGGGAAAACGATAACCTACGTGCTTATCTGGAAGGCTTCCATGGATATGCTGTTGATACCGTCGATATAACGATTCTGTCTAATGAAGGTCATGAGTTGCTAAGCTGGCAGCGGCTTGCCGAGATGATGCTGGCGGCTCGGGTATACGAGTAACCTGTTAACTAAAACGCCAGCGGCGCATTATCGACGACCTCTTTCATCACGAAAAATGTTCGCGTTTGCCGGACACCGGGAAGCGCGATCAGTTGGTCACCATGCAGGTGATTGAAGTCCGCCATGTCGCGGACCCGGATTTTCAGGAAGTAATCGAAATCCCCCGCCACCAGATGGCAATCAAGGATGAAGGGCAGTTTGCGGCACGCGGTTTCGAACGCGGCGAAGCTGTCTGGCGTTGATCGGTCCAGCACCACGCCAACCATCACCAGTGCGGCGCGATCCACCTTGTCCGGGGCGATCTGGGCGCGGATGGAGGTGATATATCCTTCCTCGAACAGGCGTTGCATCCGGCGGTGGCAGGTGGCCGGGCTGACATTGACCCGTTTGGCGATATCGGCATTACCCATCCGCCCGTCAGTTTGCAGCAGGCGCAGAATCTTTTGATCAATGCGGTCTATCGGGGCGGCATTCGCGGGGCTGGCAGGCTGCGTCATGAAAGAACCTTCCGGAATTCTGTAAGTTTTCGAAATTCTAGGCACATTTTTTCATATGATGAAAGCTTCGCGTGAAAAATTGGCACGAAGTTCGAGCGCACCTTTCACGCGCTTGGCGCTAGCATTTCCCCTTCATGAGGTTCGTTTCCCATGTCGTTCTGCAAATCAGGGAGTGCGCGATGCGCCTGGATAAATTTGAAAAATACAAACTGACCTTTGGCCCGACCCCGATCGAGGCCCTGCCGCGTCTTTCCGCCCATCTTGGCGGCGATGTCGAACTTTATGCCAAGCGCGAAGATTGCAATTCCGGTCTTGCCTTTGGCGGCAATAAAGTCCGCAAGATGGAATATATCATCCCCGATGCGATCAAATCCGGGGCAGATACCCTTGTCACCATCGGTGGTGTGCAATCCAACCACACAAGGCAGGTCGCGGCCATCGCCGCCAAGATCGGCATGAAATGCCGTCTGGTGCAGGAAAGCTGGGTGCCGTTCAATGACGCGGTTTATGACCGGGTCGGCAACATATTGATGAGCCGCGTCATGGGGGCGGAGATCGAACTGGTCGACGAGGGTTTTGATATAGGTATCCGCGAAAGCTGGGAAGCCGCCCTTGAGGATGTGAAGGCCAAGGGTGGGGTGCCTTACCCGATCCCCGCCGGGGCATCGGTGCATAAATATGGCGGGCTTGGCTTTGTCGGCTTTGCCGAGGAAGTCCGCGCCCAGGAAGCCGAACTTGGCTTTAAATTCGATTATGTCGTGGTCTGCACCGTGACCGGTTCCACCCATGCTGGCATGGCGGTCGGTTTTGCCGCCGATGGTCGGGCCGATAAGGTGGTCGGCATTGATGCATCCGGCACGCCCGAACAGACCCGCGCACAGGTTCTGGCGATTGCCCAGAAAACAGCTGATCTGGTCGAACTTGAAGGCGGTATTTCTGATCGGGACCTTACCCTGATCGAAGATTACGCCTATCCGGCTTATGGCGTACCGTCCGATGAAACCAACGAGGCGATCCGCCTGTGTGGCCGTCTCGAAGGCATGATGACCGACCCGGTTTACGAAGGCAAATCGATGCAGGGCATGATCGATCTGGTCAAAAAGGGCTATTTCCCCAAGGGGTCGAAAGTCCTTTACGCCCATCTTGGCGGTGTGCCTGCGATCAATGCTTATAGCTATCTGTATCGCAACGGCTGATTGCTGCTGCGCAAAGCCTGCACCCGCACCACGCCGTCATTCCCGTTCTGGCGGGAATTTGGTCTCCCACAGCTCTCCCTAGAGGACGGGGTGGTGCAAACGCAAAGGGGAAGCCGTTATGGCTTCCCCTTTGTCGTTTCTGTTTCTATCGGCTTTGGTGATCCTACCGTCCGGTAATCCCCGGGAAGATGATCAGAAGGGCCACGGCCAGCACCTGCAGGCAGATGAACGGCACCAGCGCCTTGAAGATCGTGCCAAGCGTTATATCCGGTGGTGCCACCGATTTCAGATAGAACGCGGCGGGCCCGAATGGCGGGGAAAGGAAGCTGACTTGCATGTTCATCGCAAACAGAACCCCGAACCACACCGGGTCATAGCCAAGCTGTTTGATGATCGGCACAAAGATCGGCATGGTCAGAAGCGCGATCCCGACCCAGTCCAGGAACATGCCGAGCACAAACAGGATCAGCATCATGAACAGGATGATGATCGTCGGATCATCGGAAATGCCGGTGATCAGGGCCGATACGAACTTAATACCGCCCATCAGGTTGAACACCCCGACAAGGGCCGATGCGCCAATCCCGATCCAGACGATCATGCCGCAGGTCGACAGCGTCTGAAGCGATGCGGCCTTAAGCATCGAGAGCGAAAACTCGCGCCGAACGATGGTCGATGCAACCACACCGGCAACGCCAACGGCGGAGGCTTCGGTGACCGATGCAATCCCGCCATAGATCGAGCCCAGAACGCAGATCACAACAAGGATCGGCAGGAACAGACCCTTGAGAAGGCGTATTTTTTCCTCGGTCGGGATTTTTTCGGTGCGCGGCGGCGGGGCGATGTTATCGCCGGTGTAGCTTCGGAACAGCACATAGGCGACATAGAAACCCGCCAGCATGAAACCCGGAATGAAGGATGCGGTAAACAGATCGCCGATTGATACGTTCGCGGTCAGGCCATAGATGATCAGAACGATCGAGGGTGGCACCATCGTGCCCAGCGACCCGCCGGCACAAACCACACCGATGGCAAGGTTTTTGTCATATCCCTGACGGAGCATCTGCGGCAGGGCCAGCAGGCCCAGCAGCACGATTTCGCCGCCGATGATGCCACTCATGGCGGCCAGGATCACGGCGACAAAAATCGTCTGGACCGCGACCCCGCCCTTAAGCCGCCCGCCAAACAGGCGCATGGCTTCGAACAGGTCCCTGGCGATGCCGGATCGATCAAGGATCGCCGCCATCATCACGAACATCGGGACCGAGACAAAGACAAAGGATGACACAAACGAATAGACCCGGCTGGTGATCAGCGGCACCGCCATCGGCCCGAACCAGCCAAGGGTGAATATCAGGGCAATCAACAGGGTCACAAATGCCAGCGGCATGCCGGTTATCAAAAAACCAAGCAGCAGCACGAACATCGCAAGCGTGCCATATTCAATGCCAAGGGACTGCAAATCAAACATCGGGATTTATCCTGTTACGCCGGATATAATTGTTTCCATGCCGTGCATGAGCGGACCCGTTCATCGGTGATGCTGCCGGGCAGAATGACGGGGCCAAATTCACACGTAATATGATGTGGCTTTTAAGGTGTTCCGGGATGTTTCGCAGGTCAGTCATGGCCTGTTCCCGTACCGGAATTTGCACCTGCATAATCAGGTTTTGCGCGCATATAATTGATCGTCAGAATGACAAACTGGATCGTCAGGGCGATCAGAACGAACAGCATGAAAATCTTGAGCAACCCCGGATAGGGCGCATTGAACGCGCTGCCGGTGGTTTCCAGATGGATATCCCCACCCGGTTTGAATGCCGCGCGTTTGACCATCAACCATGCCGCCCAGGCAAAGAAGCCTGACGAGATCGCGCAAACGACTGAAATGCCGATATCAAGTGCGCGCCGGAACCGCGGACCGGCGATGTCATAGATGATGACAACCCGGATATGCTTGTTGCGCGATGCGCAGTAAAGCCCGCCAAACACAAAGCCGACGGCTGATAAAAACGTCGTTGTTTCATGGGCCCAAAGGGTCGGGCTGTTGAAGACATGACGCATGAAAATTTCGAAAATCAGGATGCCCATCGCCAACAGGAAACCGAGCGCGAAGATCGAACTGATTTTGTCGACAGCCCTGCCAAACAGGCCGGAAACAGTCGGGACCGGTTCGGGGGTGCCATCGGGCTCTATCGCCAGATCCGGGGTGGGCGGGATGTCGCTATGTGCCGGTTTTTCCGGTGTCGGGGCCATTTTCGCAATCCTTGCAGGGACAGGGAATACAATCCGGCAACGGGGAGGACCGCATCGCCCCATATCGTCTCTTATATCGGGCTTGGCCGGATTGTATCAGCTTGTCACCGGCGGGCCCGAAAGGCCGGGCACCGCCGATGACAGGGTTTATTTTGCCGTGATCCTATGACCGTGCGGTCACAATCAGATCATGCCTTGCGCGGTCAGATACTTGATCAGTGTATCATAAACCTTCTGGGCATTTTCCGAACGACCGGCGACTTTTTCCCACTGGCTGGTGGCGATTTTACGGAATTTGTTGCGCTCCTCGGCCGACCAGTTGTGGATGGTCACACCGCCCTCGGCACGTGCCTTGGCAACGGCTTCCATGTCTTTCATCGCAAGCTGTGCGTCCATGTCGCGCGCCATATCGCGGACCGAAACCTCAAGGATGGTCTGAAGGTCTTCGGGCATGGAATCCCATTTCGCCTTGTTCACCGAAACTTCAAGCATCGGCATGGAATGGAAGCCCGGATAGACCGGATGTTTCGCAACGTCATGCAGGCCCATTGCCTGGTTGGTCGAGAACACGGTCGCATCCGCGGCATCAATCACCTTTTTATCAAGGGATGTGAAAACTTCGGACTGCGGAATGTTCACCGGCGACGCACCGGCCGCGGCAAAGACTTCCTGCACCATGCCTTCGGGTGCGCGCATTTTAAGGCCTTTAAGATCGGCAACACCGTCAAGCGGCTTGGACGAAACGAATGCTTCCAGACCCGGGGTTACAGCCCCGATGAAATGCAGGCCATAGGGTTCAAGCATTTCATTCATCAGTTCCTTGCCGCCGCCATATTCGACGAAACGCAGCATTTCGGACGGTGCCGACCATGCCCCAACCGGGTTGGCGATCAGGCCGAATGCCGGGTCCTTGCCGGTGAAATAGCTGGTGTCGGTGATGTGACCATCGATGATGCCTGCAGCAATCGCGTCCTGGGTTTCGGCATGTTCGACGACCGAGTTGACCGGAAGCATTTCAACAGCAATGCGTCCGCCCGACATTTTGCCAACGCGTGCGGCCCATTCCTGTTCGATGACGAAGTTCGGCACACCGGCCGCATCGCTTGACTGGACTTTAAGGGTGAATTCCTGTGCATTTGCGGCCAGCGGCGATGCCATCATCAGGCTGGCGGCAAGTGCGGTTCCGGCGAGTGTCTTGAACGATAGGGTCATTTGTCTTCTCCCTGGGTTACCGGTTTTCCGGCGGTCTTATGCGTTTTGGTGGATGGACTGTCGATTTCGCCTGCTGCAAGACGCGCAGCAATGGCCGAAACCACGGCTTCAATCGGGGCGTCGATGGAAACAGTCACGCTGATCTCGTCCGGCCCCAGCGGTTCGAGATCGGCCAACTGACTGTCAAGCAATCCGGGCGGCATGAAATGGCCGACCCGGCGATCCAGCCGGGACCGGATCACTTCGCGCGAACCGTCCAGAAAAACGAATGTTGCAGGTTCCATATGGTCCCGCAGAAAATCGCGATAACGCCGTTTCAGTGCCGAGCAGGCGATAAAGATTTTCGGCGTGACGGAACCGGTATCAATTCCAAGTGCGGCCTGTTTGGCCGCCGCACTGAGCGACGCCAGCCAAGGCCAGCGCATCTCGTCATTTAGCGGCATGCCGTTACGCATGTTTTCGACATTTTGCGGAGGATGATAATCGTCGGCGTCAAGCCACACACCATTACAGGCGTTGGCAAGGCGTTGCGCGACCTCGGTTTTGCCCGATCCGCTGACACCCATCACGATGAGAAATTCGGCTTTGATGGCTGTTCCTCCCGCCACTTCATTTTCGACTTTTCTTTATGCGGGTCTTGCCCGTCATTGTTTGTTAGCGCTAACATAATGATAGCGCTAACATCGAGTCAACAGATATTGTGAAACCTGCGGATCGCGGATATGAGGAAGAAGGTATGAGAAGGGAAACATGAGAAAACGCAGAGGGGCCGGACGGCCGACCATCGCTGATGTGGCCGACAGGGCCGGTGTCAGCACGATCACCGTTTCACGGGCCTTGCGTGATCCGGCCAAGGTTTCCGAAGCATTGCGTGAACGTATTGATGCCGCGGTTCGCAAGCTTGATTACGTTCCCCATTCCCATGCCAGTGCGCTGGCATCCTCGCGTTCCAACATTGTTGGCGTGATCGTGCCGTCGCTGACCAACAACGTGTTTGCCGATACCCTGCGTGCGATTTATGACGAGCTCGAACAGGGACCGCTTCAGGTACAGCTTGGCAATTCGCGTTATGTCGCCGCCGAGGAAGAACGCCTGATCCGTATATTCCTGAGCCAGCGTCCGGCTGCTCTGATCGTTGCCGGTGGCGATCAGACCAAAGCAGCGCGCGCCTTGCTTGAAAAGGCAGATTGCCCGGTGGTCCAGATCATGGAAGTCGATCCGGACCCCATTGATATGATGGTTGGCTTTTCGCATTTCGAAGGCGGGCGGGCGGCTGGCCTTCACCTGTTGCAGCGCGGCTATCGCAGGATCGGTTTCATCGGCGCACGGATGGATCCGCGGTCACGTCGCCGTATGGAAGGTTTTGCCGAAGCATTGCGATCATCGGGGCGGTATGACTCGGAACTTTTCATGACAACAACCCGGTCATCAAGCACGTCGCTGGGTGCGGAGCTGATCGGGGCGTTACGCGAAAAAAGGCCCGATATAGAAGCGGTTTTCTGCAACAACGATGACATGGCGCTGGGTGTTCTGTTCGGCTGCCAGCATGCCAGGCTGCGCGTGCCCGAAGATCTCGGCATCATCGGTTTCAACGATCTTGAAAT
Organism: Thalassospira lucentensis; assembly: GCF_032921865.1. Lineage (NCBI taxonomy): Bacteria > Pseudomonadati > Pseudomonadota > Alphaproteobacteria > Rhodospirillales > Thalassospiraceae > Thalassospira > Thalassospira lucentensis. The sequence continues at coordinate 2,476,671 of NZ_CP136684.1, forward strand.
GATGGCGGCGGCCTGTCCGTCACTGACCAGCATCCGGACAAACCGCTACGGGATCGGCAAAACGGCAGTTGATATGATCAGCGCAAGACTGGATGGGGAAGGTCCGGAAAGCTGCGTTGTCGATCTTGGTTTCCAGTTGCAGGAACGTCAAAGCACCGCACGGCGGGCCTGATATCCTGTTCTGATCGCGCCAGTTGCTAATTCCGATGGATCGGGAAACGCCCGGCAAGCTCGGCCACGAGTTCCTTTGGTCCCGAAATCCGCATACATGTGCCTTCGGCATCGAACTGTCGGTCCAGAACGGTGATGCCATCCTGTGCGCAGGCCTGCTCCAGCGTTCCGGCATCGGAAAAACCGGCAAACAGGTCTGCTTCACCCTGCGGGACATAATCGATGACGTCGGCAACGCTGCAAACCGCATTGGCAGCACCGCTATAAGCCCGCACCAACCCGCCGGTGCCAAGTTTTACACCGCCAAAATAACGGGTGACGATCACCGCGACATTAATCAGGTCGCGCCCCTGAAGAACCTTAAGGCACGGAACACCGGATGTGCCCGATGGCTCCCCGTCATCCTTGCCATGCTCGATCAACTGGTTTTCGTCATTCAGATACCGATAGGCCGTGACATGGTGATTGGCCTTGGGGTGGGCGACGCGCAATTCTGCAAGCCTTGTCGCGAGATGGTCATAAGGGACCAGTTCGGCCAGAAAGCGCGATTTCTTTTCTTCGGTTTCGGCAAATGCGGGGCGGGTGACGGTTTTCATCACGACTGGATAGCAAAGGCAGGCGCATTGCACCAGCGTGCTAAAGTTTTACGACGGAGACAGCGCGAATTTGCCGATCAATATCGCCCCGAAAATAATCAGCATGACCAGAACCACCTTGCGGAAGGTTTCGGCATCCATGCGGTTGCGCACCGCACTGCCAAGTTTGGTGCCAGCATAAACCGGAACCAGACCAGCCAAGGATATCCAGACGGTTTCAAGTGTCATCAACCCCATCCGCGTCAGGCCAAATGCCATCACGATGCTTGAAAGGCTAAACGAGATATTGATGGCTTGGATAAAGCGTTTGGGATCAAGCCGCAATGACAGCAAAAAGGGCAGGACGGGCATGACTTGCGAGCCGGTAATGCCATTCACCAGCCCCGTGGCAAAACCGGAAACCGGTGCCAGATAGCGCGCGACTTTATCCGATAAAGGTTTGCCATGACGAAACAGCGTGATGGCCCCGTAATTCATTAAAACCAGTCCGAGCACCGCACCGGCCAGTATGCTGTCGACCATGCCAAGCACGGCAAGTCCGATCAAAAGCCCCGGGATGGTTGCCACAAACATCGGCCAGAACCGGTTGACGGTTTCGCGGAAATGCCCGGCCTGGGCCATGATGATCGAATTGCTGACAAGCGACGGAATGATCACAAGCGGCATCCCGGCCTTGAGCCCAAGTCCAAGGGCCAGGATCGGCAGGGCGGATGTCGAAAACCCCAGGCCGGTTGCGCCCTTTACAAAGGCTGCCACAAAATAGGCGCAGGCAATAATCGAAATTGTTTCAATGGACATGGGGCTTCCGCAATGAGGTGTGGCGCGCGCAGTGTGCCGCGATATGGGGGATCGCGCAATTGAATGCTGATGACTATTTGTTCTGACAGTATTGGGCGTGCCTGCTGTGTCGTTTGACGGGATGTCCGGATTCGAAGGATTTCCATCGTCCTTGCGGGAACGGGCTACTCCTCAAATCCATCTGCAATTGGTAATTTGGGGTGGAACTTTGCGTGTTGTTTGCGGCTATTGGCAAAAAATTGCGGGTTTTTCTTTGCGAATTGCACGGAAGGGGTGGAAATGCGGTTGCAAAACCCGTATCAAGTTTGGCCCGGTTGACAGCGCCGGTTGAATGGGCGGAAATCCGCTGTGACGCTGATTATATGGTATAGTAACGGCATGATGAACATGCCGGATTGAGAGGAAGCAAATGAGCAAGAGCTGGAGCATTGATAGCTGGCGCAACCTGCCTGTGAAGCAGATGCCGACTTATCCGGATGCACAGGCCCTCAAGGCCGTAGAGCAAGAGCTCGGCAGCTATCCTCCTTTGGTATTTGCTGGCGAAGCGCGCGCATTGAAAGAAAAGCTTGGCGAAGTTGCCGAAGGCAACGCATTCCTGCTGCAGGGCGGGGACTGTGCCGAAAGCTTTAAGGAATTTCACCCGAACAATATCCGCGACACCTTTAAGGTCATGTTGCAGATGGCGGTTGTTCTGACCTATGGCGCGGCATGCCCCGTGGTCAAAGTTGGCCGTATGGCGGGGCAGTTCGCCAAGCCGCGTTCGTCGGATACGGAAACCATCGATGGCGTCGAACTGCCGAGCTATCGCGGAGACAATATCAACGGCATCGAGTTTACGTCCGAAGCCCGTGTTCCGGACCCGCAACGTCAGATTCGCGCCTATAACCAGTCGGCATCGACCTTGAACCTGCTACGTGCTTTCGCGCAGGGTGGCTTTGCCGATCTGAGCAAAATTCATCGCTGGAACCTGTCATTTGTCGATAACAGCCCCGCGGGTGAACGATATCGCAAGATGACGACCCAGATTGATGAGGCCGTTGCCTTCATGCAGGCATGTGGCATTACCGCCGAAACCGCACCGCAGATGCGCGAGACGGATTTCTATACCTCGCACGAGGCGCTTTTGCTGGGTTACGAGCAGGCCCTGACCCGTCAGGACAGTCTGACCGGCGACTGGTATGACTGCTCAGCGCATATGTTGTGGATTGGCGACCGTACCCGTCAGCTTGACGGGGCGCATGTTGAATTCATGCGCGGTGTGAACAACCCGATTGGCATGAAATGTGGTCCGACTACTGAAGAAGACGACCTGATCCGTCTGATCGATGCCCTGAACCCGAAAAACGAAGCCGGTCGTCTGACCCTGATCGCACGCATGGGCGCAGGTAAGGTCGAGGATCACCTGCCCCGTCTGGTGCAGCGGGTCAAGGCAGAGGGCCGCAAGGTTGTCTGGTCCTGCGATCCGATGCATGGCAACACGATCAAGGCGGCGAACGGGTATAAAACCCGTCCGTTCGATGCGATCCTGTCGGAAGTCAAATCGTTCTTTGACGTGCACAAGGCCGAAGGTACCCATGCCGGTGGCGTTCATTTTGAAATGACCGGCACGGATGTGACCGAATGCATTGGCGGCGCACGTGAAGTGACCGTCGATAGCCTCTCGGATCGTTACCACACCCATTGCGATCCGCGCCTGAATGGCGGGCAGGCGCTTGAACTTGCGTTCCTGATGGCCGAAATGATCAAAAAAGAACGTGACAGCGTTCGTGCAGAACAGCTTGCTGCGTCGGCATAATTGACCATCTGAATGCGTGAACTGATAAAGGCGTCCGGGCAACCGGGCGCCTTTATTTATAGGGGATGCGTCCTTTGAGGGTTGAATATAAGAGTTGCTCTATTTAAAGGGAGCGCATTCGGGGACTGTTTCGTTAATTCTGTCCCGATGTATGCATTTTGCCCCTACACTGATGCGGGCAACATCCTTAAGTATAGAGAATCGCGCGGCATTACTGTGCGCTGACAAGACATGATGTGAAACAATGAGGTCGCACAGAACATGGTGGATGAGGCGGATTTCGCCGAATGGCAGAAGAAAGTGGAGGGAACAAACATTTCCTCGACGACACTGCTTGCGACCGATTACCTGAACCATTTCAACGAAATCGTGATGCTTCTGGAGATGGTTCCGGACATGCCCGACATGCTTGAGGACTGCAAGGAATGGGCACCTAAAAGCTATCAGGACCATTTCCGCGACAGTGCGTTTTCCGACAAGGAACTGGCGATAGAGGCTTATGACCATGTGCCCGAACGGTTCCGCCGTCCGTTCGAGGAAACCATCGAACATATGAATGCCATCGTGTTTCGTGCCAACGAGCAGCTTGAAGTGCTGATTGCCGAGGGTAACGAGGGGCTTCTGCGTGAAACAGCAGGTACGGTGACGTTGTCATTGCAGCGTTTCATGGATGTCGCCAGCGGCATTATCCATGGATCGGCCAAAACCATGAGCCAGGACGAAATCGACGCGGCCCTTGCCCTGTGATATGGGATAAAATGATGTTCCGGTCTGTTGTATCGATGTGGTTTGCCCTGCTTTGCGCATTCGGCAATTGACACCAAACCGGACGCCTCCTATTCCAACATCATGACAAATATGCTTGCCATCGCAATTGCCCAGCTTAACCCCATTGTCGGCGACGTTGCCGGGAATGCCGAGAAAGTTGTGGCTGCCTGGGAAACTGCGGCTGATCAGGGCGCGGATATTGTCCTTTATTCCGAACTGGTTCTGTCCGGCTATCCGCCCGAGGATCTGGTAATGAAGCCTGCCTTCATGCGCCATCTGCGCCATGCGGTCGATGATATCTGCGAACGCACCAAGGCCCTCAAAAACGGCCCGGCCCTGTTGCTGACGACACCGTGGGATATTGACGGGGAACGCTTTAACGCGGTCCTTCTGATTGATCAGGGCAAGATCGAAACGGTGCGGGCGAAAAACGACCTGCCGAATTATGGCGTGTTTGATGAAAAGCGCGTCTTTAGCGCCGGACCGATGCCCGATGTCGTGTCCTTCCGCGGGGTGAAACTTGGTGTGCCGATCTGCGAGGATGTCTGGACGCCAAAGGTTATCGCCCATCTGAAAGATCGCGGGGCGGAAATTTTCCTGGTGCCGAACGGATCACCGTTCGAGGCCGACAAGGGTGATCTGCGTCGTAACCTGATTGCGGACCGGGTACGTGAATCCGGCGTTCCGATGATTTACTGCAACGAGGTTGGTGGCCAGGACGAACTGGTGTTTGACGGCGGTTCGTTTGGCCTTAACGGTGACGGTTCCTTGGCCGTGGCCCTGCCGGGCTTTGCCGAGGATGTCGTCACCAGCACATGGTCGCGCGGTGAAGACGGCGGGTGGCGGTGCGATGCAAATGCACCAAAGGCCGAATATCCAAGCGGGCTTGATGCAATTTACCAGACACTGGTTCTGGGGCTTCGGGATTATGTGAATAAAAACCGGTTCCCCGGTGTTGTGATTGGCATGTCGGGCGGGATCGATAGCGCGCTTTCGGCGGCCATTGCTGTTGATGCGCTGGGGGCGGATCGGGTGCGGCTGGTGATGATGCCGTCGCCCTATACGTCCAAGGAAAGCCTTGAGGATGCCGAACAATGCGCCGGGATGCTAAAAACCGGCATTGAAAGCATCAATATCGGGCCTGCCATGGGTGCATTCGAACAGATGCTTGGCCCGGCATTCGAAGGCCGTGACCCGGACATTACCGAAGAAAACATTCAGGCCCGTTCACGCGGGATCATCCTGATGGGGCTTTCAAACAAGTTCGGCCATATGGTTCTGACGACGGGTAACAAGTCAGAAATGTCGGTCGGCTACGCCACGCTGTATGGTGACATGTGCGGTGGCTATTCGGTTTTGAAGGACCTTTACAAAACGACTGTGTTTGCGCTTTGCCATTGGCGTAATGCCCATCATCCGGCGGGCGCGCTTGGCCCGGATGGTATGGTGATCCCGGAACGGATCATTACCAAGCCGCCATCGGCCGAACTGCGCCCGGATCAGAAAGACGAAGATAGCCTGCCGCCTTATGACGTTCTTGATGATATCCTTCATCAGATGATTGAAGGCGAACGGTCTGTTTCCGAGATTGTCGAAAGCGGCCATGACGAGGCCACGGTGCGCCGGGTCTGGCGGTTGCTTGACCGGGCGGAATATAAACGCCGACAGGCACCACCTGGGGTCAAGATCACCCCGCGTGCCTTTGGCCGCGACCGCCGCTATCCGATTACCAACGGTTTCACGAATTTAGTGACCTGAAAAAAGTTTGAAATGACAAAACCTGTCCTGCGATTTGCACCCAGCCCGACCGGGCTTCTTCACGTCGGTAATGCCCGTGTTGCCATGATGAACTGGCTTTATGCCCGTAAACATGGCGGCGAGTTTATCCTGCGCTTTGACGATACCGATCCGGTCCGTTCCAAAGACGAATATGTCGATGCGATCCGTGAAGACCTGAAATGGCTTGGTATCGACTGGGACCGCGAAGAACGTCAAAGCCTGCGTCAGGATAAATATGACGCGGCGATTGACGACCTGAAATCGCGCAACATGCTTTATCCGTGCTATGAAACCGAAGGCGAACTGAACTGGAAACGCAAGGCCGCCCGCCAGCGTCATCAGCCCTTCATCTATGACCGCAAGGCATTGACGCTTTCGGATGATGAAATCGCCCATCTTGAAGCGGAAGGGCGCAAACCGCATTGGCGCTTCCTTCTGACCGATGGCGTGGTTGAATGGGATGACCTGACGCGCGGAATTTGCACGTTCGATACCGAACATGTGTCCGATCCGGTTCTAATCCGCGAAGACGGATCGCTGCTGTATATGCTTGGCTCCGTGGTTGATGACCTTGAAATGGGTGTTACCCATATTATCCGCGGCGAGGACCATGTGACCAATACGGTGTCGCAAATCCTGCTTTATATGGCGATGGGTGGTAAGCCCGGTGCGCTTGAATTTGCCCATATGCCGCTTTTGGCGGGGCCGGGTGGTTCGCAGTTGTCGAAACGTCTGGGCAGCCTTTCGCTGCGTGAATTGCGCAATGACGGGTTCGAGGTCGCATCACTTGTCGGGCTTCTGACCGGGCTTGGTGCATCGGACAAGATCGAACCGGCGACCCTGACCGAGGTTCTGGGCAAATTCGATCTGTCGCATTATGGCCGTTCGACCCCGAAATTTGATCCGGCGGAACTTGCCAGCCTGAACGAAAAAGTCATTCATGACATGTCGTTTGAAACGGCAAAGCCAAAGCTTGAGGCCCTTGGCCTGGGCGACGCATCCGAAGAATTCTGGAATGCGGTGCGCGGTAATTGCTGGCGCGTGGCAGAAGCGGTTGAATGGTGGGATGTGATCACCAAACAGGTCATCCCGCAGATTGACGACGCCGATGCAGAATTTTTAAAGCAGGCGGCCGATATGCTGCCCGAAGGCGACCTTGACACAACCAGCTGGAAAGCATGGACCGGTGCGATCAAGGATGCGACCGGCCGCAAGGGCAAGGATCTTTTCATGCCGCTGCGTAAGGCGTTGACGGGGCGTGAACATGGCCCGGAAATGTCAGCGATGCTGGTTCTGATCGGACGTGAAAAGGCGTGTGAGCGGCTTTGTGGAAAGGCGGTCTAAAGCAAACAGCTTTGACCGCCGGAAATATCCCGCAAACCCGAAAACACAAGCCATATGGACCGAAAACATGACCAAGACGACATTGCGTATCTATGACACATTAAGCCGCGAAAAGCAGGTGTTCGAGCCGATCGATGCCAACCATGTCCGGCTTTATGTCTGCGGCCCGACGGTTTACGACTATGCCCATGTCGGTAATGCTCGGCCTGTTGTGGTGTTTGATACGCTGGTGCGTGTATTGCGCCATATCTATCCAAACGTGACCTATGTGCGCAACGTGACCGACGTTGATGACAAGATCAACGAACGTGCCCGCCAAAGTGGCGAGCCCATTTCGGAAATCACCAAACGTACCCATCAGGCATATCTGGATGATATGGGCGCGCTTAATGCCGCCAAGCCCGATATCGAACCGCGCGCGACCGAACATATCGCAGAAATGATCGCGATGTGCGAAAGCCTGATCGAACAGGGCTTTGCCTATGCCGCCGAAGGGCACGTACTGTTTTCCGTTGGCCAGTATGAAGAATACGGCAAACTGTCGCGTCGCGACCGCAAGGAAATGATCGCCGGTGCCCGGGTTGAAGTCGCCCCCTATAAAAAGGACCCGGCGGACTTTGTGCTTTGGAAACCATCCGATGACGAGACGCCGGGCTGGGAAAGCCCATGGGGCCGCGGACGTCCGGGCTGGCATATTGAGTGCTCTGCCATGTCGACGCGCTATCTGGGCGCGAATTTCGACATTCATGGCGGCGGATCGGATCTGGTTTTCCCGCATCATGAAAACGAAATCGCGCAAAGCTGCTGCGCGAACAAGGGTTCTAGTTACGCCAAATACTGGATGCATAACGGCCATCTGATGGTCGAAGGTGAAAAGATGTCCAAGTCGCTTGGCAACTTTGTCACCGTGCATGAATTGCTCGAAAGCTGGCCGGGCGAGGCGATCCGTCTGGCGATGCTGGGAACCCACTATCATCAGCCGATCAACTGGACCGAAGAAAACCTGCGTCAGGCCAAAGAGGCGCTGGATCGGTTCTATACTGCCCTTCGCCAGACCACCGATATCGAACCGGAAAACACTCCGGTGCCGGAATCTGTTCTGAATGCGCTGTGTGATGATCTTAATACGCCGCTGGCGATTTCGGAATTCCATGAACTGGTGACCGAACTTAACAAGGCGACGAAGAAGTATGATAAGGCCGAAGCCAAGGGCCGTGTTCTGGCGGCGGCAAAGTTGCTGGGGATTCTGGAAAATGATCCGGAAGCCTGGTTCACCGGTTCTGCCGATGAAGATGAAGCTGCCGAGATTGACAGTCTGATCCAGCAGCGTGCCGAAGCGAAGAAAAACCGCGACTTTGCCACCGCCGATCAGATCAGAAACGATCTTTTGGCGCGTGGTATCCTGCTTGAAGACTTCAAGGACGGTACGAGCTGGAAGCGCGTTTGATCCGTCGGATTTGAATTGGAAAAGGCACCGCAGGGAGACCTGCGGTGCCTTTTTGCTTTAATTGGCGGTGGCGTCCAGTTCGTCAAACAGTTCCTGTGCGGCATTCAGGCCGTTGATCGCGGCGGGAAGACCGCCATAAACCGCCATCTGCCAGATCGCTTCGATGATTTCTTCGCGTGTCGCCCCGGCAGCAAGAGAATGTCTGATATTGACCTTAAGCTGCGGTGCGGTTTGCCCGCCCAGAACCGTCAGGGCGGAAATCGTGCAGAGCTGACGGGTTTTCAGATCAAGGTTGGGCCGGGCGTAATGACGGCCATAGGCCCATTCAACAAGACTTTCGGCAAATCCGGGCACCAGGGTATCGTATTTTTCGGCCAAGGCACCTTCAAGCGGCGGGTTCAGACGTGCGACAACATCGCGCCCGGCGTCGAGCGCGCTTTTATGTTCAGTCATAAGGGGCTCCTGTAAGGTATTTTTGAGGTCAGGCCGTTTTCTTGCGGCCGATTTCGTCGTAATTGGCGATTTTGTAATCGAGCACTTCGAGGGTTTCGGTCAGTTCGGCGATTTTCTGGGCCAACCCGGTCCGATAGATTTCAAGAAGTTCGCGCCGTTCGCCAACCGTTTGTTCGCCTTCGCTGCGCAGACGGGCAAACCGGACCCGGTCGCGGATCGGCATGCCAAGATCCTTAAGCCGGCTTATGAAAGTCAGCCAATCGAGAATTTCCGGGTCATAGTACCGTCGGCCGCCCGCATCGCGGGATGGTTTGGGCACAAGACCGATTTTTTCGTAATAGCGCAGCGTATGAATGGGCAAACCGCTTTTGGCCGAGACTTCACCAATCATCATGTCGGTCACCTTTCAGCTTGGGGAACTTTCAAAAGGCTAGCTGCTGGAGTGTACTTTAGGTCAAGCGTAAATTTTTTGCCAGTTTGTGCAACAGCTTGCAGTTGCGCAGACATGACATTCTGACCACCTTCTATCCTGTGACCGGTTCGAAACGACAATGTTGGGATTGCGATGTTTTTACTGGGTCGACGGAATTTCCTGCGCGGTGCGACGGCAATTGGCGCAACAGCGGGCCTTGGCGCGATCAAACCGCTTTGGGCGCAAACGCTTGATAATCGTGCGGTTCTTGATGTGATCAAAAAGCCGATCCCGTCAACGGGTGAAATGATCCCGGCGGTTGGTCTGGGTAGCTGGATCACGTTTAATGTCGGCAATGATCCGGTTTTGCGCGACCAGTGCGCCAATGTCATGCAGGCCTTTTTTGACGGAGGCGGACGGATGATCGACAGTTCGCCGATGTATGGATCGTCCCAGGATGTGATTGGTTACGGGCTTGATAAACTGGGAGCGCGTGATCGGGTATTTTCAACCGACAAGGTCTGGACGTCGGATGACGGTGCAGAACAGATCGCCGAAACATCTGATTACTGGAACATCGAAAAGTTTGACCTGTTGCAGGTCCATAATCTGGTGGGGATCAACGACAATCTGCCGCTTCTGTTCGATATGAAGGATGCCGGACGACTGCGTTATGTCGGCGTGACGACGTCGCATGGCAGACGCACCGATGATCTGATCGCGGTGATGAAAAACACGCCGCTTGATTTCGTACAGGTCACCTATAACCCGGTGGATCGCAAGGTCGAGGATTACCTGCTGCCGCTGGCTTCGGAACGCGGAATTGCCGTGATCGTCAACCGACCGTTTCAGGGCGGCCATCTGATTGATCGGCTTGAAGGTGAAAAACTGCCGGACTTTGCCGCCGAGATCGAAGTGCGAAGCTGGGCGCAGTTGATTCTGAAGTATCTGATTTCCCATCCGGCGGTGACCTGTCCGATCCCGGCAACGACACAGCCGATGCACGCCATGGAAAACATGCAGGCGGCCACCGGCCCAATGCCCGATGACGACATGCGCCAACGTATTGCTGCCGTGATCGGGGTTCTGTGATGAGCGAGTGGTGGAGCTACAGTCTGGCAGATTTTCTGCTGTTTTCGCCGCGCGTTTATTACCGGCTGTTTGAAACGCTGAATACCACATGGTGGCTGGCGGTTACCGCCGCATTGGTAGCAGGGATCATCACCTTTGGCCTTTCCATCCGGTACGGCAATCGCGGCAACCGGTTGGCGCTTGTGCTGTTGGCGATGATCTGGGGCTGGGTGACTGCGGGCTTCCTTTGGTATTATTACCAGCCGATCAACTGGATAATCCCTTATTTCATTCCGGCATTTATCACAGAGGCATTGTTGATGGTGATGTTTGCCGCGCGCCGGATGCCGTTGCGATTTGGCTGGCGCGGTGATTTTTCCAGCATTGCCGGGGTGGTGATGATCGCGATTGCGATTTTCGTCTATCCCTTTGTCGGTCTGATCGAAGGGCGTGACCTGATACAGGCGGAACTGTTTGGTAGTGCCGCCGATCCGACGGCAATCGGAACACTTGGCTTTATCCTGCTGGCGCGCGGGTCGTGGCGCTGGGTCCTGTTGCCTGTGCCGTTGGTGTGGTGTGTACTGTCCAGCGGGACATTATGGGTGATGGACCAGAATATCGCGCTGCTGCCCCTGATTGCTGTCTGGTTGACGGTGCTTGGCGGCTGGATGGATCAGAAAAGCGGTGTCACCCGCCGGTCATTGCTTGATACCGGCGGGGATGACTAGAGTTCGTGCCGCGCGATTTAACGCCCGGCAAGCAGGCGAATACCAGAACACACCCAGCAAACCATTGATCCAGCGTGCCGCCCGACGATACAGCGAAATCGCCGGGGCGGTGGAAAAGGCGGTGGCATAGGCGAAATGTACCACGGTTGAAATCGTGCCACAGCCAATCACGATCACCCATCCTACCCAAAGTGGCGTGCCATCGGCAAAGCCGATGGAGATGATGGCAATCCATGTCAGGATTGCCTTGGGATTTGTCAGGTGAAGGCTCAGTCCACGACTGAAATACCCGACCGGCGAGATGGTTTTATTGTCGCGCGCAATGGCATCGCCAGCCGGTTGGGCGGGCCGGAAAGCGGAACGAAATGCCTTGAAAGCCATCCATAAAAGATAAATCCCGCCGGCAATGCGAATGATGGTCATGGCATCAGCCCAGCTTGCCAGAAGGGCGGACAGACCCGTCAGGGTCAGAATGCCAATGCAAAGCGAACCTGTTCCGATCCCGATGGCAAAGCAATGACCGGCACGGCGACCGCGTTCAAGCGAGACACCCATCAGACCCAACAAGGCAGGGCCGGGGCTGATCAAGCCCATCAGAAGGGCGGCATAGGCAAGAAATATTCCCGGCAAATAGGGGGCGATATCGGCAAAGTCGATCATGGGGCGATCCTTTGTCAAACATGGTGGCAAACATGCCGTGGTGGCGGTATGAAAACTGTACGCCCCGGCTGTAGTTCTGTCGAGAATGCAAAAGCCCCGGTGCAAAAGGCAACCGGGGCTTTTGATGATCATATCCGATGACGGTATCAGTCTTCAAAAATGACTTCGTCGTCGGCAACCTCGACCTGACGGGCGATTTCGGACAATGCCTGTTCGAAAACTTCGGGCGGATGGCCGCCGGAAATGGCGTATTTGCCGTTCACGACATAGGTCGGAACCGATGAAATACCGGCATTGCGGAATTCTTCCTCTTCGGCGCGGACTTCCTTGGCGAACATGTCGCTACCAAGAATTTCGTCTGCCTTTTCCGGTGACAGACCAACCTCCTCGGCGGCGCGTTTGATCACGCCGTGATCGCCGGGATTTTCGCCTTCCTGGAAATAGGCGCGGAACAGGGCCAGTTTCAATTCGGTCTGTTTGCCTTCCTTGCCCGCCCAATAAAGCATTCGGTGCGCATCAAAGGTATTGTAGATGCGGCTGTCCGAGCTAAAGCGGATGTCAAAGCCGACATTTTCACCCATCATCGAAATACGGTCGCGATTTTCCGCACTTTGATCCGGGGTCAGGCCGTATTTTTCCTTGATATGTTCCGACAGGTTCTGGCCTTCGGGACCCATATCCGGGTTCAGTTCGAACGGGTGCCAGCGCAGTTTGATGTCGACCTGACCGTCCAGACGCTCAATCGCCTGTTCAAGGTTTTTGTAGCCGATGATGCACCAGGGGCAGACAACGTCGGAGACGATATCGATCTGCATCGGGATGCCGTTGCTCATGAATTGTGCCTTGTCTTATGAATATCTGGATGGGTCACACATAAGCGGTATGAAGCCAAACGCAAGGACAGAAATGCGCGGGCTTAAAAGAAACGGCCTGTCCGGGGGAGACAGGCCGTCATATGTGCAACAACTCGGCGGGGGGAGGTAGATTAATCATCTAATCCGAGTTTCGGGGTGTGCACGTGGGACGCTTCTGATGGCAGCGCGGCCAACAGGGGAGGCGAATTTCAATCCATGCCGTCGATATTCTGGCGACGGGCGTTGTCGACCATATATTCGGCAAAGGTTTCAAGGGTAGGACAGGACCAGTCCGCCGCCGTTTTTTCGCCGTCACGTTCCCATTGACCGTACCAGCGGTCATCAGGTTCGAGAAAGATCGTGTAAGCGGCGAAACGGTCGGACGCCGTCCAGCTGTTTTTGCCGGCACGGTGCCAAGTCAGACCCGCAAGCAGCATAACGTCAAAATCTTCGGCGGCTTTCAATGCCATCTTGGTGTCCCTATCCATGCGAAGCCCGAAGAAATGGGGGGTGTATTCCCAGTCACTTCACAATGTATGGTAGAGTTAATCATTACTACCATGCCTTTACAACCATTCAGGGGGACAGGTTTGCTATCCTAAAGGTGGGCAATTAGGCGATTTTGGGCAAAAAGCAGCGCATAATTGGCATGTCTTGTAATGCGGTTGCGTAAATGACGGTTTTGCGGCAATTTGCCAGACCGTCCGGCACATGCCGGAACAAGAGAAGATCGATCAGTTTTGGAATGAATATGTCAGACAAGCGCGTCTATCTATACGACAGTACCTTGCGCGACGGGCAGCAGACCCAGGGCGTGGATTTTTCGGCAGCGGACAAAACCGCAATTGCCAAGGCACTGGACGAGCTGTCGATTGACTATATTGAAGGCGGTTGGCCAGGTGCAAACCCCACCGATGACGCATTCTTTGCCAATCCACCGAAACTTAAAAATTCGAAACTGACGGCATTTGGCATGACGCGGCGCGCGGGGCGTTCGGCATCAAACGATCCGGGATTGACGACGCTTGCACAAAGCGCGGCGATTGTTTGCATGGTCGGTAAAAGCTGGGATTTTCAGGTGACCGAGGCGCTCGGGATCGAGCTTTCGGAGAACCTTGCGATGATTTCGGAATCCATCGCACATCTCAAAAGCCAGGTTTCCGAAGTCATGTTCGATGCGGAACATTTCTTTGATGGCTACAAGGCCAACCGCGACTATGCTCTTGCCGCAATCAAGGCGGCCTACGAGGCCGGTGCGCGCTGGGTTGTCCTGTGCGATACCAATGGTGGCACTCTGCCCGATGAGATTTTCGACATTGTCACCGATGTTTGTTCCCATGTTCCGGGCGAGAATGTCGGCATTCACTGCCATAACGATACCGAGAATGCGGTGGCGAACTCTTTGGCGGCGGTTCGTGCCGGGGCACGGCAGGTGCAGGGTACGTTGAATGGTCTGGGTGAGCGGTGCGGCAATGCCAACCTGATTTCGATCATCCCGACATTGATGCTGAAGATGGGCTATGACGTTGGCATTTCACACGAACAGCTAGCCCATCTCCGCCGGATTTCGCACATCCTTGATGAACGGCTTAACCGCGAGCCTACCCGTCAGGCGGCCTATGTCGGGGATAGTGCATTCGCGCATAAGGGCGGATTGCATGTGTCCGCCGTGGAAAAGAATCCGGCCTGTTACGAGCATATCGAGCCGGAGCTTGTCGGAAACCAGCGTCATATCCTTGTGTCGGATCAGGCGGGGCGTTCAAACATTCTGGCCCGGTTCCGTGAAATCGGGGTCGAGGTCGATCCGAAATCTGATGCGGTTGGCAAGCTTGTCGAAGCGGTCAAGCAACGCGAATTTGATGGTTATGCCTATGACGGTGCCGAAGCAAGTTTCGAACTTCTGGCGCGCAAGGCACTGGGCGAGCTTGACCGCTATTTCCGTGTGACATCGTTCCGCGTGATTGACGAACGCCGCTGGGTGGATGAGCAGGACGAACAGGTCATCACCATGTCCGAAGCGACAGTCAAGGTCGTGGTTGGTGACGGGCAGTTCATGTCCGTGGCCGAGGGTAATGGCCCGGTCAACGCGCTTGACGCGGCATTGCGCAAGGTGCTTCTGACCGTGCCGGAATATGTCGAAGCCGTGCAGCAGATCGAACTGATCGACTATAAGGTCCGCATCATAACACGTGGTGATGGCACGCGCGCAGTCACCCGCGTCATGATCGAAAGCCGCGATGCCGAGGGCAATAGTTGGTCAACAGTTGGTGTTTCAACCAACATTATCGAGGCGTCCTATAACGCGCTTCGGGATTCGATCACCTATAAACTGTTCAAGTCCGGCGTGCGTAGCCAGCATGCGTGACTGTTGGTTTAGGCGATAAAATTGCAAAAGGGCGCGGTTTGATCCGCGCCCTTTTTGTTTAGCTGTGATGGTGATGCAGGTGGTCATGATTGTGCGCATGTCCGAAGCGTTCGGCCGTGAAGCTTAGCAAATCGATATCGGAGCGTTCGGTCATCGACACATAGGTGAATGTCATGGTTTCGCGTTCCTCGATCATGCTGCCGGGAAACGGCAGATAGGCCAGTTCGCGGGTGGCAAAGGCCGGGCAGGCGGTGCCGATTTGCCAGTGCGTGGTGATTCTGGCATCGACCAGATGCATGGTCAGGCCGTCCTTGCCGGTCTTTTGAAACGGGATGTCGGCAAGGCGAAGGTAGCTTGCCTTGTCATCGGCCTTGCGGAAGCCTTCGACGAAGCTTGAGGACAGGACCTGTAATTCTTCGGCATGGTCGGCGTCGCTTTGGCCGTGGACATGCGAATGCAGGTGATCGTGGTCCGGGGCGTGATTATGCCCCGGTCCGTGTGAGTGGTTTTGCCCGACATCATGATGATGGTGGTCGTGATCATGTTGATGATGCGTGTGGGTGTGGGGATGATCATGGGGCATCGGGTTACTCCACATCCGGGCCGGCGGGGATGCTTACCGGTTTGTCGATGATGCCGCGATGCGATCCCATTTTGCCGTGCGACACCAGTGTGCCCAGCACATCGACAATCACGCGCGTTGCCAGAAGGGCGGTAATGTCCGAGCAGTCATAGGGCGGGGAAACCTCAACGACCTCAAGCCCGCAAATGCCTTCGGCGGCGACGAGCGATACAAGTTCCAGTGCCTCGCGCGGCAGGAAGCCGCCAGGTTCCGGCCAGCCGGTGCCCGGAACGAACCCGCAATCGACACTGTCTATATCAAACGAGATATAGACAGCATCAGCATCCTTCCATGCCAGTTCAAGCGCGCGTGCCGCGGTTTCGGCAAGTCCGAGTTCCTCGACATCGCGCATGGTGAAGATGTTGGTATTGCGATTGCGCGCAACTTCGACCCCTTCGCGCGGGACCTGCCAGCCACCAATGCCGACCTGCACAAGGTTCACCGCCGGAACATTGACCAGATCGGTGGCATGGAACCACGGCGTGGTATGCATCCGTTCATCAAGGTCCTTTTCCTGAATGTCGATATGACGGTCGAAATGCACGATACCGATGCGTTTGGATGTGCATTGCGCAATGCCGCGCACGCACGGGAAGCCGATGGAATGATCGCCACCGATCATGATCGGCAGCGCGCCGCTGGATGCGACGTGACTGACCGCGCGCGTGATCTGGTCAAAGGTCTTTTCGATATTGGCCGGGATGGTGAAAACATCGCCCACATCGCACAGCGTCATCTGTTCGCGAAGATCGACCCCCATTTCATAGTTATAGGGCGTGTAAAGGGCGGATATCTTGCGAACCCCCTGCGGGCCGAAACGCGTGCCGGGCCGGTATGTCGTGCCACCGTCAAACGGGATACCGATCACGGCTGCATCATAGGCGCCGACCTTGGTAACGTCTTCGATATAGGGCGCTTTCAGAAAGGTATTGATCCCGGCATAATGGGGCAGTTCACCCCGGGCAAAGGTCGGAATTGATTTATCAGTCAGGCAATCGGACCCGGTCAGACCCAT
This sequence comes from Thalassospira lucentensis, assembly GCF_032921865.1. Classification (NCBI taxonomy): domain Bacteria; kingdom Pseudomonadati; phylum Pseudomonadota; class Alphaproteobacteria; order Rhodospirillales; family Thalassospiraceae; genus Thalassospira; species Thalassospira lucentensis. Next base: position 2,493,549 of record NZ_CP136684.1, read on the forward strand.
GCGAAGCGCCCACTGCTTTTCCTTTTCCCAGGCGGCTGATGGCAGCAGGGCTTCTTTTTCCGCCGATTTCCATCCGCGCAATTGCAGCTTGTCGAAATTCGGGTGGTGATGGCGGGTTGCATTGGGGGCGGGCAATGTTCCGGCCACGCGATGTCGGCGGACATTTTGGGGGGCAAAGAAATCGCGCATGGTTGTTTCCTTCGGGTTGCGTCAGTCTTTGTTGGGTTGGCTTTCGGGTTCGAGATCAGGGAACGGGTGTGGTCGCCATCAGGGCGGCCGAGAAATTCATGCCGTCGGTTTCATCGGTTTCGCCATTGGCACCGGGAACCGGTGCCGCAGACAGATCAATCGGCAGGTCATATGTGATGGTCGCGCCATAGGCTTCGGGTGTGACCGGATCGTCGCGCAGCTTGTCAAACACCAGCATCCTTGTGCCGAGTTTGAAGGCCTCGTGGATGTCGTGCGTGACCATGAAAATCGTCATGTCATGCGCCTTCCAAAGGCCCAGCAGCAATTCATGCATGTCATTGCGAATACCCGGATCAAGCGCGCCAAACGGCTCGTCGAGCAGCAGCACGCCGGGCTTCATCGTCAGGGCCTGCGCAATGGCAAGGCGTTGCTGCATGCCACCCGAAAGCTGGCTGGGATATTTGTTGGCCGCCGGTGACAGGCCGATTGTTTCAAGCAATTCGGCAACGTCGTCGCGGGCCTTTTTGCGGGCACGGCCAAACAGGCGGCCGGTCAATTTGCGTGCGGCAAATTCCGCCCCGATCATCAGGTTTTCGGCAACGGTCAGATGCGGAAAAACCGAATAACGCTGAAATACGATGCCGCGATCAGGTGTCGGTTGTTGCGGCAATGGGGCGCCATCCATCAGGATATCACCGCCACTTGGCAGTTCCTGGGACAGCAGCATGCGCAAAAAGGTCGATTTGCCACAGCCCGATGCCCCGACCAGCGTGCAAAACGCCCCGGCTTCGATATCCAGATTGATGCGTTCAAGTACCGGATATTCGCCGTAAGACTTGCTCAGGTTGCGGATCATGAATTTCGGGTCGCGCATCACAGACTATCCCCCGAAAGGTGGTTCCACGGAAAAGCCCTGCGCGATGCCATCAGCAGCAGGCGATCAAGAATAAAGGCCAGAAGCGTGATCCAGGCTACATAAGGCAGGATCACATCCATCGCCAGGTAACGGCGGACCAGAAAGATGCGATAGCCAAGGCCGCTCGTGGATGCGATGGCCTCGGCCGAAATCAGGAATATCCACGCCGGGACAAGGCCAAGCCGGATGGCGGTGATCAGTTTGGGCATGACTTGCGGCAAGACCACGCGCGTGATCATTTGCCATGTTGATGCGCCCAGCGTTTCTGCCTTGATGATCAGTTCGCGCGGGATTTCCATCACCGCCTGCGACACGCAACGGATCATGACGGGGGCGGTGCCGATCATAATCAACATCACCTTGGATGTTTCGCCCAATCCGAAAATGATGAACAGGATTGGCAGAATGGTAATCGGTGGGATCAGTGACAGGGTGGCGACAAACGGTGCCAGCCCGCGCCTGATATGCGGAATGAAGCCGATGGAAATGCCAAGCCCGACGGCAAGCAGGGTGGAAATGAAAATACCAACCGTAAGGCGCGACAGGCTATCGACCGTATCAAGCCACAGCAGATAATCGCCCGACCGTTTGTCGGCCTCGAACCCCATGCGCCAGATCGCATCCCCCATGCTGCTTAGTGACGGCAGCAGTTTGTCCGCCGGATTATCGATCCGTCGCAGATGGCTTGCGATGGCATAGGCCCCGATCAAAAGCGCAAACGGGGTCGAACCCAGCAATATGGCCGCGCGTCTTGAAAGAGTGCGGTTGATGATACGCATGGCCGTCACCTTGCAATTGCAAAAACGGTATAGGTGTCAAAACGGGGCAAAGTTCACAAAGGTCGGCCATCCGAACCCGAAGCAACCGGTGCAATGAATGTTACCGGGCCGGATGGCCGACAGAGTTAAACAGCATTAATCAGCAAAGCGCGTGGTGACGCGAACACGCTGCGCTCAAAGTTCGCCCTTGGCGGCCATTTCCATATAGGTCGTGTCGAATTTCAGTTTCACATTGGCGCTGTCGCCATAGATGCTGCCGTCCGGGAAGCTGACGCCGACAAATTCCGGGCTTGGTGCGCCTTCGCCAAGGATGCCCTTGTCGAACAGGAATTCGGCGACGAATTTCATGGTTTCGGGAAGCTCGGCTGATTTGGTGAATTCAACGGCCTTGTCCGGGGTAAAGAACATCGCCGTGCTGGCAAGCTGGGCGTCATATCCGGCAAGATCGGTTCCAGATGCTTCGGCCATTGCAGTGCGTGCGGCAATGCCTTCGTCCGTGTCGGATGCCATGATGCCCATCAGTTCATACCATGCACCGACCAGTGCCTTGCCAAATGCCGGATTGTTGGCAAGGGTTTCGGTGTTGACCATCATGATATCGATGATTTCGCCGGGAATGCCCGCACTGTCAAAGACAAGCGTTGCATTATCGTTGGCGGCGATTTCCGATAGAAGCGGGTTCCACGTCACGACAGATGTTACATCATCGGTGGCATAGGTCGCGATCATGTCGGCATCGGATGTATTGACGACGGTGACGTCCTGTTCAGACAGACCTACTTTCTCAAGGGCGCGTGCCAGTAGATAATGGGAAACGGAAAGTTCGACCAGATTGACATTCTGCCCCTTGATGGCGGCAAGGTCGGTTGCGTCTTTCAGGATGATACCGTCATTGCCGTTGGAATAATCGCCAACAATCAGGGCGGTGGTATCAACCCCGCCACCGGCCGGGATCGAAAGCGCGTCCATATTGGTCATGGAGCAGCCGTCATATTCGCCGGCGGTATATTGGTTGATTGATTTAACGTAATCATTGATCTGCACGATATCGACCGAGATGTCGTATTTGTCGGCCCATTTTTTCATGATGCCGCTGTCTTGCAGATAGCCCCACGGCATCCAGCCGACATAGATCGACCAGCAGACTTTGAATTCGGATTTTTCTTCGGCGTGGGCGGGCAGGGAAGCCAGAGAGGCAGAAAGGACGGCGGCAAACGAAAGTGTTTTAAAAAACGTCTTTAACATGTGTGCGCTCCTGCTTGTTTTGCGGATCACTTCGGATCAGTCAATTCAAGAAAGGCTCTTGCACACAAACCGGGAGAAGGCTTGTGCGCGACAAACCTGTGCAGTTGTCTCCCGGGATTTTGGCCCGCCGTGTCACCGGTCTATGAAACGTCGACCGGCTTGCGCCTCTCGGACCAGCATCCCTTTCGGAACCGGAACCCTAGGCGCGCTGCACAATCAAACAGAAGCAATGCATATGCCAGTCACCTGAAATGTATCTTCGGATGATGGTAGTGTTATGGAAATAAAGGATAATACTGGTGTTGGTGGGGCTGCCCCTCGTGCGAAATGCATATATGCACCGCACAATTTATGATTAAAAAATCACCATAAAAATAAAAATGTTTAAAATGTATGCATTATTCGTGTGTGTAATGTGTACTGGCATCGTGCATTGGCTTTTGGTAAAGAAGCGCCAATATTGACGGGCATGCCCGCACTTCACCCCACGCAAAGACCGGAGAATTCAAGCGATGAGCGACGTCGCAGACGCGGCTATGCCGGATGGCGCAAGACCCGAAACCGGCGGTATCGCCAATCCGCCTGTCATCATCCTGATTGAACCGCAGCTTGGCGATAATATCGGCAAGGCGGCGCGCGCCATGCTTAATTGCGGATTGGTTGACCTGCGTCTGGTGCGGCCGCGTGATGGTTGGCCCAATGAACGGGCGACGGCCAATGCATCAGGGGCTGATATTGTCATCGACAATACCAAGGTGTTCGAGCGCGAAGAAGATGCGCTGGCGGATCTGAACCGGGTTTATGTGACGACCGCGCGGACGCGCGACGCGATCAAGCCGGTCTTTACCCCAAAGGGGCTGGCGCCTGAAATGCGTGCCAATGTCTCGCGTGGGGAAAAGATCGGGGTCATGTTCGGTCCGGAACGCACCGGTGTGCGCAACGAACATATTTCGATGGCCGATGCGGTTGTAACCGTACCGCTTAACCCCGGTTTCACGTCGCTTAATCTGGCGCAGGCGGTGTTGCTGATCGGGTATGAATGGTGGCAGGCCGGTGTTGATGTGCCCGACTACCAGATGATGATGAACGATACCTTTCCGGCCACCCGGGACGAACTTGACCGTCTGTTCGAACATCTTGAGGCGGAACTGGACAATTCCGGCTTCTTCCGGGTGGAGGCAAAACGCCCGAATATGGCACGCAATATCCGCAATATTTTCAACCGCGCCAACCTGACGCATCAGGAAGTTCAGACACTTCGCGGCATGATCGTTGCTATGCGGGGTGGCAAATTCAAAGCGTGACGGTCGTGGACATGGCGGCAAGGCTGGTGTTTGGGTGATTCTTTTCGTTTGACTCTGCGGTCTTGATCTCTATATTGCGCCTCACTTCCGAGAAAGTGGGGCGAAACGGGTGTTTTCGTCCCCGTTCCTGTTTAGGGTAACCGAAACAGGAAACTATCGGGACAATAAAGTGATCTTAAAAAAGAGAGTTACAAAATGTCGAAACGTATTGCTGCAAAGCATAAGATTGACCGCCGCCTTGGCGTGAACCTTTGGGGCCGTGCAAAATCGCCGCTGAACAAGCGCGAATATGCACCGGGCATGCACGGCGCGACCCGCCGTAAAAAGCCGACCGATTACGGCACCCAGCTGTTCGCCAAACAGCAGCTTAAAGGCTACTACGGCTCCATCTCCGAAAAACAGTTCCTGCGTTACTACAAAGAAGCATCGCGTCGTCCGGGCGATACTTCCGAAACGCTGGTCGGTATTCTCGAGACCCGTCTTGATGCCGTTATCTACCGCATGAAATTCGTTCCGACCGTGTTCGCAGCGCGTCAGTTCGTTAACCACGGCCACATTCTTGTCAACGGCAAGAAAGTCACCATTCCTTCTTACCTTGTTAAAGAAGGTGATGTTGTTGAAGTCAAACAGGCTTCGCGCGAAATCCCGATGGTTATGGAAGCTGCCAACCTGAACGAACGCGACGTTCCGGAATATCTCGACGTTGATGCGAAGGCCTTCAAAGGCACCTTCGTTCGCGTTCCGAAATTCGCAGAAATTCCGTACCCGGTTCAGATGCAGCCGAACCTGGTCGTCGAATTCTACTCGCGTTAATCCTTTATCGGATTTCGCGAAGACGAACACAGAACGCCCGCTGGAAACAGCGGGCGTTTTGCTTTGTTAGCCCTCATCAAAAAGCCCCGCACGGTTTGCTGTGCGGGGCTTTTGATTTCGGATCGTGCGACGGGCCTTGGGTTACTAGCCCTTTGGCGGGGCGATCTGTTCGGATGCCTGCTGTGCGGCTGCGGCAATCGCTTCTTTTTTCTGTTCCGGTGTCGCGTCGTCGGGCACATCGACCTTCACATTGCGGGATGCCATGTGGATGCCGTTTTCCTTGAACATCGCCAGAACGCTTTGATAGACGGTTTTGCGGATGGTGAATTGTTCGCCGGGCTTGGAGGTATATTTAAGCCCGATCACCATGTTGAATTCTTCCATCCGGCGAACGCCCTGCGATTTCAGCGGTTCGATAAAGCTGTCACCGATCAGCGGATCTTCCAGCAGTTCGGCAGACAGCTTTTTGACCAGTTTCTTGATCTTGTTGACGTCGGTTTCGAACGGTACGCGGAATTCAAGTTTGACGATCACCCAGTCGCGGCTGTGGTTGATGATCGATTTGATTTCGCCAAAGGGCACGGTTTGGAGGGGGCCGCGGTGATGGCGCAGTTGCATTGACCGGATCGAGATATTTTCGACCCGGCCGCGCAGGTTATCGACCTCGATATATTCACCAAGCCGGAAGGCATCATCAAGCAGGAAGAAAACCCCGGCGACCACGTCACGTACCAGTGCCTGGCTGCCAAAGCCGATGGCAAGGCCAACAACCCCGGCACCGGCGATCAACGGGCCGATATCAACGCCGAGTGCTGACAATGTCACCATCACCACCATGATGACGATGACGGTAAGCGCGAAGTTTTTCAGAAGCGGCAAAAGGGTTTCAATCCGCGATAACCCGGTACCGCCACCTTCGCCGTCGCCATGTCCATCTCCAGCACCGCTTTGGCTCATGCGTTCGTCAAGGAATGCCTTGATCAGGGACCAGACCAGGTCGGCAATCAGCAGGATCATGATGATTTCTGTCGAGGCATCAAGCGCACGCGCAATGATCCCGGCATCCTCGGCCAGCGCAAGGCGATCAAATCCCCAGATGCGCCAGAAACTGGCAAGGACAAAGACAATTGCCAGAAGCCGCACACCGCGTTTCAGAACCGGGGTAAAGACCGGAAGGTCCGGCTGAACAGGTTTGAATTCTTCCTCGGCCTCCATCGCGGCGGCTTCGGCACGGGCATTGATCGCATCTGCTTCAGCTTCGGCCAGTCGGGCTTTTTTGCGATGCTGGCTTTCGATGATGTTGCGGAAAATCGCATCAAACAGGCAGGCTATGCCAATTGCCAGCAGGCACTTCATGAAGCGGTCTGCCGCCAGAATGGTCGTCGCGCCGAGTGCAATCAGATAGGCGCAGACAAAGACGGGCCATAAACGGGCAAGCGATACGGGCAGGGCAATCTTTTCAACTGCGCCCGTGAGCTGGTGAGTGGCGAAATAACGTGCCAGCGAAACCGTTGCGAAGCAAAAGGCCAGAACACTGATCACGACCGCGATATCAAAAAGGATGATGTCGCCATTTACCATTGCCGGTGATTGCCGAAAAACCCCGGCCAGCGCAAAGGCAGATAACGAGACGCCACTTGCGATGGTGATGGTGCGCGTCAGTGTTGCTGCAGTCTGTGGATCCACATTGATCATCCGAAGGCCTTCGGCCTGTGGCGCAAACAGGAATTGCAGCACGATCATGACGAGACGCAGGACAAAGAACGCGGCGAGCAGTGACAGGAGTGCTTCCTTCATCAGGGGGGGCCAGTCAAAGATCATGAAGGCACCGATCGAGCCGATGGCAAAGACCGTCAAAGACAGCAGCGACAGGACGGATAAAAGCGCCATTTGACGCAGCCGGTCGAAAAACCGGGTGGGGTGCTGTGCTTCAAGATAGCTGCAAAGCGGGGCCGCAGCGCGGCGATACAGGAATTCGACGATCAATCCGACACCGACAAAGATCACGGTAAACAGCGCAAGGCGCATCAGTCCCCTGCGGCCGATATCCGATGCCAGGAAATCACCGGTTCGTGCCATTTCATCGGGAAAGGTTTCAAGACCGGTAAAGGTATCTGCGATCTGTTCGCGGGTTCGTGCAACCCCGGCATCAAGAAAGTCGTAATAGCTGAAGGTCGTTTCAGCCGTCTCGGACAAGGCATCATCGGACGGATCGGTTGTTTCCGTGGTCTGTACTTCGTTTTGGGCGGCGATTGTAGCCAAGGCAGCCTGTGCATGTGCCCTGTCTGCCATAGCCGACACAGTGCCGGCCACCAGCAGCCAGAGCCCGAGGCACATCAGGATTTTTGTTGTGATTTTCATAATGTCCCGCCCAACGTCCTGTTCGTAAAAACGAATTCCCATCTGGAAGATGGTACAGGCAAACAGGGCCTTCAAGGAATAGTTTTACGACGTCGGCCCATATGCACGCAGGGCTTGAGGTGATGGAAATCGCAGCAGGGCAATAAAAAACGCGCCGGGCATCCGCACGGCGCGTTTCATCTCTTCGGCTGTCAGGCCGGATCGGGTCTGTGTCATCCGCCTTTTCAGGCAGCGACAGCAACGCCCTTGTCTTTCAGGTGCTGGGCCAGTTCGCCCGAGGCATACATTTCACGAACGATGTCGCAACCGCCAACGAATTCGCCTTTGACGTAAAGCTGCGGAATGGTCGGCCAGTTCGAGAAGTCCTTGATGCCCTGGCGGATTGCCGGGTCGACCAGAACGTTGATGTCCTTGAACGGCGCGCCGAGTTCGGCAAGGACCTGCACGACGGCGGCCGAGAAACCGCATTGCGGGAACATCGAGGTGCCCTTCATGAACAGAACGACGTCGTTATCGTTGATGTCTTTCTGGATGCGATCAAAAACCGGATTGTCGGTCATGTTGGTTGTCCTTGGCTGCAAAGGCGGCGATCTCTCTGCCGCGATATTTCAGGTTATGGTTTTATGGCCGAAGATATGGCTGGAAGGGGCGGTTCTGTCAACTCTTGCGGCGCAATTGCCGTGCGGTCCGCAGATTATCCCATGTAAAAATGCCAAGTCCGATCCACACCAGCGCATAGGTTATCATATGTGCCCCGGTAAAGGTTTCGCCAAGCAGCAACACCGCGACGAAGAACTGGATCGTCGGGTTGAGATATTGCATCAGGCCAAGAGCGGAAAACTTCATGTTCCGGGCAGCAAAGGCAAACAGCACCAGCGGAATTGTCGTTACCGCGCCAAGCGATATCAGCAAAATATCATTGCCGATTCCCAGATTGCCGAAGGCCATATTGCCCGACATGCCGAGCCAGACCAGATAGCCAAATGCCATTGGGGATAGCAGCAGACATTCGATAAAAAGCCCGGCAATCGGGTCAGCCGGGACAAATTTGCGGATCACCCCGTAAAAGCCGAACAGCAAAGACAGGCTAAGCGCGATCCAGGGCAGGGAGCCGAAAAACACCAGAAGATTCAGAACCCCGGCAAAGCAGACCAGTACGGAGACGATCTGTATGCGATTGAGTTTTTCGCCAAAGAAGATGCGGCCAAGGATCAGCATAATCAGCGGCATGATATAATAGCCAAGGCTGGCCTCAAGCGCATGCCCGATATGAACCGACCAGATATAAATTACCCAGTTCCCGGCAATCAGCAGGCTGCTCAGAAACAAAAGCCCCATGGTGCGCCTGGATGACAGCAGTTCCCACAACCGGGCGCGACGTTTCAGAACAAAAACCAGCGTTAATGTCAGGATCGCGGACCATAGAATGCGATGGGCGAGAATTTCAAACGGGCTCGCGAAATCGATGATTTTGAAATAGAAGCCCAGAAAGCCCCAGATGACAAAGGCACCAAGCCCGGCCAGTGGTCCGGCACCGATCAAAGCCGGTTTTTGGGATGATGTCATCGTTATTGAACCATGGTCATTTTGTGGGGCCAAATGGCATGTGCCGGTACTGGCAAAACAATTGTTAGTTGGCAGGGCCGACCGGAAGTCGCGGGAAGATCGGAACATCTGGGGCGCCGAAGGTCATCGGCGCCCGTCATGCTTCTGGCCGGATGCGATCAGGGGTGGCGTTCGCAAGCGGTCATTTCCAGCCGGAACTTATTCCGGTGCAGATGTCTGCAGTGCAAGGGCGTGCAGTTCGCCGCCCATTTTGCCCTTGAGTGCGGAATAGATCATCTGGTGCTGCATCACGCGGGTTTTGCCGCGGAAGGATTCGGATACAACGATTGCAGCATAATGGTCGCCATCACCGCGCAGATCCTCGATGCGGACCTGTGCATCGGGAAGGGCTTCCTTGATCATCGTTTCGATTTCGTGGGCTTCCATCGCCATGGCGTTAATTCCTTATAATTGGTCGGACACCCTTGCGCCCTGTTTTGCGCATCCATCCGGGTGCCCGGCGATATTTGTTAATTCTGGTATATGTTGTCCCTGTGGGGGCTGTCAATTTCTGCAAGTCGCGAAGTGCTTCACAAGGTCAAAGATGCGGCGATGCTTGTGTTTCGCGGCACATTGCGCTAGGAAAATCGCGGTTGCTCACACCGGCCGTCCGCCGGGCATCTGCCCATGGTAAAGTGATGCAGACGATTTTATCGGTTCCCCGTTTTCTTTGACGCCGGACCGGCAATGCGGACACCCGGCCTCCTGTCAGGAGACGAAAATGAGCCAAACTTCTCAAAACCTGTCCGTAAAACCGGAGCAGACATCAGCCGATTTAGCGAAAATTGGATCGGGTGATCTCGCCGGTATGCTCAAGGCACAGGCGAAACGCCTGCGCAACGCACTTGCCAGCCGTAACCTGACGGTTTCCCGCGCCGGCAGCCTTGAACTTCTGGCGCAAAGCCACGGTTTTCGTGACTGGAACACTGCGATTGCAATGACGCGCAAACGCGAACCGGTTCGGATCGCCGATCTTGGTATCGGTAAACGGTTTGCCGGGTCCTATCTGGGGCACGCAGTGTGCGGGCAAATTCGTGGTGTCACCAAAACCCCGGTCGGCGGTGTCTACCGGATCGAAGTCCATCTGGATCGACCGGTTGATGTCGTGACATCGGAACGTTTCAGCGCCCTGCGACAACGCATTGCTTCGCGGATCAACGAGGATTGCGAACCCGTACTTGCCAATGGTACGCGCGGCCCCGGTCTTTCGGTTGATTTGCTGCTGTGACAGTGACTGAGCTTCTTGCGGACATAAATCCCGAAACCCTCCGGCAGCTTCCCAAGGTTGCCGGAGGGCTTATGTATTTTAGCAGGTCTTGAGTTCGATGATGTTACGAAAGTTGATCGGACAAGTAAATCTACCTGCGTAAATTGGATGCACTATTTAGTATTGGGATGATATTAGTTGTTTCTATTTTTAGTTTTGGTCATCGTAGTGCACAAGATAGCTTTGGGTTGGGAGGATCGATATTCCTCCATGTGCCGACGGGGGATTTAATGCGGCATCTATATCAAGGATATTACCAACCAACTGACGCAGATTTGAATATCCTACGTCGAGAGGGGCTGATCGTTTTTGATGCAAATGTCTTACTGAATCTTTACCGATACAGGCTCTCTACAAGAGAGAAACTGTTTAAAGAAATAGAAAAGAACAATGATAGAGTGTGGATTCCGTATCATGTTGGATTGGAATTTCATCGAAATAGATTGAAAGTAATATTTGAGCAAAATGATAAATCACCAAGATTTAGAGAAATAGTAGATGAAAATATATCAAGAATTGAAGGTAGTGTAGGAAATTTAAATTTAAAGAAAAAACATAGTTTTCTCGACCCTGATGGGCTAATTACTGGCCTTAAAAAGGTGAGAGATGAGTTTTTTGAGGGTATTGAAAAGGAAGAGGGACGGCACAATCCTGTGCAGTCCGGTGCCGCAGACGTCGTTTTAGATCAAGTAGGAAAGTTGTTCGAGGGTCGGATCGGCAATTCACCCGAGAGCCAAGATTCACTGAATGAAATTTACAAGGAGGGAGAAAAGCGCTACGCCGCAAAAATACCACCTGGTTATGAGGACTCACGAAAAGGAGATGAAAACGATAATTTCCATTTTGGAGGCTTGGAATACAGTAGAAAATTCGGGGACCTCATTATTTGGAAGCAAATAATTGATTATGTGAAATCTAAGAACATAAAAAATATTATATTCGTGACTGAGGATGAAAAGAAAGATTGGTGGTGGTTTGCGGAATGGGGAAAAAAGGAATTAATTGGTGCTCGACCTGAGCTCGTTGAGGAGATCTGCAGGGAAGGTGGTGCATCTAGATTTTATCTCTGCAATACGGCGAGGTTCTTAAAGTTGGTAGACGATGCATCTAATTCTGACGAAATCAAAGAAGCAATACAAGATGTAGAGACAGTTGCCGCTAAACGGTTGGCTCATGAGGCGGCTAAATATTACTCTCAACCTGCATTATTTTCAGATAACTATCGCCACAATAGATCGTCGTCTTTCGGGTATATGGAAAGAGGCTCGCGTAGTGAAATTTACGATATTATTGCTCGGCACATATCATTTCGGTTTGGCGAGATCATTCCATACGACAAAAAGTTTCCAATGTTCGTTTCAACGAAATTGGAGGAAAAGTATGGGTATACCATCGTCTCTATGAGAACTACGCGTGCGGCTGTAATGCGTGTTAGGGAAATTCTTTACCGAGCTTATCATGCGTTGATGGAAGATGATTTTTCCGTCATCAGCATATATGTGTGCGTCCTAGAAGGCCTCGGGGATTACACAAATTTCCGCTCGGAGCTGGCTTATCTCCAGAAAAGCCTGAACAATGTCGGCAGCAATATAATTGTGGTGGTCGGTGAGATGGTTTCGGACGAAAACGAACAGGGAAGTAGTCCCGAATTTGCTGAGCGTATAGTTTTATCAAGCATGACTGGTAATGTTTTTGATTGATTAACTAGCCGCCGGTCATGCTCATATGGCGGCCGACTGCCGGTTTCTGACCTTTGCGGTCGATGACGAAATCATGCCCCTTGGGTTTAAGCAGCATGGCTTCGTCAAGCAGCCGGTCAAGGGCTTCTGCCTCGCCCGAACGCAGGGCTGCGCGCAGATCAACGTGGTCTTCCTGCCCAAGGCACATGTAAAGTGTGCCGGTGCAGGTCACGCGCACGCGGTTGCAGCCTTCGCAGAAATTATGGGTAAGCGGCGTGATGAAACCAAGACGCCCGCCGGTTTCCGCCACCGTGACATAGCGTGCCGGGCCGGGGGTGACATGGTTGCTGGGCACCAGAGTATATTCCTGTTCCAGCCGTTCACGAACAGCGGTCAGTGGCAGATACTGATCGGTGCGATCCCCGTCGATATCGCCAAGCGGCATGGTTTCAATCAGGCAAAGATCAAAGCCTTCCTTGCCACACCAGGCGACAAGACGGGAAATTTCGTCTTCGTTGAAATTGCGAAGGGCGACCGTGTTGATCTTGATCTTGAGCCCCGCCTGTTTGGCGGCTTCAAGCCCGCTTAACACCTGTTCAAGGCGGCCGCGGCGGGTGATTTCGGCGAATTTCTGATGATCAAGGCTATCAAGCGAGATGTTGAGCCGTTTGACACCAAGGCGCGCCAGATCATCGGCATAGGTGGCAAGCTGGCTGCCATTCGTCGTCATGGTCAGTTCGTCAAGCGCACCGGATTTAAGATGGCGCGACAAATCCCTGATCAGGTCCATGATGCCACGGCGCACCAGCGGTTCGCCACCGGTCAGGCGCAATTTGCGCACTCCGCGCGCGATGAAGGCCGAACAGAGCTGATCGAGTTCCTCAAGTGTCAGGACTTCGGATTTTGGCAGAAAGATCATGCTTTCGGCCATGCAATAGGTGCAGCGGAAGTCACAACGGTCCGTCACCGATACCCGTAGGTAGGATACGTGACGGCCATATTTGTCGATCAGCGGTCTGGTCATGGCGATGGCGCTTGTTTCTGTTTTGCGGGTCCGGAAACGCTATGTAGTGCGCAAGTTCGACTTTTGCACAGGGGGGATCGATTTGGCCACCCCGATTTGCGATGAAATCATCACCTTTCCGTCAGATAGGACAAAAAACCGCGGGGAATATCCACCGCGGTTTTTTTGGGTTGTCGGGGAATGACCGGTTGCCTATTTCCAGTTATCGGCTTCGCGGATATGAAGGGCTGCGATATCGCGATCAAGGGCTGCCATGACATTGCGCAGGGTTTCGACATTCTCGCTGCCAAGCTTGGCCACCAGTTCGGCCGAACGTTCCGGCTTGGACAGGGCAGCGCGAACATCGCGAAACAGCGAGCGCAGCAGACGCGCGCAGTGCTCTTCGGTAAAGACCCAGGCATGATCGCCATGCGGCAGATTGTCGTTAATAAGCTGGATCATCCACTGTTTACGGCGTTCGTAATCCTTGAAATGCAGCGCCATGCGCGCAAATACCAGATTAAGCCGGTTGGCGACCTGTGGTTCTTCTGCCAGATGATCCCAGTAATCAGTTGGATCACGAAGTTCGTCATCCTCGTCGGCATGCTGGTCGATGATGGTCTGGATTTCGCCGTCGATTTCCTGAAGCATATCCATGCCGACCATCATGCGGATGACCTTGAAGAAAGGCTGCAGGATTTCGCGTGACAGTGCGCCATGTTCAAGATCGCCTGCTTCGCGGCCTTCAAGCTGATGGGCAAAGCGACTGACCAGAAGGCGGCCCAGTGGATCGTGGCGCACAGCCGCATTCTGACGGGCCTTGACGGTATCGACATCGGTTTCAAGTGTCATCCATGCCGCATCAAACAGCTTGTCCTGTCCGCGCAGGGTTTCAAGCGCGCTTGAAATCTGATCAGTGCTAACGGTTCCACCGTGGGCCTTGGCTTGTTCCATGAGGCTGGCGGCAAATTGTTCGAGCACAGAGAATGCAGCGGTGTAGTGACGCTGTTTGAAGCTGTCCCGCGGTGGTTTGACGATTGCAATCATTTCCCGTTCCGACCCTGTTATCATTGAAGCCAGTGCGCCCGGGGGGGCTGCCCGGTAGCCTGATGCATGCGACCTTGCGTATCAAATTTCGTTTAATACGCCGAAATGTTTAACATTTTCGTTTCAGCAAGTTCCATGCCATGCGCAAGCATGATGGTGAACCTATTCATAGCCGACCGCAGCCTCGACAATTTCAAGCACGACATGGCGCGGACGGATGATCTGGCGCCCGGCTTCTTCGAAATTCACCGCGATCCTGTCGCCGTCGACTGCCTGAATACGCCCGAGGCCCCAATCGGGTTGACCGGGATGGCGGACAATGGTGCCAGGGGTCAGCAGGAAATCCATGATCATGCTCTTTTGTCTGATGTTGGTATCTTCAATATAGTCAGGCAATACGCCGGGAACAAATGCTGTGCAATGATGGCAATCACATATTTTGGAACTGGGTAAAATTTGCCGGTTTGCAAATGCGGCAAAAATCCGGGGGCTAAAGAAGGTTTTAACACATCTGGCTGCAATCTGGGCGCGGATTGCAGTTGCCCGGTCCGGTTCGTCCCGAATATCGCCGGAAGGTACTGTGCAAATCGCGCATTGCTTTGGGGAAGCGGTGCGGACCTGTTGAACAGAATTCTTGGAGATACCCGTTATATGGAACAGGACAGAGCAGTGGAACTGATCCTGATCGAGCTGATCAGCTCGCGCATTTGCCACGACCTTGTCGGGCCGGTGGGGGCTGTGAATGCCGGTGCCGAACTGATGGGGGAAGCTGGTGTTGCCGATGACGAGGCGCTTGCGCTGATGCGCAAAAGCGGGCTTGAGGCCGCGCGTCGTTTACAATTGTTCCGGCTGGCATTCGGTCGCGCGGGCAACAGTGTTGATACAAAATCGATGCGTGATGCGGTTGCCCAGAGTTTCGAGGCCGAAGGCAAGGTGACCTTGCAATGGGACGAGATTGGAATTGATCCAGCTCATGGACGGCTTGTGCTTAATATGGTGATGTTGGCCCGTGAAGCCCTGCCGTTTGGCGGGGATATCCGTGTGATGCGCGAATCCGAAGGCAGAATTACGGTTAATGCGGCGGGTAAACGGGCGGCATTCCGGCCGGATATCGAAAATGTCATGAAAAACGAAGTGTCGCCGGAAGAGCTTGATCCCCGGACCGTGCATGGCTTTTTCCTGCGAAATCTTGCGCATCGGACCGGTGGTGCGCTTTCGGTCTTGCAAGACGACGGAAATGTTGCATTGATCTATGATTAAAAAAAAGACCTGCGGGTCTGGTAATACCGTGTGCTAGGTTCTACGTAAGTAACGGATTGAACGTGTGTTTCGCGCACTGGTCGTAGGGATGGGCGTTCCTGTTCCGGCAGCGTCTGACTGTCGGAGATGTGGAGGGGGTATATGGACGATCTTTTAAGTGAATTCCTGACAGAGACTTCGGAAAGCCTGTCGACGCTTGACGTCGAACTGGTGAAACTGGAGCAAAATCCGAATGATCCGGATATTCTGTCGAATATTTTCCGCCTGGTGCACACCATTAAAGGGACTTGCGGGTTCCTTGGTTTGCCACGACTGGAAGCTGTTGCGCATGCCGGTGAAAACGTGCTCGGCAAAATTCGCGACGGTGAACTGGTCGTAACGCCGGATGCGGTGACGCTCGTTCTTGAGTCCATCGACACCATCAAATATCTGTTGAGCGAGCTTGAGCAGAACGAAACAGAACCGGACGGCAACGATGCCGATCTGATCGCGCGGCTTAACCATTTTGCCGATACCGGCACGATCATGGGAGGCAGCGCCGCACCGGCAGCAGCCGCCCCGCTCGAGGAAGCACCCGCTGAAGAAGTGCCGATGACTGACGACGAACGGTTGCAGGCGATTTTCGATGCGACCGAAGTCGATCCCGATATTCAGGAACCGGAGCCAGAGCCGGAGAAACCCGCACCGGCGGCAGCCCCGCCAGCAGCGGCGAAGTCGCAGGCCGTTGCACCGGCAAAGGCAGCAGCATCCGAGGGACCAAAGGCCGAAGCGCCACGTGGCGAGGCCAAGGAAAGTTCCGTCGCAGCCCAGACGATCCGCGTCAACGTTGAATTGCTTGAAAACCTGATGACACTGGTTTCCGAGCTTGTCCTGACCCGTAACCAGCTTCTGCAGATGGTTCGTGGCAAGGATGACAGCGAATTTACCGTTCCTTTGCAGCGTCTGTCGCACATCACTACCGACCTTCAGGAAGGTGTGATGAAGACCCGTATGCAGCCGATCGGCAATGCCTGGGCGAAGCTGCCGCGTATTGTTCGTGACCTCGCGCTCGAGATGAACAAGAAAATCGATCTGCAGATGATCGGTGCCGATACGGAACTTGACCGTCAGGTGCTTGAACTCATCAAGGATCCGCTGACCCACATGGTTCGCAACTCTGCCGACCACGGTCTGGAAGATATTCCGGGGCGCCGGGAAGCAGGCAAGCCGGAAACCGGTACTGTCACGCTGAACGCCTATCACGAAGGTGGTCACATCATCATCGAGATTTCCGATGATGGTCGCGGGCTTAATATCGAACGGATCAAGGCCAAGGCGATTGCCAACGGTCTCGCAAGCGAGAGCGATCTTGACGGTATGGCGGACTCGCAGATTCACCAGTTCATTTTCAAGGCCGGTTTCTCGACCGCCGAAAAGGTGACTTCGGTTTCGGGACGTGGCGTCGGTATGGACGTTGTCCGTACCAACATTGAAAAGATTGGTGGTACGGTCGAACTGAAATCGGTCGAAGGCCGCGGGTCGACCTTCATCATCAAGATTCCGCTGACCCTTGCCATCGTTTCGGCACTGATCGTTGAAAGTGGCGGCGAACGCTTTGCCATTCCGCAGATCAGCGTTCTGGAGCTGGTTCGTGCTTCAAGCAATTCCGATCATTCGATCGAACGTATTCACGATACGCCGGTCCTGCGCTTGCGCAACCGTCTGCTGCCACTGGTCACGCTCAAGAAAATTCTTGGCCTTGATGATGGTGAAACGACGGTCGATGACGTGGATGAAGAAGCCTTCATCGTCGTCACGCAGGTGGGTACCTATTCTTTCGGTATCATCGTTGACCGCGTGTTCGACACCGAGGAAATCGTGGTCAAGCCGGTTGCACCGATCCTGCGCGATCTGTCGCTGTTCTCGGGGAATACCATCCTTGGCGACGGCAGCGTGATCATGATCCTTGATCCGAACGGCATTGCTACCCGGACCGGCGAAATCACCGTTGGCGGTTCGCAGGGTGTCGAAAGCAAGGCGCGTTCTGATACCGGTGATCGCGAAACGACTTCCATGCTGGTCTTCCGGGCTGGCGGGTCCGAAATTCGTGCAGTGCCGCTTGCACTTGTCGCCCGTCTCGAGGAAATCGATGTCGAAAATATCGAATACTCGAACGGTCGCCCGCTGGTGCAGTATCGTGGCAAGCTGATGCCGCTGGTCTTTATCGATGGTTCCTATCAGATGAAGAGCGAAGGTCGTCAGCCGACCTTGGTATTCCAGGACCGCGAACGGACCATGGGTCTTGTGGTGGACGAGATCGTCGACATTGTCGATGACGTCCTGAACGTTGAACTGACAGCCGATCAGGATGGTCTGGTTGGTTCGGCGGTGATTGATGGCAAGGCAACCGATCTGATTGATGCCGGTTACTATCTGGAACTGGCGTTCTCGGACTGGTTCGGCCACGAGGATACTGGCGGCGAGAAGAAGCGTGTTCTTCTGATCGATGACAGCCCGTTCTTCCGCAACCTTCTTACGCCGATGTTATCGGTGTCCGGTTTCCGTGTCATTGCGGTCGAGAATGCCGAACAGGCGCTTGATCTTAAAAATCGCGGGGAAATTTTCGACGCGATCATCAGTGATATCGAAATGCCGGGCATGAACGGTTTCGAATTTGCCGAAAGCCTGCAGAATGATGAACATTGGGGCGATACCCCGATCATCGCGCTGTCTTCGCACACCAGCGAGGAAGACTTCGAACGGGGTCGTCAGGTTGGCTTTAGCGACTATGTCGCGAAATTCGATCGAGATGCGCTGGTATCGACGCTGATCCAGACGCTGAGCGCAGTGTAAATCGGGGAAAAGTCCAATGAGCGATAAAAAGGCACTCGTCCCGAGCAAAGAACAGAGCACGGCCCTTGACCTTGGCGGGGCAACGAAGGATTTCGTTACCGCCTATATCGGCAAGCAGTTGTTCGGTATTCCGGTTCTGACGGTTCAGGATGTTCTTGGTCCGCAGCGTATCACCCGCATTCCGCTGGCTCCGCCAGAGGTGGCAGGGTCGCTGAACCTGCGCGGTCGTATCGTGACGGCAATCGATGTTCGCAAACGTCTTGGTCTTCGTGAACGCGAAGATGATGTACCGGGCATGAGCATTGTGGTCGATCAGGGTGGCGAACTTTACAGCCTGATGGTCGATCAGGTTGGCGAGGTTCTGAGCGTTCCGCAAAAGGCATTCGAACAGAATCCGGCGACGCTTGATCCGCGCTGGCGCGAATTTTCCGATGGCATTTTCCGCCTCGACAAGAAGCTTCTTGTCATTCTGGACGTAACCCGTCTGCTTGATTTTACCGTTTCGGTAAAACAGGCGGGCTAGGTATGATAGTATGTGCCGGGTGCAAAATGCATCCGGTACAATGCCGGTATTGGCTTAACGATCTAATTTGCGAGAAGGAAGTCGATGAAGAGTTGTCTCGTCGTCGATGATTCGAAAGTCATCAGAATGGTGGCACGCCGTATCCTTGAAGAAATGGGATTTGCGGTCATTGAGGCTGTGGATGGGCAGGAGGCAATTGATCGATGCCTTGAAGCCATGCCAGACGCGGTGTTGCTTGATTGGAACATGCCGGTGAAAAGCGGGATTGATTTCCTGCGGGAACTGCGCGCAGCACCTGGTGGCGATGAGCCCGTCGTCGTGTTCTGCACCACAGAAAACGATCTCGAGCACATTCAGGAGGCCATTACGGCCGGTGCGAACGAGTATATTATGAAGCCGTTCGACAGCGAGATCATCCAGGCAAAATTTGAGCAGGTGGGTCTGATTTAAGGTTCCTGTCAGCGTCGCTGTGCATTTGCCTTGGTTTTGGTCCGGTTGCTCTAACGGGAACGTCGGTACGTGGAAGACACGCCAATCCATCCGCCCTATAAAGTCCTGATTGTCGACGATTCCGCAATCGTGCGTGGTCTGGTAACCCGTATGTTGCAGGAAGACGACGATATCGAGGTCGTCGGTTCCGTCGCCAATGGCGAGGATGCCCTTGTGGTTATGCGCAAGGAAATCGGGATCGAGGCTGTTGTTCTTGATATCGAAATGCCGGTCATGGATGGCCTGACGGCATTACCCAAACTTCTTGAAATTGATCCGACGGTCCGGGTGATCATGGCATCAACCCTGACCAAGCGAAATGCCGATATCAGTTTCCAGGCGATGACGCTTGGTGCGGTGGACTACATTCCCAAGCCCTCATCGGCCAAGGACCTTAATGTTGGCGAAGGCTTCCGGGCCGAGCTGCTGGACAAGGTCAAGGCATGGGCCGAACAGCGTCGCAAGATGCTTGGCGCTGAGCAGGGCCGTTACGAGGATCAGGCCGAGAATGTCGTGCCGGTTCCCGAAAACCCGGATGCCGCGCCGGAACACGATGTTCCACCAGCCAGCGATGAAGATGATCATGGCAATGCAAAGCCGGATGGGACGGATGCCCCTGCGCCGTTCCGGGCCGAGCTTTCGGTCGAACATCAGACTTTGCATAAACCGGGACGGGTACAGCGAAAGCGTTTCACCGCCGAACTGCGCCCGCGACCGACGCATCAGCCCGGTCGTCACGGACCGATGTCGACCCGCCCGATACCCCAGCCACAGCATCAGCCGCCGCAACATCCGCAACCGGCTCCAGCAAATACCGATGCCAAGGCTGCCGGTGCAGCGGCTTTGACGCGTGATGCTGCCCCGTCTGCAGCCGCGACGCAGCCGCGTGATCCGGGTCGGCTGATCCGTGAGGCAGCCATTGCTGCAGGCGATACCAAGGCCGTTAATGCTGGTATCAAGCCATCTCGTCCGGCAGGCAGCACCATTGTTTCCAGCGGGGCGACCGCACGTAATGCACCGGTTAAACCGGCTCCCCAGCGTGCCGCTCCGGCCGCACGCAGTCCAGCAGCTGCGGCTGCTGCGCGTGCCAAGGCACCTGCCGGTGCCGCGGCACCCGCGCCAGCACGACGCGCGATGACAACGGGGCAGATCAGTCTTCTTCCGGAAAAACGCATCAATGTCGAAGTGATTGCGATCGGCAGTTCGACCGGTGGTCCGCAGGCTTTGTTTGAAGTGCTACGCGGGCTTGCCGGTGTGCGGCAACCGATTTTCATCACCCAGCATATGCCTGCGACCTTTACCACAATCCTTGCAGAACACATCACGCGTCTGACGGGGCTTAAATGCCAAGAAGGCCAGACCGGCATGCCAATTCAGGGTGGGCAGGTTTACCTTGCCCCTGGGGATTACCACATGGTGGTAGAGGGCCGCGGTAACAGCAGGAAAATTGTTCTGAACCAGAACCCGCCTGAAAATTTCTGTCGTCCGTCGGTTGACCCGATGCTGCGCAGCCTTGTTGAAAGCTATGGTGGTAATATACTGACGGCTATCCTTACAGGTATGGGGCAGGATGGTATGTTGGGCGGGCGTGCTGTTGTGGGTGCCGGGGGAATGGTTGTTGCGCAGGACGAGCAGACAAGCGTTGTGTGGGGAATGCCGGGTGCCGCAGCGCATGCAGGCATTTGTTCAGCGGTTCTCCCCGTGGGTGGCATCGCGGCCTATATCAAAAAATTTGCAGGGGGTCGTTAAGCCGAGATGATGAGGCCGGAAGACTTCGATTTCGTTAGCAGACTGATAAAGTCAAAATCCGGGCTCGTTCTGAGCCAGGACAAGACGTATCTGCTCGAAAGCCGGCTGATGCCGATTGCGCGCAAGCGCGGGCTCAAGGACCTGACTGAACTGATTGCGGCGTTGCGCGGTGGTGACCGTGTCCTTGTCGAGGAAGTCGTTGATGCGATGACGACCAACGAGAGCTTCTTCTTCCGAGATACCAAGCCGTTCGACCAGTTTCGCCATGTCGTTCTGCCGCACATGATCAAGGAACGTGCTTCCAAACGTCATCTGCGGATCTGGTGTGCAGCTGCGTCCTCGGGGCAGGAACCCTATTCGCTGGCGATGATCCTTGATGAATTTAAAACCCAGCTTTCAGGCTGGCGGGTTGAAATTATCGGGACAGATATTTCGCGCGAAATCCTGACCAAGGCTCGTGCGGGTCTTTATTCCCAGTTCGAAGTCCAAAGGGGCCTTCCGATCCAGCTTCTGGTCAAGTATTTCCAGAAGAAAGAGGACCAGTGGCAAATCTCGCAGGAAATCCGGTCCAAGGTTCAATACAAGGAATTCAACCTGCTCGATGATTTCCGTCCTTTGGGGCAGTTTGACATCGTCTATTGCCGCAACGTGCTGATTTATTTTGATCAACCGACCAAGACCGATGTACTGGCGCGTATTTCGGCATTGATGCCCGATGACGGTTTCCTGTTCCTTGGCGGAGCAGAGACGGTTCTGGGCATTTCCGACAAATTCAAACCGCTGGCACGCCAGCGCGGCATTTATCAGCTGAACCGTCCGGGAGCCCCGGATGTGGATGTTTCTGCGCTGGAAAAAATTCAGGCAGGCGGCGCTGCTGCGACGGCCGGGGCGGGTGTTGCGACGGGAGGCTTTGCCTTTCCGAAACCAAAGCATATGCAGAATGCAGCGGGTGGTACGACTGCCGGTGCCGGAACCGCAACGCAGCCGCGTCCGGGGCTTTCGACCGGAACCGCCGCGCGCCCGGCAACCACCACGGGCACCGGTTCAACCGGGACAGCGACCCGACCGTTGACAACAGGAACAACCGGTACTGCAGGCAGCACATATTCGCGCCCATCTTCGACCGGGACCAGCAGCACCGGTTCCGCCGGCACAGCCGGATCAACGTATCGTCGTCCATTGGGAACGACCGGTTCGACGGGAAGCACACCGCCTGCACGACCATCCAGCGGAACAGGCAGTACGGGGACCGGTACA
Source organism: Thalassospira lucentensis (assembly GCF_032921865.1). NCBI lineage: Bacteria > Pseudomonadati > Pseudomonadota > Alphaproteobacteria > Rhodospirillales > Thalassospiraceae > Thalassospira > Thalassospira lucentensis. The sequence continues at coordinate 2,515,867 of NZ_CP136684.1, forward strand.
ACGCGCCCGTCGACCACGTTTGATCGTTCGCGTTTCGGTAAACCCGAAGACAAGAAATAGAAAACCGGTACTTCTCGGTAAGCCATAAAGTACAAAGCAAAACGCCCCGATGAAGCATCGGGGCGTTTTTGACTTTGGGCACAGCGGAACGCGACGGCAGATGCGTTGCGATCAGGCGGCTGCGCTACTGTTGACGTCCGGGTCGCGCAGGACATAGCCCCGGCCCCAAACCGTATGGATGTAGTTGTCACCCTTGGTGGCTGACTGGATTTTCTTGCGCAGTTTGCACACGAAAACGTCGATGATCTTGAGTTCCGGCTCGTCCATCCCGCCATAGAGATGGTTCAGGAACATTTCCTTGGTCAATGTCGTGCCCTTGCGCAGCGACAGCAATTCAAGGATGCCATATTCCTTGCCGGTCAGATGCAGCGGCGATCCGTCAACATCAACGGTGCGTGCATCAAGGTTCACATTGAGCCTGCCGGTGGCAATCATCGATTGGGCATGGCCGCGCGACCGGCGAACGATCGCCTGAATACGTGCCAGCAATTCGACCTTGTCAAACGGCTTGGTCAGATAGTCATCCGCACCGAAACCAAGTCCTTTGACCTTGTCTTCGGTTTCGGTCAACCCCGACAGGATAAGCACCGGAGTTTCAACGCGTGCGTCGCGTAACCGTCTGAGAACTTCATAACCGTCGATATCCGGCAGCATGAGGTCCAGAAGAATAATATCGTAATCATAAAGTTTACCGATCTCGAGGCCATCCTCCCCAAGATCCGTGGTATCGACAACCATGCCTTCTGATTTCAACATCAACTCGATGCTGTCAGCAGTGGCATTGTCGTCTTCGACAAGCAGCACCCGCATGTTCCGCTCCGTTACCGTGTTCCGCAAAAATTCCGTGTTGATCCGGCTTATTCCGACAAGCGCCCCAACGATTGCCGTGTGGAAATTTTATTCCATTCCGTTAACGATACGTTGCTTTGCGACTCGTGGCAAGCAGGCGAGTCGCATCTTGTTAACTTTTTTTCACCGATAAAGGCGACTCGGTTCCGGAATGTGAAGTTTCCCAACGGTTTGCGCCGTTAACGACCATGCATGCCGATACCGGATTTTTAATGCCGATTTGGCATATACGGGTTTTTAATACCGTTTATGACACTTATATCTGGTGCGACGCGGACGAATTTGCCACCCTTTGACAGGATGGTGACGATAAAATTCCGGATCGCATCACGTATCGACACCCGTCAGACAGAAAAGTGCAAACGTGTTTCAGATTGGCCGAAACATCATCGCCGAACTTCGCCGCATTCCCGATTACAGGATTGTTGGGCGGGTTACGGCTGTTTTGGGGCTGCTGGTCGAGATTGGCGGGGTCGAAGGCGCACTATCGGTTGGGGATCGTTGCAAGGTCAAACGCCGGGATGGCGAGGCCGTCATTTGCGAGGTTGTCGGTTTCCGGAATGAACGCGCTCTTTTGATGCCGTTCGGGATGCTTGACGGCATCGGTATCGGTTGCGAGGTCGAACTGGCCGACACCCAGCCACAGGTCTATCCCGATGAAAGCTGGCTTGGGCGTGTGGTCAACGCATTCGGGCAACCGGTCGACGGCAAGGGTCCTCTGACCGAAGGTCCAATACCCTATCCGATCCGCAATGCACCGCCATCCGCCCATTCGCGCCAGCGTGTTGCCGGAAAGATCGATCTGGGTGTGCGCGCGATGAACACCTTCCTGACCTGTTGCCGGGGGCAACGTATGGGGATTTTCGCCGGGTCGGGTGTGGGTAAATCCAGCTTGCTGTCGATGATGACCCGCCACACGACATCCGATGTATCGGTCGTCGGTCTGATTGGCGAACGTGGCCGCGAAGCACGCGAATTCATCGAAGACGATCTGGGCGAAGAAGGTCTCCGCCGTTCCGTCGTCGTCGTTGCCACATCGGACGAACCGCCGCTGATGCGTCGTCAGGCAGCCTACATGACGATGGCACTGTCGGAGTTTTTCCGTGATACTGGGCGCGATGTCCTGTGCATGATGGATTCTGTAACCCGTTTTGCCATGGCCCAGCGTGAAATCAGCCTGTCGGTGGGCGAGCCGCCTGCGTCAAAGGGCTATACACCGACGGTATTTGCCGAATTGCCGCGTCTTTTGGAACGTGCCGGGCCGGGCGGGCCGGGGCAGGGATCGGTCACTGGCCTCTTTACCGTGCTGGTCGATGGCGATGATCATAACGAACCGATTTCCGATGCGGTGCGCGGTATTCTTGACGGGCACGTTGTGCTGGATCGCGCAATTGCCGAACAGGGACGATATCCGGCCATCAATATTTTACGCAGTGTGTCGCGTACCATGCCGGGCTGCAATAACGAGCATGAAAACCAGATCGTTTCGCGTGCTCGCCAGTTGCTGGCGACATATGAGGACATGGCCGAACTGATCCGTCTGGGGGCCTATCGTCTGGGGACGGACCCGAAGGTGGACGAGGCAATCCATTACTTCCCGCTGATCGAGGAATTCCTGAAGCAGCGCAAAACCGAATGCACCCGTCTGGCCGACGGTTATGCTGAATTGGCACGTCGTCTTGATCTGGCACCTGCCCAGCAGGAAGCCCCTGATGGGGCTGGTCAACCGGCAGCCAATCCGCAAGGCGCAACCGTCATGGAACGCAATCGTCTTCGGCCCCAAGTTAACAGTCGTTCAACCGCCGCAAATGCGGGGAATGATCTGAATGCAGCGAAGCGTGCGCTTCGGCGTGATCAGCAATGAGATCATGATCATGCTGAAATGCGGTGCCAGCGATATTTCGGATAACTGACAGCGATGGCCAAGGATTTCAAAACCCTGATACGTATGCGCAAATGGGCCCTGGATGACAAACGCCGTGAACTTGGCGAGATGCAGGGTGTGCTGAATAATCTTCTGGCGGAAAAGAATGCACTGGAAAAAGCGGTGGTCGAAGAGCAGAAGGTGGCGGCCGAAAACCCCGAACTTGCCGGTTTCGCCTATGGATCTTTTGCCAGTGCTGTCATTGCCGAGCGCGCGGCACTGGTCAAACGGATATCCGATCAGGAAGTCAAAATTGACGCGTTCCGTGACGAGGTCGCCGATGCATTCAAGGCCGTGAAAACCGCCGAAATTGCCGAACGCAACCGCGTCGAGGCGGAGCGTGCGGAAGAAGACCGCAAGGAACAGGCCGAACTTGATGAAATCGGTGCACGTTCCGCCACCCGTGATGATGGCCTGATTTAAGTTGGGTCAGGCCGAGATCGAAACACCTGTTTCAACGCCGGTTACCCGGCGGAGTTCGTCCGGGGGCATGGCAAAGACCGTCTTGGGTGTTCCTGCCGCCAGCCAGATCGTTTTTTTCGACAGCAGTTTTTCATCAATCAGGGTTTCGACTGGTCCGACATGGCCAAAGGGCGGCACGCCGCCAATGGCATAGCCGGTCGAGGTGCGGACATCGTCTGCCGTCGCCTTACGGATCGAAAGGCCGCCGATCAGTCCGGCAACGCGTTTTTCATCGACCTGATCGGCACCGTTCATGATGATCAGGATTGGTTTGTGGCGTTCGGTCATGAACACCAGTGATTTTCCGATATCACTGATATCGCAGCCGATTGCCGATGCGGCATCCGCAGCTGATCTTGTGCCATCGGGAAATTCCAGCACCTTGATATGATCAAGGCCATGCTTGTCGAATGCATTTTTCAGGCACGAAGGAGGTGCGACCTGTTTCATTTGGTGGCTCCGAGCTCTTTGGCTTTGCGTTTACGCTTCTGATTGATCAGGTTCAGCGTTTCTACCCCAAGGCTGAATGCCATCGCGAAATAGATGTAACCTTTGGGGACATGGATTTCGACACCGTCCAGCAGCAGGACAAATCCGACCAGGATCAGGAAGGCCAGTGCCAGCATTTTGACCGATGGGTGTTTCTCAACAAAATCGCCAATTGTTTTGGCCGCAGCCAGCATGACGAGAACCGACAGAACAACCGCGATCATCATGATCGATATATGATCGACCAGTCCAACGGCGGTAATCACACTGTCGAGCGAGAAGATGATATCAAGCAGCATGATCTGGGCTATGGTCATCGCAAAGCCCGACATGATCTTGCCCGGTCCGTGTTCTTCGGGTTCGTCGATTGTGTGATGAATTTCCTTGGACGCCTTGGCAATCAGGAACAACCCGCCGACAATCAGAATAAGATCCCGGCCACTGACTTCCTGCCCGAAGGCGGAAAACATCGGGGCAGTCAGTTCCATCACCCATGCGATACAGGCCAGAAGCACAAGCCGCATGCCCATCGCCCCGATCAGGCCGATACGGCGTGCCGATTTCTGCTGATTTTGCGGGAGTTTGGATACGATCACCGACAGGAAAACAATATTATCGATGCCCAGCACGATTTCGAGCGCGGTCAGGGTGGCAAGCCCCATCCACATATGCGGATCCGTGACCCATTCAAACATGATCTGTTCCCGTTTCTGTGTTCCTGACCGCGATTTCCGCAGCACCGATAAGGTGTAATCACCAGCCATCTAACGCAAGCGTGAATTGATTTTAGTCTGCCAAGATTGGAAAAATGATGGCAACAAAAACAAACAGGTAACGCGGATGACGCCCGATTGTTTCAATCGGCTGTTATTTGTGGCCCATCCAGTAACAAGGATTTCCAAGATGCGCGTTTTTCTTGCCGGTCTGAGCATTGTCGCCGGTCTCGCGACAGCAGCGGTTACCATCCCTGCCAAGGCCGACCCGGCACCCGATATCGGCAACTGGCAATCGGTTCTGGATCAGGCGCGCGGCCAAACGGTTTACTGGCATGCCTGGGGTGGGGAGCCGCGTATCAATGATTACATCGCATGGGCTGGTGCGCAGGTGCAGGAACGTTATGGCGTAAATGTCGTACAGGTAAAACTTTCCGACACCGCTGATGCGGTGGCAAAGGTGCTTTCGGAAAAGACGGCTGGCGTTGATGATGGCGGGGCGGTCGATATGATCTGGCTGAACGGTGAAAACTTCGCCGCCATGAAGCGCAATGATCTTTTGTTCGGTCCATGGGCGGAACAGACGCCGAATTTTGCCTATGTCGATGTCGAAGGCAAGCCAACCGTCATCAATGATTTCACGATACCGACCATGGGTCTTGAAGCGCCGTGGGGCATGGCGCAGGTCAGTTTCTATTATGACACCGCACGCCTTGATAGCGTGCCCAAATCAGCACAGGAACTTCTGGAATGGTTGGTTAAACATCCGGGGCGCTTTACCTATCCTCAGCCGCCAAACTATATGGGTTCGACCTTCCTGAAACAAATCCTGACCGAACTGGTTGAAGACCCCAAAGTTCTGCAACAGCCTGCAAATCAGGTAGATGCCGAAAAGGTATTGGCACCACTTTGGGGATATCTTGAAGATTTGCAGCCGCTATTGTGGCGCAATGGACAAGCCTACCCGCAAAACGGCGCGTCATTGCGCACGATGATGGCCGATAACGAGATCGATATCGCGTTTTCGTTCAGTTCCGGCGAAGTGTCATCTGCGATCGAGGCGATGGAGCTGCCCGATACAGTCCGGTCCTATGTGTTTGACAACGGCACGCTTGGCAATACCAACTTCGTTGCCATTCCCTATAACGCATCTGCCAAGGCAGGGGCGGTTGTACTGGCCGATTTTCTGATGTCGCCCGAAGCCCAGTTGCGTAAACAGGATCCGCAATATTGGGGGGCCGATACGGTACTGGCGATGGATAAACTTCCTGCGGATATGCAAAAGGCCTTTGCCGATCTTGATCTCGGCATCGCGTCGCTGTCTCCTTCCGAACGTGGGACGGTTTTGCCGGAACCGCATCCAAGCTGGATGGAACTGGTTGAAACCGAATGGCAGAAACGTTATGGCGTGGCCGAATAGACATACATGCTGAGGTTTTTTCCGGCTTTCACCCTTATTCTGATGATCGGTCCGGTTTGCGCCGGGCTGATCGGAACGATGTTGCCTGCATTCGGGTATCTTCCGGCGCTTGGCGGTGACGGAATATCGATTGATCCTTGGCGTGATTTGTTACGTCAGCCCGGATTGGCGATTTCTGTGCGGCTATCGCTTGTGAACGGACTTGTTGCCACCCTGATCTCGTTTTCACTTGTCATGCTGTTCTGTGCGGCGTGGCAGGGCACGCGGATTTTTGCGGTGATGCAGCGGTTATTGTCACCAATCTTGTCCGTGCCACATGCTGCTGCGGCTTTTGGTTTGGCATTTCTGATTGCACCAAGCGGCTGGATTGTTCGGGCGGTGGCACCGTTTGCCGGATGGGATCGACCGCCTGATATCGTGACCTTGCATGACCCGATGGGAATTGCCCTTATTGCCGGGCTGGTTGCCAAGGAAATTCCGTTTCTGTTGTTGATGACACTTGCCGCCTTGCCGCAGGCAGATGCAGACCGGACCCGTCAGGTGGTTCTGACGTTTGGCTATGGTCGTGTGGTCGGCTGGCTGAAAGCCGTGTTGCCGCGGATCTATCCGCAAATCCGTTTGCCGGTATTGGCGGTGCTGGCTTATTCAACCTCTGTTGTTGATGTCGCGATGATCCTTGGCCCAACGACACCGGCCCCTCTGGCGGTACGTATTCTGGGCTGGTTGTCCGACCCGGACCTGTCGCATCGTTTTCTGGCCTCTGCCGGGGCGATGTTGCAGTTGATCCTTGTGCTTATGGCGATTGGGATCTGGTGGGGAGGGGAAAAGCTGGCCGGATTTTGGGGGTGTTTCTGGGCCGAAGGCGGGATGCGCGGACGACGGGATGGAACCCTTCGCCGTTTTGCTGCGGGTGCGGCTATCCTCTCGGCAGGGGCCGTGTTCCTTGGGCTGGCAAGTCTTCTGGTCTGGAGCTTTGCCGGATACTGGTCGTTTCCGGAATTCCTGTCACGCAGTTTCAGTCTGCGTCTCTGGATGCGGGAATACGACATGCTGGGCGCGATACTGTGGACGACACTTGTGATTGCAGTCTTATCGGTGATGGTTGCGATTGCACTTGTTCTTGGATGTCTTGAAAACGAAACTCGCCGGTTCCAAAAACCGGGGCAGGGGGCGATGTTATTGATTTATCTGCCGCTTTTGATGCCGCAGATCAGCTTCATGTTCGGGCTTCAGGTGTTTTTCACTGGTATCGGGCTGGAACGTACGTTGATTTCTGTCGTGATCGTTCACTTAATTTTTGTGCTGCCCTATGTTTTTCTATCACTTGCCGATCCGTTTCGCGCCCTTGATCCGCGATATGGACAAACGGCCCTTTGCCTTGGAGCATCACCGGCACGGGTGTTCTGGCGGGTCCGGTTGCCTTTGCTGACCCGTGCGGTTCTGACGGCTTGTGCGGTCGGTCTTGCGGTCAGTGTCGGGCAATATCTGCCAACCCTTTTGATCGGAGCGGGGCGGTTTGCCACGGTAACGACCGAGGCGGTTGCACTGGCGTCGGGCGGAGACCGGAGGATGATCGGGATTTACGGGCTTTTGCAGATGATCTTGCCTTTTGCCGGTTTTGCTCTGGCTCTTCTGATCCCGGCTGTTGTGTTCCGTCAGCGGCGCGGCATGGCCGACCATAACAGGGGATAGTTGGCATATGAGCAGAATCCTCAACCCCGATAGCACCACATCCAGCGGACTTGAATTGCGCCGGGTTTCCATTCGCCTGAATGGGCGGGGGCTGGTTGATATTGATATCGTGATCAAACCGGGCGAGATCGTGACGCTTATGGGGCCAAGCGGTTCGGGGAAGTCCAGCCTGCTTGCGCATATTTGTGGAACATTGCCATCGGGCCGTGCCGCCGGGTTTGAGGTTGGCGGGCAGGTCGTGTTGAACGGAATGTCGCTGGATGGTTTGGCACCACAGGATCGTCATGTCGGTATTCTGTTTCAGGATGACCTTCTGTTTCCGCATTTATCGGTTGGGGGTAATCTGGCATTTGCCCTGCCGTCAACCATCCGCGGGCGCGACGAACGCAGGCAACGGATTGATGAAGCACTTGAAAGTGCCGGGCTTGGTGGCTTTACCGACCGTGATCCTGCGACATTATCCGGGGGCCAACGTGCGCGCGTGGCCTTGATGCGGGTGCTGTTGTCCGAACCCGATGCGCTTTTGCTTGATGAACCGTTTTCAAAGCTCGATACCGAATTGCGCGACCAGATCAGAACCTTTGTTTTTGATCAGGCACGTTTGCGCGGTCTGCCGACCCTTATGGTCACCCATGATCCCGAGGACGGGGCTGCGGCGGGTGGCAGGATCGTGAATCCGGTATAGCATGCAGGCGGTTTCTGCATGATTTTCACGCTGGTCAATCCGGGCGTTTGGTCCTAAGAGAAACCCACCGCAAAGAATTGTCTTGGGTCCGGGATACAAAATCAAAAGGCCCATGCGGCATCGGAGAATGTCGTGAATGTTTCCAGAAAAAATGTATGCAATCGTTCCGGATGCGCTCGATACCGCAACCTGCGACCGGTTGATTGACGGATTTTCGACCGAGCTTGATGACGGCGGCCTTGTTCAGGGACAATCGGCAAGTCATATCCGCCGCTCACAGATCACCTGGTTCAACGAAACGCAGGAACCGGTCGTGATGCGGCGCATTATCGACATGGTCGCGGACGTCAACCGCAATGTGTTTGATTTTTCTCTGTCGGAGTTTGCCGAAGACGCACAGATCGCCTGCTATGCCGGGGATCAGCGCGGCCATTATGACTGGCACAGCGACGTTGGCGCATCCGATATTGCACGCCGTCGCAAACTGACCATGGTGATCCAGCTATCCGAACCCAACCAGTATGAAGGCGGTTTGTTGCAGCTAAACCCGGCGGGGCATGTTTTTGATGCGCCGATGGAACGTGGCACGGCGATCTTTTTCCCGAGCTTCGTTTTGCACCGGGTGGCACCGACCACCGCGGGCCTGCGTTATTCCCTGACCCAATGGGTGCACGGAACACCTTTCCGCTGATCAGTAGCGTTCCAGCCGGTCGAGCAGGCGCGGATTATGCCATTTCGGCTGGCGGTCTTCGAGTGCGGCTTCGTGGTGCTGGACGCTGGCATTGTCGGCCTTTTGTTTATCAAGGCGCAAATTGATCCAGCGCGGAATGATCTCATTGTTGAAATCTTCCATCAGAAGCACGGCGGCTGTTTCGAAATTGTCGAACGGAATACGGGCGATTTCGGCAAAGTATGCCGTCAGACAATCCGGTCTGAGGATCAGCCGGTCAGGAACATAACGCAGCGTCATGCGTGCTGGAAAAACGGTTTCGCATCCGGTCAGCTCGCTTTGTAACGTCACGACATAGTCAAGCTGCGCCCCCGGATTATGTTCGGTCAGCAACAGGTTTCGACGTTCAAATATTTCCAGCATCGGCGCGACCTGTGATTATTCAGATGAATATTCAAGATTACTCCTGCCCGGCAGGAACGAAAAGGCTTCATTTCAAGGACATATCCCGGCATAGCCGAAAAGCTTATGCTTCGATCCCGTGATGGGAACCCGGCTTGGGTTCGTTGGCCGGTGGGGCGATTTCGACGAAGCGGCTACCATCCTGAAAAATCAGGTGGCCCTTATAGCCGGAAATCTGCAATGCCTCGCGGAAGATACCGCGGATGTCGTCACGATTATTCGATTGCAGCGGATTTTCAGTGCGCACGATCAAATCGAACTTGCTGTCTTCGCCTTTGACCAGACCGTCAAGCTGGGTGTGGCCCACCTCGCTAAAAGACAGATCAAGCAGGAAACGCGTACCGGGTTCTTCCTTTTCGCCCTTTTCGTTTTCACCGTCGCCATGTCGCCACGCAAGGCGCACCTGTTCGATCCGTTCGCCCATCTGAAACGGCATCGGCATCACACGCCAGCCATCGGGGCGTTCATCGGCGGCCATACCGCGCAGGGTGGCAAAATCACCTTCAAGCTTTTTGAGGATATCACTGCCGCGGCCGTCGATTGATGACAGGCTGTTGCTGGCACGGTCCCCCATCCAGCCGCGTGCGGTGCCACCAGGGCCGGTCATGGCCGCGAAAAAGAACATCATGGTGGTGGTCAGTTTCGGTCCGGCCTGCGGGATGCTGTTTAACAGGGCTGCTGCCGCACCGGGATCATGTTGTGCCAGTGCCGTAACGGCCTGCTGCAGGCTGCTCCAGTCACGCGACAAGGCGGCATTCTGGCCGCGTGCAATCAATTCCGCCTCGGTCATTTGGGAGATTTGGGGGCTGCGTCCGGTCGTGGTGCTGGCATCAATGCTGAATGAAAGGGTCGCACCAACGGGCGCTGGAACCGGCAATCTGATTCCTACGACACCAGCAGATGTACGAAGGGCAGTAAAGCCATTTGGTAACATGCGGGCTTCGGCGCTGTCAGGGGGCAGAACAGTCCCTGTCAGAACCAGCGGTGTCGGGGCCGTGCCCCCAGACCCGCCTGCAACGACCTGACCGGCAAGACCCGCTGTCGAAGGCCCTGTCAAAGTACCACCGGTAGCAATCGTCGGGGGGGTGCCGGTTGTTCCCGCGGAAGTCATATTTGCAATCTGGGCGGCTTTCCCGGCGCTGACGGCACCTTGTCCGACAAAGATAACCTGTGTCTGGCTTCCGGCAGGCAACTGGCTGCCATTGGGCAGCGTCAGGCTGCTTGTTGTGATGGCGCCAAAGGTTTGACCGGGGATCAGCGGATTGCTGTTGATGCCCGCAGTTGGCAAACCGCTGCCAGTTCCGGTTGCCCCCGGTGTCAGTGTTTGCGGCAGAACCTGAAGACGAAGGGATGCTGCTGGATCGCTTCCCTGCTGCGCCTGGGGTATGATACGAACCCACAGGAAGTCACCAAGATTGGCTGGAATTGGTGTCGGCAGCTTTATGTTCACCTGACCCAGACTGGTCAGAAGAGTCAATTCATTGCCCGAACGTGATTGGACCGACGCCTGAAGCAGGCTTTCGACCGGCAGTTTGGCAATGGCATTGGCGACCTGTTGCGCGGCACTGACCTGTGCCGGTGGCGTGCCTGTCCCACCTGCCGCCGAACCACCCTGACCGCCGACTGCGGTACCGGGTGTTATGGCCTGAGGCGGGAGTGTCATGGCATCAGCCCTCCAGCAGTTTTTGCGTGATCGCTTCCATGTCTTGGGCGGCATCACAATTGGGATGGCGCATCAGAAGCGGGGTTTGTGAACGAATGCATTCCGAAACACGTGGATCAGCACGTACAACGCCCAAAAGCGGCGGACTGATCTTCAGGAAACCTTCGCAGGCTTTGAGAAGCTTGTTATAGATCGCCTCGCCTTCCTTGCGGTCCTTGGCCATATTCACCACCACACGGATATCGGTTTTGGGCCGGGCCATATGGGTGACCTTGATAAAGGCATAGGCATCGGTCAGCGACGTCGGGTCACCGTTGGTAATGACAATGACCGTGTTGGCAAGGCTGGTCATCTGGCGCACGCCCTGATCAACGCCTGCGCCGAGATCAATCAGCACCTTGTCATAGCTTTTGCCGGTCTGGATCAGATCGTCGGAAAGGGCCTGAAGGCGGGTGACCGGCAGATTGGCAAGACTGCCCGATCCGCTGCGCCCCGCAATGATATCAAAGCCGCCGTCAGGGAACGGAGTTACAGCTTCGCGCAGGCCGATCCGGCCGGAAATCACGCCGCCCAAATCATGTTTGGGCATCAGGCCAAGCTGGATATCAATGTTGGCAAGGCCAAGGTCACCGTCAAACAAAAGGGCCTTTTTGCCTTCGCGCACCAGCGAATGGGTCAGGGTAATGGCAAACCAGGTCTTGCCCACGCCCCCCTTGCCCGATGCAATGGCAAGGACGTTGCGGCCTTTGGCACGCGGAGCAGTTTTGGATACTTCATCAGACTTGGCAGTCATTTCACGACCTCGGAGAAACTCGGTTTCGCGTTCTCGGCGCGATGGGACGGTATCAGAAGTTTGGCCAGAGCGACGGGGCTGATCGCGGTCAGTCCGTCTGCAACCTGTGCGGTCATACTGACATTGCAAAGGGAAAGATTTCCTGAATCCGCACCGTATAGCGCGCCGCCAAGGCGCGATGCAACATCCAGTCTGGAAATCACCATGCGCGAAACACCGCAATCGGCAAAGGCACTGGCGATATCGGCACATTCATCGGCGTCGACCCCCGCGGGATTGACCAGCACGGGTTCGCTGGGAACGGCAGTCATGAAATCGCCCAAAGCCTTTATGTCGGCATCGACATAGGGATTGCAGCTTGCCGTGTCGACCAGAACCATATCGGCATCCCGCATGCGGGAAAATTGCGATTTGAATTCTTCGGGGGTTCTGACCAGTGACAGATTGATGTTCAGAATACGCGTGAAGGCCTCAAGCTGTGCGACACCACCCGCGCGTTTGTAATCGGTGGTCAGTACCGCAACCTTGCGTTTTTTCATCACGGCACGTGCAGCGGTTTTGGCAACGGCCAATGTTTTGCCACAACCGGGAGGCCCGACAAAGGCAAGAGCGCGCGGTGTGTTTTTTTCCGGCAGGGGTGAAAAATCGAAAATCTCGTCAAGGGCGGATGCCAGAAGCTGCTGGGCATTGGTGGCACCGCTTTCACGGCCCATAAGATCGGTCAAACGCAGTCGCAGTCGTTCAGGCAGATTATGGCGCAGCAGGGCCTTTTCGGCGTGATCAAGCAGTTCCTGATGGCCCGGCGGGCCCGCATCGACAATATCGAAATCAAGATCGGGGTCGCGGTCAAGGGCCGCGGTAAGGCGAACACCCGTGCCCGGGATATCCTGTGTCGACACGATAATGGCATCCGATCCCATATGCTCTTTGACCAGTGCCATCGCCTCGGTCATGGTCGGGGCGCTGAAGGTCTTAAGGCGCATATGCTGTCCCCTCGCAACGGATCATCATATTTGCCCCATGGTTTTAAGTTGAGCCTTGGGATGGATTTCGTTCTGTGACATCACAACCGTGGTTGGCCGGAACCGTTCGACAATGGATCGGACATAGGGACGAATACCCGGGCTTGTCAGCAGAACCGGACTTTCGCCCATCATGCCTAGCCGCTCGAACGTGGTACGCACCTTGTTGATGAATTCCTGAAGCTGGCTTGGTGGTATCGACAGTTGCTTTTCCTCGCCAGAACCAACCAGACTTTCGGCAAAGATCTGCTCCCACTGGGGTGACAGGGTCACAAGCGGGATGACGCCATCATGGTTGGTATTCACATCCGACAATTGGCGCGCCAGACGGGACCGCACATGTTCGGTCATGAAGGTCGGATTGCGGGTAAAGGCGGTTGATTCCGCAATCCCTTCGAGGATGGTCGGCAGATCGCGGATCGATATGCGTTCGGTCAGAAGGTTTTGCAGAACGCGCTGAACCCCACCAACGGAGACCTGACCCGGCACGATATCCTCGACCAGCTTTTTCTGGTCGTCGTCGAGTTCGTCCAGAAGCTTCTGTGTTTCGGCATAGGACAGCAGTTCGGGCATATGGTCCTTGATCACCTCGGTAATGTGGGTGGTGATCACGGTTTGCGGGTCCACAACGGTATAGCCGCGGAACATGGCCTCTTCTTTCATGCCCTGTTCGATCCACATGGCCGGCAGGTTGAAGGTCGGTTCCATGGTCTTTTCACCGGCAAGGGTGATTTCCTCGCCGCGCGGGTCCATGACCAGCAGCATGTTGGGGCGAAGGTCGCCACGGCCGGCCTCGATTTCCTTGACGCGCAGCACATAGGTATTGGCGGGCAGCTGCATATTATCCTGAATGCGCACGCTGGGCATGACAAAGCCCATATCGGTCGCCAACTGACGGCGTAGTGCCTTGATCTGATCAGTCAGCTTCTGGCCACGTTCGGTACTAATCAGTGACAGTAGGCCGTATCCCAGTTCAAGCCGCACATAATCCATGCGAAGCGCATTGGCGATCGGTTCTTCGGGTGGCGGGCCTGCGGCGTCGGCTGCGGTCTGGGCTTCTTCCATCTGGGCGTTGGCAGCGGCTTCTTTCTGCTTTTTGCCAAGATGCCATGCCAGATATCCGAGCACGATCGCCAGACCAAGGAACCAGACCATCGGAATGCCGGGCAAAAGCGACATGCCCGCCATCATTGCGGCCGCAACACCAAGGGCGGCGGGGTAATTGCTGACCTGTCCGAAAACGGCCTTTTCGGTTGCGCCGTCAAGGCCACCCTTGGTGACCAGAAGGCCCGCAGCCGTCGACACGATCAGGGCGGGAATCTGGGATACCAGACCGTCACCAACGGTCAGGATGGTATAGGTTTCGGTGGCCTCGGCCAATGACAGGCCCATCTGGGCGGTACCGATGATGATACCACCGATCACGTTGATGAAGGTGATCAGGATACCGGCAACCGCATCGCCGCGGACAAATTTGGATGCACCATCCATGGAACCGAAGAAAGAGCTTTCGTCTTCCAGTTCCTTGCGGCGTGCCTTTGCCTGCGCCTCGTTGATCAGCCCCGATGACAGATCGGCGTCAATTGCCATCTGTTTGCCGGGCATAGCATCAAGGGTAAAGCGTGCCGCGACCTCGGCAATACGTCCCGAACCCTTGGTGATAACGACAAAGTTGATGATCACGAGGATGGCAAAAACAATAATCCCGATCACGAAATTGCCCGAGATCAGGAAACTGCCGAATGCCTCGATCACGGCACCGGCAGCATGGGTGCCTTCGTGGCCATGGCCCAGAATCAGACGCGTGGTGGCGATGTTCAATGCCAGCCGCAGCGACGTCGCCACCAGCAGGATCATCGGGAAAGAGTTGAATTCAAGCGGCTTCTGAATGAACAGGGATGTCATCAGAATCAGCACGGAGAAGCTGATCGACAATGCCAGCAGAAAATCGAGCAGCCAGGGCGGCATCGGGAACATCATGACCACAAGGATCAGGATGAAGCCAAGCGCCATGGCGATGTCGCCACGTCTCAAGGCCGAGCGGACGCGCGACTGGATACCGGCCATGTTCAGGCCGCCTGCGCCACCCGATCCTTCCGATCCGTCAGATCCTGCCGGTGTGATGTCTCGACCGTCGGCCATGTTGCCTGTTGGTTACCCTATGTTGTTCGATCCCGGGAATGCATCCCTTAGTTCTGATATGGGGTGCACCGGTCGTTTTGTAATATTCAGTCCTGGCCATTACCGGGTTGCGGCACGGCAAGGCCTTCGTCGGTATACTGACGCAGTTTGTTGCGTAGCGTGCGGATCGAAATGCCCAGAATGTTGGCCGCATGGGTGCGGTTACCAAAGCAATGTTTCAGTGTATCAATAATCAGATCGCGTTCGACATCGGCAACAGTTCGGCCGACCAGTGCCGCGGTTACCGAAGAGTCTCCGTAGGTTTGATCTGTGGAACCGACATCATGATCGACAGGCTCAGCCGGGCAGGGCGATGCGTAATCTTCGTGATGATGAGGCTGCGGCGCAGGCGGAACCGGACGATAGGCGGCACCACCATAAGCTGCGTTGGCATTTGCATAGGCCGAACTTGCGCGTGACGGGGCACTTGGTGCCGGTTGGGCCGGGGCAGGTGCAGATGTCTGCGCGGGCGCTGCTTCGGGTGTCGGAGCTGATTGCCAGCCCGGTTCGCTGCTACCCGCGCCGGAAAGCATGATGGCTTCGGGGCCGATTTCGGTTGGACCGGCAATCAGGACCGCGCGATGCATGGTGTTTTCCAGTTCTCGAACGTTGCCGCGCCAATGGTGGCTGCGCAAACGTGCGATTGCCAGCGGGCTGATCGGTCGGATCGGCACGTCATTGGCTTCGGAATATTTTTTCACAAAGAATTCCGCCAGAACCGGAATATCGTCGGGCCGCTCGCGCAGCGAGGGAATATCAAGATTGACGACGTTCAGTCGGAAATACAAATCCTCGCGGAAATTGCCGGCATTGACTTCGGCCTCAAGATTGCGGTTCGAGGTTGCCAGAATACGGACATCGACCTTGACCGGGCTTTTACCGCCCAAACGGTCGATTTCCTTTTCCTGAATGGCGCGCAACAGTTTTGCCTGAAGGCGGACATCCATTTCGCTGATTTCATCAAGCAAAAGGGTACCGTTATTGGCTTCTTCGAACTTGCCGATACGCCGGGCCTGTGCGCCGGTAAAGGCACCTTTTTCATGGCCGAATAATTCGGATTCCAGAAGGTTATCGGGAATGGCCGCACAGTTGACCGCGACGAACGGTTTATCGGCGCGGTTGGATTTTCGATGTACGAAGCGCGAGATGATTTCCTTGCCGGTTCCGCTTTCGCCTGTGATCAGGATGGATGCGCTGCTTTTGGCGACCTGTTCGGCAAGACGCAGGGTTTCGGCCATGCGGGCATCGCGATGGATCAGGGCATGGCTTTCTTCGGTAACGGCTTCGAGGATGGCGGCAATCAGATCGGCTTCGGGTGGCAGCGGGATGAATTCCTGTGCACCAGCCTTGATCGCATTGACCGCACCATTGACGTCATTTCCGATACCGCAGGCCACCACCGGAACATTGATGCGTTCACGGTGCATTGCCTCAATCAGGGCGGCGACATCAAGGGTGATGTCGGCCATGACCAGATCAATACGGTTGCCTGCGCGCAGGATATTCAGCGATGTCGTGACACTTTCGGCCAACTGGACTGTTGCGCCGCGTGCCATCGCGATCTTGCTGGCTGCGCCGATCTGACCGCCCAGTCCACCAACGATCAATACCTGCATAGTCTCATCTCTTTCCGCTTCGTTCCCAATGGCAATTTCAATTGGCGGCTTTCACCGATCAATCGAAATAGCTGACCCGTTTTGACGGGGGCAGGATGGAGTTGATCAGCATTTCCAGACGACGGGGGTTTTCCTGTCGCCCGATGGAGACGGCCCCCACCATATAGACCGAATTCAAAAGTTCTTCTTCGCCCGAGTTGCGTTCGAGTTTGGCCGCAAGCGGCATAAACACCATGTTTGCCAGAACCGCACCATAGAAAGTCGTCAGAAGCGCAACCGCCATGGACGGGCCGATCGAAGACGGGTCATCAAGGTTGCCGAGCATCTGCACCAGACCGATCAGCGTCCCGATCAGGCCCATGGCCGGCGCGATATCGCCAGCCTTTTTCATGATGTTTGCACCTTTCTGGTGGCGTCCGATGGTGGCGTTCATGTCCTTGCGCATGATGGCTTCGACTTCTTCGGGGGGCGTGCCGTCGACAACAAGTGACAGACCCTTCCAGAGATATTCTTCGCTTTGCAGGCTATCAAGATGGCCCTGAAGCGACAGAACCCCGCCTTTACGCGCAATTTCAGCCAGTTGCAAAATCTGTAGGGCGGCATCGGCCGGGTTGCGCGATCTGTGAAAAATCGTGCGCATCAGGACTTTGCCGGCGCCAAGAAATTCGCCCAAAGCAAAACAGACAGCGGTAATCGCAGCCGTCCCGCCGATCACGATCAGAACGGACGGAATATCGATAAATGCCCCGGGCGATCCCCCCAATACGATCGCCGCAATCACAAGTGCGAAGCCGATAGCCAACCCCGCAACCGTCGCGATATCAAACGACGTTTTAGTCCCCCCGTCCGCCATACCCGCTCATCCTCTCAAAAGACTAGTTTTTCTCGGACTTGATGATTTCCGTCATGGTTACCCCCAGACGGTCTTCGACAACCACCACTTCGCCGCGTGCGACCAGACGGTTGTTTACATAAATATCAATAGCTTCCCCAACCTTGCGGTCAAGCTCTACGACGGCACCACGCCCCAGTTTTAGCAACTGGCTCACCTGCATGGTTGCTTTTCCAAGGACTGCCGAAACCTGAACGGGAATATCATAAACCGCTTCGAGATCCTTGGAGGTCTTCATGGCATCGCTGCCGATCTCGGCGGCGGCCAGAAGTTCGGTGCCTTCGCCCTCTAGCTCGATATCGTCATTGTCGAGTTCCGAGAGTTCAAGATCGTCATCATCGGCCATTTTCGTCTCCTGGTCCTTGAGCTTCCTGCGTCACATCGACTTTTGTTTCGTTTTCGACATCGGGTTTGTGATCCGGCTGCAACGGGTCCCCATCCTGTTGTAGCTGATCATCTTTATCGTTGATCCCGATTTCTATGTGCGACGCATCATCCTGCGGGGATGTTGGCATATTAACCCGTTCTGTGCCATGACCTTCTTCGGTCTGACCGGTCGATACAGGTGTGTCGTGTGATCCTGTTCCCTCGGCGTCAAGCCGGTTTCCAGGTGCCGGTTCCGGATCGGAAGCCGGTACCTCGGACCTTGCCGGGGGCTGTTTGGGCGGCAGGTCGGCCAGACTGGTGTCTTGTATGACAGGATCGCCCATATCGCTGCCGTCGAGCTCATACTCCTCGCCATGGCCTTGAAGGGCGCGCTCCACGATATCGTTGATTTCGGCCCAGATGCGTTTGGTATCGCGAACCGCTGTTCCGTCGCCCCATGAAACATGGCAATCACCAAGATCGATATCGGGTTCGCCAACCACACCGACCTTGCCCGAGAACCCCCGCGACTGCGCGATTTTTTCAACACTTTCCGAAACCATGTCGCTGATATCGGGATGGACCTGAACAATCACCTTGGGCGCGTCAAACAGGTTTGCCAGACATTGACGTACGATGCTTTCGATTTCGGTGAGTTCGAACTGTTTCGACCAGGCCGGCGCAATTTTGCGCATCACGCCGATAGCAACATGAATGGCGTCCTCGTTGATGCGGGCGTTGGCGCGTTTTTGCTGTTCGTCAATCCGGGCAAGGGTCTCGGCAAGACGTGCCGAAGTATCTGCCATCGCCTGTTCAAGGGATGACCGAATTTCAGCATGTCCCTGTTCAATGCCGCGGGCGAAGCCTTCGGCATCGGCGGCTTCGCGGGCCGCGGCCTCAGCTTCGGCTACCATCTGGGCGGCTTGTTCTTCGGTGTAAATTGCCGGAGGAGGGGGCGGGGCCTCCTCCTCCTTTTTCTTTTTGCCCAGAGAATAATGTTCATCATCCGAACCGGACGAACGAATGACGTTATCGGCATCATCGAAACTGAGCGAGAATTTGAATTTTTCAATGGCCGTCATATCGAACCGCTGGTTTGGTTTGGGCGACAAGCGGGCCGGTGGCCTTACGCCACCCTGCCCATGATTGGATCGTCAGGCAAATCAGGTTTCCTGATAAAGCCAGTTGCGAATGATCGACAGAGCCTCTTCCGGGTGCTTCTCGACAATCTCGCCGATCTTCTTGACCGAGGAGGCTTTCACACGACCTTCGACCTGCGACAGGTTGATCAGTTCTTCGCCATCTTCCATGCCCGGTGCTATCGGAACCGGTGATGGTCCTGTCAGGGCAGGGGTGCCTTCTGCCGTCATGTCCTCGGCCAGCAGCTGACGCTGTGCCATATCGGCGGCACTTGGCAGTGTTTCGAAGGCACGGGTCAGAAGCGGGCGAACCACCAGAAGGATGACCAGAATCGCAACGATGGCAAGGACCAGCATCTCGGCGATACGGAAGATTTCGGCTTTGTCGAGACCAAGGAACGTTTCGACATCTTCATCCGGGAACAGGTCTGCCGTGTCGGCAAATCTCATATTGATCACTTCGACCTGATCGCTGCGTGCAGGGTCATAGCCGATTGCACTGCGAACAAGAGCCGCGATCTTCTCCAGATCCTCCGGGGAACGTTCCTGATAAAGCCGTTCACCGTTCTCATCTGTGGTGTAGGTCCCATCAACCAGAACCGCAACGGTCACTCGGGAAATTTCGCCAATTTCCTTGACCTTTGTCGTGGTGGTTTTGGAAATCTCGTAATTGACGGTTTCCTCGGACCGGGTTTCCTGGCTGCTGGTGCCTGCTCCCTGTCCGGCGTCGAAGTTGGCGTCCGGCAGATTGTTTTGCAGCGTTACCGGGTCGGTACCCTCGGTTTCGCTGTTGGTGGAATTTTCGTCGATCGTCTGGCTGGAGCGTACAACCCGTTCGTCCGGGTTAAACCGTTCATCCGCCGTTGTGACCTTGTTGAAATCCATTTCAACCGAAACTTCGGCACGGACTTCGCCATAACCAAGGGAACGCGACAGAAGATCTTCGATCGTATTGCGCAGGCGCGTTTCGTTGCGGATGCGCATTTCATCGGCGGTCTGGGTCAGGAAGGTTGATGATTGCTCTTCGCCCTGACCGCGAGCCAGAAGGCGACCGCGTTCATCAATGATCGAAACCTTGCTTGGGGTCAGTTGGGGCACCGCCGCTGCAACAAGATGCTGGATGGCAATGACCTGTTCGGGTTTCAATTCTCCGCCAGCCATTTTAACGGCGATGGATGCGCTTGCTTCCTGTGTTTCACGCGAGAACATCTGGCGTTTGGGCAACACAAGATGAACACGCGCCTGCTGGACGGACTGTATGGCCGTGATGGTACGCGCCAACTCGCCCTCAAGCGCGCGGACATGGTTGATGTTCTGCTCAAAGCTGGTCGCGCCAAGGCCGCTGCCATTGTCGAAAACTTCATAGCCGACGGAACCACCTGTCGGCAAACCGCTTTCGGCCATCGACAGGCGCATGCGGTTGACCTGATCGGCCGGGACCAGAATTTCGGTGCCGTTATTCAAAAGCTGGTAGGAAACCTGCTGTTCTTCTAGCCGGTTGACGATCTGGCTGGCGTCCGCAGGATTAAGATCGCGATATAGCAATTCCATATTCGGTGCCGAGACACGCAGAATAAGGAATGCAAAAAACACAAGCAGCAACACCCCGACGCCACTAATGGCCATCAGGCGTGTCGGTCCAAGACCTTTAAGCGTTTGCAATAAACCGCCCACGTTCGACTGCTCCGGATCGATTGTTACCACTGTCCCCAACACCGGCAGATGTCCGCACAATAGCTACCGGTATCATCAACGAATAGAAGCGCATATTGAAGAACAGGTTAACGACCGGCAATTATTGCCCAGTAATGTGTCCAAAATTCGCCAGTGATTTGAATCATTTGCATCTTTGGCGAGATCAATATGCTGCCCATTATGTAGGTATTGCGTGCCCCAAAAAGAAGCCCGGCTGAAAAAGCCGGGCGAGTCCCTGTAAATATGCAGTCCATCGGGGCAGCAAAGCCGCCCCGATGGTATCCATCAGTTACCGTTTGATACGGATAAGCTCGTCGAGCATTTCGTCAGTCGTGGTGATCGTCTTGGTGTTCGCTGAATAGGCGCGTTGGGTCACAATCATGTTTGTGAATTCCTCGGCAAGATCGACGTTCGACGATTCAAGCGCGGATGCCACAACGTTACCTGCACCATTCAGACCCGGTTCACGCAGCAGATAGTCACCCGATTCACGTGTCTGACGATAAACGTTACCCGAATAGTTTTCCATTTCATCAGGGGCTTCGAATGTCGCAATTGCCAGTTTATAGATTGGACGTTTCACACCGTTGGCGAATTCGACCTGAAGGAAACCTTCCTCGGTGAAGGCATAGTTCACCATTGAACCTGCCTGGGCACCGTTCTGGTTAATAAAGCGGGTGTCATACTCTACGAGGTTACCGTTAGAGTCCGAACCTGCACCAAACTGGGTGATACCGTTCGTCAGTCCAACCGTACCGAGATCAAGGGTGATTTCGTTGGGATTGGAGCCATTGGTCCAGTTTGCGGTGATTTCCTGATCAAGCAGGTCGGTACCAGCGTTATCGGTAAAGGTCCGCAGGCTGCCGTCACCGTTAAAGGTAATGATACCGGACTGGATCAATCCGTTAGGATGCTGGGTCGCATCAAGTTCACCTGTTGTCGTGTTTCCGGTAAGTTCAAATCCCCAACGGTTTTGGCCCAGCTTAATGACCTGCAACTGGACAACATGTGCCGTACCAAGGGAGTCATAGATTGTTACAGGCATGGTGTTGTTTTCGGCAACAGCGCCCGATGCCAGGTTACCACCCGTGTAGGTCGCAGCCAGAGTTGCCGGGAACGGACCGGTAAAGCCAAGAGCCGTCAGCGGCGTGTTGTTGTTGTTGGTAATGACAACGTCCTGATCGGCGAAGGAACCGGTAATGGTCAGGGTATCGTTGGTGCCGGTTGCTGTTGCTGTTGCGGTCACGCCGGTAACAGCACTGATTTCTGCTGCGATATCAGCAAGCGTTTCACCAGCGTTGATTGTGATTGTCGTGGTGGTACCGTTATAGGTGATGTCAAAAGAATCACCGGCGGCAATGCCAGCCTGACCTGCAAGGGCAGCAGTACCATCAATACCCAATGTGGTGGAAACATCCGAACCGCCTGTCAACGGAGTTTCATTGGCATTAAGGTTTGCCCCGAACTCAATTGTCGTGGTTGACGCGGCTGCCGTCAGGATCGAGTTGATATCAAGAACCTGCAGATCGGAAATCGCAGAACTGTTCGACGTTGTTGGCGTTCCTGTCGGGTCCAGAAGGACGCCATTACGATCGGTTGCCCAGCCCTGAACATAATACCCGGCAGTATTACGCAAGTAGCCGTCATCGTCAGGTTTGAAATCACCTGCACGCGTGAAGAATATTTCGTTGTCCGAGCCGGGGGTGTTTGTGTCGCGGACAACAAAAAAGCCATCGCCGGAAATTGCGGCTGCTGTATTTGACGAGGTCGCCTGCAGCAAGCCCTGCTTGCTGATCAATGCGGTCGGGTGAAACCGAACACCACCGGGGGTGTAACGGGTGTCGGTTGCGGATTCCGTAACAAGCGTCGAGAAACGCCCAACGGTTCCCTTGTAACCGACCGTATTGAGGTTCGAGATGTTATCCGAAATGACGCCCAGGTTTTGCGACTGGGCATTAAGGCCGGATACACCGGAAATCATTGCACCAAAAAGGCTCATTTTTATTCTCCTGCACCTACAGGGTGTTGATCAAAATCCGGATGAGAGCCTTCAGGCTGCTTCGTCCTGTTCGTCAGTTCCGGGATTATTATTGTCGTCATTATTATCACCGGTCTCGGTTCCGGTATCTGTGCTGTTCGCGCCAAGCTTGACGTTAGTCAGGGTTCCAAACGGCACAGAAACGTCACCGATACGCAGATAAATGTCGTTATCACCAATATCGACACTGTCGACATTGCCGATGATACCAATCGCCATCGAAGCGGGTTTGCCTTTTTCGTCCTTGAACGTATCACCGTTGGCAGCCATCGGTTTAAGCACAAGGGTGTAGGCACCCTCGGCCTGCGCGACGCCACTATTGTTCTTGCCGTCCCAGGTAAAGTTCTGAAGACCGGAAACGTCGGTGAGATCTTCGGAATAAACCGTCTTGCCGCTTTGATCCTGGACCTGCAATTGCAGGCGCGGAACTTCCGGCGAGATGTTGTATTTGTATTTGAGCTCGCCACCATCTTCGAGCCAGTTGGTGTCGCCAACCGCTTCGATCTCGGCCCCGACATAGGACAGGGCGGAAAGCTGTCGCTGCTGGCTTTGCATCGCAAGCAGGTTTTCAAGGTTCTTGTTGCTCTGAATCCCTTGCTCGACCTGGGCGAACTGGCTCAACTGGTCGGTGAATTTGTCACTTTCCATCGGCGAGGTCGGGTCCTGATTCTTGAGCTGGGTGGTCAACAGCGTCAGGAACGTGTCGAAGTTCTGGGCCAATTGGTTGGCGGAGCTGCTGGAGGCAGCATTCGTATTGTTTCCTGCCACGCCAATATTGGTAGTTGATGAAACGGTCATAATCCTGTTCCTCTACCTTTCCTAAATCCGGATATCAACGAGGCCGTTGGGATTGATCCCGTAGCCAATCGCGACATGTTCTGCGAGTTCGGCACCGCTCATGACGTCACCTTCGTCAGGCGTGCTGCCAGGATTGTTTGCCATGCGGGATTGGCCGTTGCCTTCCTGGCTTTGGCCACCTTCGTTCCGATGTTCGAAGGTAAAGCTTTGGCTATCCGCATTCAGACCTGCATCTTTGAGGGCCTGCTGCAAAGCACGTGAATCCTGTCGCAGCATATCGAGAGTTTCACGGGTATCTGCCTGGATAACACCCTGAACGCGACCGTCATGGCTGATTTCCAGTTTCACATCGACCCGACCAAGATGTTCAGGGCGCAGTTGAACAGAAATTTTGTCCACACCCTCGCTGGCGGCATTGCGGATATGCACCGCGACCTGCTGCTGCACCTGCTGGGCGGGGGCATGGCGTGCTGTATGTGCTGTCTGACCAGCGGCATTGCCCTGGGTCAGGATGTTGTTGCCGGCAAGCTGGCCATTACCAGCCTGCACAGTGCCATCGGTCGTGCCGGTTGCGCTAACGATGGACGTTGTCTTGCCGTTGGTTGCAGTTTGAGGTTGGGCACCTGGCTGCATGTTTTGCAGATTGGCCGCACCGGCCATGGCCTGCTGTGCTGCCTGATTGGTCGTGGCTGTCGGGTTTGCATTCGCCGAGGTTTGGTTGCCGGTACCTGAATTGGCATTCGCAGTATTGTTACCGGTCGTACCCTGTGCGGTTTCGCTAACCGATTTAACGGTGCGTTCACCACTCATGGAGTCAACGATCTTCGAGAGGAAACTGTCGTTATCTCCGACACCTTCGGTGCTGCCATCAACGCCGTTCAATGCCGACTTCGCTGCTGCACCTGCCGCCGGTTGGGAGAGGGCAGTAGAACTCATCAGGCCGTCGGTTGTTCCGTCGGCATTCTGTGCGGGCGTAGTAGAACCAGGCTGAGTAGCAGCCTGTGCTGTCGAGGCGACGACCGCGCCAGTTTGAGTTGCCAAGTTCGGATTGGTTTGCTGAGCCGCCGGATTTATAACGGGGATAGCTGCCAAATCAGGATCAGCGACTTTATCACCTTGTGGTGTTTCTGCTGCGGTATCATCTTTCACTGCAACTTGTTCACCGGAGGTGACTTCTTCTTCCGGACTTTGGGCAGGTTCGGAATGATCATTCGGGGATGTCATATCACGTTCGTTCCGGTCATCCATTGCCGGATCGCTATCTGCCACGTCAGTACTGTCTTTTGTGTCATACGCATCGTCATGCTTGTCCGCGGCATCCCGGTGATCATATTGGTCATCGTGATCGGTGCGTGTCTCGTTCCGCGGGCTATCGGGCTTGCTGTAATTGTCGCGCGATGACGAATTTGCTGTGTCGCTGCGCTTTGCATCCTCGTCATGACGGATTTGTGTATGGGCAGTTTTTGCCGCGTCATGACGGATTTGGGAATTGCGTTCTGCCCAGTTGTCTGTGACCTGATCCATCACGTCGCCAAAGGACACATCGCTGCTGACAGACGCGGTCTGGCCCGGGATGGATATGGTAGGTGATGCCGATCTGATAATCGCAGAGCTGTTCATGACATGGTCCTTCTCAAAACAGTGTCAGAACATTTGCAAAAGCCGGGCCAATTTTGAGTATTAAAGATTCATGCAGAGAATCAGATATTTAACTATCACATCAATCGGGAGGCATTTTTTACCGGGCATTCTTTGTCTTCTGGTGGAAACAAAAAAGCCCCCGACGGAGCGGGAGCTTTTGGCAACGACAGATAAAAGATCAGGCAGAAATTGACAGGCCGGATGGGCGCGGCCGGTTTTCATTCCCGTCTTCCGAGGAAGGGGACGGCTGACGAGGAGAATACTGTGCTTGCGGGCGTTGCTGGGTTTGTTGCACAGCCATAATCGCCTGTCGCATTTCATCTTCGCTTTTGTCAGCAAGGGTTGCCCAAGAGTCCCGTAATGGTGACAGAAGACGGATAACTTCGTTTGCTGCCTCCGGGTCGTTATGGCGATCAACATCCATCAACCGGATCATGCAATGAGAATAAAGACGTTCGAGATTAGCAGAAATTTCTCCGCCCTGATCCATGTCGAGGGTACTGGAGAGGTGTGCGATCAACTCTTGCGCTTTACAGTTGGCATTGCAGCGGCTCTGAATATCTTTGCTTTCGATTGCACGGAGAGCCTCTTGCAAGCACGACAGCGTTTTCTCAAACAGCATGAAAACCATTTTGGCGGGGGATGCTGTATTGACTTGCTGATTCTTGTACGTCTGTGCTGCACGTTCGTTCATGCTACACTCCTTGGTCTGCTAGGCGTCCTGTCAGTGTGCATGTATGGCGGCAAAAAGTTAATTATTATCTTTGCCGGCCGCCATCAATTCATCGAGAGAGCTCTGGATGTTCTTCATGCGGGCCAAGGCAGTTTCCATGTTAATGAAGCGATCCATCAGGTTTTCACGCTGGCTCGCCAGACGTTCATCAATCCGGTCAATTTTGTCCTGATAGGATGTGTTCTGCGTTTCAAGTGCAGTGATTTCCTGACTCAGGCTACCTTCTTCGTCCTTCAGGATCGAATCCAGTTCGAAATACAGTTGCGAGCCGATACCGACGCTGGTGTCAACTGTGGCTGTTGTAGAAGCCATTCCGTCGCCACTGTAAAACAGTCGCAAGCCGTCCGCAGTCGTTATGCTGTTGCCACTAACTGTTGCGTTTTTGCCTGTGGTGGTTACACCGTCAACGGTGATATCGTAGGTGACGCCATTCACCACACCGCCCGACGCATTAATGTTAAAACTGTAAGTCGCGGCATTGGTTTTACCGTCGAAGCCCGTCATCGTCAGATCCGAGTTGTCTGACTTGCCACGGAACAGGAAGAGTTCCATGACTTCATTTGGCTCATTCAGAAGGGCTTCGTTCAGTTTGGTTTCATCAATCTGAAGCGTGTTGTTAAGCAATGGATCCTGATTGGTGCCATAAGCGATAAAATCGACACCAATTTCAGCCAAGACAGAATAATCGTCTTTATCTGTCCGGTCCGTTACGCCCTTGGCAAATGAACCTGCAATCTGCTGCAAGGCGGCTTCGATGGATTTGACTGTTGAGTTCCCCAACAGGACTGAATCTTCCGAAGCTTCCCCCGTGGTGGGATCAACAAACGTCTTTTCGTTGATAAAGGACTGCACGGCATTATATGCGTCAACAAAATCAACGATGGCCGTTTTGGCTTGGTTCAGGTCCTGCTCAACTTCAATTTTGATCTTTGTGCCCGGTTCTGCATCGTAAAGGCTGATGTTTAGCCCATCGACAAGATCCGAAAACTCATTTGACGAACGGGTAACGGCAACGCCGTCAAGTTTGATCAGGGCATTGTTGCCATCATCAATCACGTTTGCCGCGTTGATCGTCGTCGGATCACTCAGAACGCCAAGGTTCTGAAGGACTGCACCGCTATCATCACTAAAGGAAATCCGGTTTTCCTCGCCTTCCGCTGTCGAAGTAAAGATCAGCGTACTTTCAGTTGGTGAAACCTTGACGACAGATGCCTGAACGCCTGTACTGTCCTTAAGGTTATTAATCTTGTCGCGGATATCCTGAAGGGTATCGCCTGCGCTCACGGTAATTTGCGAACTTCCGGTTCCACCTGTGATGGTGAACTGGCCGGTGCCTGCTATCCCTGTGACATCTGCACCTGCTGCAACGCCGATCGTATCGCTTGAAAGCTTGTGCTTGGTTGCAATCTGATCGACTTCAAAAGAATAGGAACCGGTTGCAGCAGCATTGGATGCGGTGATGCCAATCAGCTCGCCAGCGGTGGTCGAGCTATCGGTTGATGCATAAATCTGTTTTGACTCGAAAATGTTCTTCGATTTGTCAAAGCTGGTCGCCCCATAAAGATTCGCCATGGAATCTTTGAGAGTCCCCATCAAATTTTGAAGGTCTTTCAGGGCTGTAAGTTTGTCGTCATTGGACTCGATCCGTTTTTCCAGAGAGTCCGCTGGAATGCGACGCGCGGCAATCATCTTGTCGACAACATCAACAAAGTCGATGTTCGAGGAGCCGCCCGAAAGCTGAATTCGGCCGTTCTCACCAACATAGATGTTATTCAGGTTTACGCCGCTCATTTGTTTAGCTCCCTGGGCACGTCGATAGGCAACATTTGCACTTCTTGTCCTGACGCTATTTTATGAGCAAGAAGCGTGCCTTTTCCGGAAAGCCCGATCGCTGGATTAAATTTCTTCGTCGACGATGCTGCCAAGATATTCCCGGATTTGCGAGAATAAATGCTGCAATTCTTTGGACGGTATTTCACGAAGAACTTCGCCGTTCGACCGATCCGTAACTTTGGCGATAACGCGACCGGTATCCTGATTGAAGTTCAGTTCGATACGCGCGTTAGCATCAGTAAGTTCGGGAATGTCGAGTTTGGCCAAGGCTGCTTGCAGCCGATGTCCGGCATCTGCCGAAGTCGATGAACTTTCGCCAGAAGTTGAAGGTTTGGCTGAAATGCCATGGCCAGCAACATTGCTTGGCGCAGAAGACGCTGAACCAGAAGCTGATCCGGACGAACGTTGATTTTGATATGCGCTTACAATTTCCATCTGACCCTCCTATGCCGCTTCTGCGGCAAAGGATAATCCGGATGAAGGATGGGAGACTAACTCCCATCCTTCCTCGGATATCCGGATTACTGCAGGAGACGCAGCAGGTTCTGCGGCATCTGGTTTGCCTGAGCCAGCATCGCAACACCGGACTGAACCAGGATCTGTTTCGAGGTGAACGCGGTCATCTCGGCAGCAACATCAAGGTCAAGCAGGGTAGAACGAGCCGATTTAGTGTTTTCCTGGGTCGAAGCAAGGTTCTGACCAGCAAAGTCCAGACGGTTCTGAGAGGTACCAATCGCAGCACGTGCACGCTGCAAGTCATCAATCGCGCGGGTAACAACTTCAACAGCTTCCTGAGCACCGGCCGCCGTATCAATCGCATTGGCGCCCAGATCACTGAGGCTGGTTTCGGTGCCGGCAGTGCCAGTACCAAGAGCCTCGGAGTCGACAGCGCTCAAGTTGATCGAGAGACGGTCGTTTGCAGTGTTACCGCCGCCAACCTGGAACTCGATGCTGGCAGCAAGCTGCTGACCGTTATCTGCAGCCATGGAAACGGTGTTGTTACCGGTGTCGATAATCGTGCCGCCACCAAAGGTAACGTTGCCGCCACCAAAGTCTGCGTTGCCACCTGTACCACCCCCAACAACATCAACCGTCGCGGTGAAGTTGTTATTGATGTTAATCGACAGGCCGAGTTCATCAAAGTTGAGCGTGCCTTTGTCGCCTGCGGTCATCTCTTTGGAGCCACCGGTCAGATAATCGGTCACGTCAATCGACTGGGTCAGCGGAGCATCGGCACCGGCCGTGAGGTCAATGTTTGCCGTGACGGTCATGATGATCTGGGTCGAGCCACCAGCAGATATTTCGTTGATCTCGATCGTGAAGTTGTTGTCGGTAACACCGTCTCCTTCACCATCCGAAGCCCAGAGGTTGTTATTGGTGATGGCAATGCCATCAAAACCGGTCTGAGCGGAGATTGCTTCGCCCTGGTTGCCAGCCTCGAGATCCGTGTAGTTCAGAGCCACGTCACCACCATCGCCAAGCAGCTGAATGCCGTTGAAGTTGGTGGAGGACGAAATACGATCGATCTCGTCACGAAGCTGGGTGAATTCATCATTCAGGAAGCCGCGTTCGGTATCGGACAGGTTGCCCGACGAGGACTGAACGGCAAGCGTTTTCATGCGAACGAGAATGTCATCGATGGTTGCCATGCCGCCATCGGCAATCTGCAGCATCGAGTTGGCCTGGCCAACGTTGACAGTTGCAGTTTTAAGGGCCTGCGTGGTTGCGTTCAGGCGGGCACCGATTGCCATGGAAGCCGCATCGTCACGTGCGGAAACAACACGCGTACCGGACGACAGTTTCGACAGCGAACGGGTCGCCATTTCATCAGAAGCCGAAAGGTTACGGTGAGCAACGTTGGCAGCATAGTTGGAAATGATATTAAGAGCCATGATGTAATCTCCTACTTGGATAGCTCGGAACGGCATCTTGCCATTCTTGAACCTGGCAACAGCGCCAGATAGTTTTCAAGGATCTTCCTGATCAAAGAAAACTGGATTTCTTGTAGTTCGAAATATACCTATGGATGAGCATGCTGTCCAGCGAAAACTTACTGGATAATTAATTATTTAAAAACAGCAACTTAGGGATGTTTTTGTTGGTTTTTTCGAAAGCCTCTATCAACGTAGAGGCACAAAACCATAAGGGAAATGGAGTGTTTTTGTGTGATTTTGCGAATTGTCGCTAAGACCTATGTATGGGGTGATTGAGTTGGCGTCTCAGCATGATTAACAGAAAAGGGCGACAGTAAATGCTGCCGCCCTTTTTGGTGGTTGAAATCCGATTTGGCTAATCTTAGCCCTGCAGGAGACGCAGCAGGTTCTGCGGCATCTGGTTTGCCTGAGCCAGCATCGCAACACCGGACTGAACCAGGATCTGTTTCGAGGTGAACGACGTCATTTCAGAGGCAACGTCAAGGTCAAGCAGGGTGGAACGAGCTGATTTAGTGTTTTCCTGCGTTGTAGCAAGGTTCTGACCAGCAAAGTCCAAACGGTTTTGGTATGTGCCGATACCCGCCCGTGCACGTTGCAAATCGTCGATTGCGCGGGTTACGACCTCGACGGCCTCTTGGGCGTTCGCGACAGTGCTGATTGCGTCAGCTCCCAAATCGCTGAGGCTGGTTTCGGTTCCGGCATCACCGGTACCGAGGGCTTCTGAATCAACCGCTGACAGAGTGATTGACAGGCGATCGTTTGCGGTGTTTCCGGCCCCAACCTGGAATTCAATGCTGGCAGCAAGCTGCTGACCGTTATCTGCAGCCATGGAAACGGTGTTGTTACCGGTGTCGATAATCGTGCCGCCACCAAAGGTAACGTTGCCGCCACCAAAGTCTGCGTTGCCACCTGTACCACCCCCAACAACATCAACCGTCGCGGTGAAGTTGTTATTGATGTTGATCGACAGGCCGAGTTCATCAAAGTTGAGCGTGCCTTTGTCGCCTGCGGTCATCTCTTTGGAGCCGCCGGTCAGATAATCGGTCACGTCAATCGACTGGGTCAGCGGAGCATCGGCACCGGCTGTGAGGTCAATGTTTGCCGTGACGGTCATGATGATCTGGGTCGAACCACCAGCAGATATTTCGTTGATCTCGATCGTGAAGTTGTTGTCGGTAACACCGTCTGCTTCACCGTCCGAAGCCCAGAGGTTGTTATTGGTGATGGCAATGCCATCAAAACCGGTCAGTGCGGAGATTGCTTCGCCCTGGTTGCCTGCTTCGAGATCATCATAGTTCAGAGCCACGTCACCACCATCGCCAAGCAGCTGAATGCCGTTGAAGTTGGTGGAGGACGAAATACGATCGATCTCGTCACGAAGCTGGGTGAATTCATCATTCAGGAAGCCGCGTTCGGTATCGGACAGGTTGCCCGACGAGGACTGAACGGCAAGCGTTTTCATGCGAACGAGAATGTCATCGATGGTTGCCATGCCGCCATCGGCAATCTGCAGCATCGAGTTGGCCTGGCCAACGTTGACGGTTGCAGTTTTAAGGGCCTGCGTGGTTGCGTTCAGGCGGGCACCGATTGCCATGGAAGCCGCATCGTCACGTGCGGAAACAACACGCGTACCGGACGACAGTTTCGACAGCGAGCGGGTCGCCATTTCATCAGAAGCTGACAAGTTACGATGAGCAACGTTGGCAGCATAGTTGGAAATAATATTAAGAGCCATTTTTCCCTCCTACATGGATCCAAAAGAATGGCTCCAAGCCATCCGATCCGTCGGCGTCATTGCCTTGCGTTCTTGTCAGCAAAGATCGTGCCAGTTGAACTAGGCAAAAATTACAGGTCGTGTTGTACCGAGTATTTGTCGTTAGGCATGATGTGCTGCCAAGCGACCTGCCGGACGGTGTCAATCAGGATCGGTGCGCGCAGGTTGGTGGACATTGTTATACCTTTCCCATCCGTCGCACTTCTCACCGTCACGACCAAAATGATCGCAACATCTTTGTGTTCTATCGCCAAGCTCTTGAGTGCGATTTCCAGATCCTTGTCCGAATAGACACCGCTTTCCATATTGTAGGGAGCCACGATGAAGGACAGGTTGGCATCGGTCAGGCTTTGATAAAGCTTGAATTGATCAAGAGACGTATTGGGAATATTGGCGATACCAAATACATGGTGCTCTGGAAAACCAAGCAAACCGACAGGCATATATATGCCCTTGTCCCAGCTGAATTCGATTTCACCAAAGCGTGTTTCAACAATTACGGACTCTGGTATTTCTTTCTCGGCGATTTTTTCGGAATCCATAACCGATTTTACTCCGGCGTTTAGAAGTTTCGGCCTGACACGACCGTAAAGTTAATATCTTACGATAATCCGATTATGGATCATTACCGCAAATAATTGGCCAAGGACAATTCTGAAGCACGCGAGATCGCAATAAAGCTGGCATTCAGTGCTGTTGCATACTGGGCAGATTCAGCCACTACCAAAGGCACATCGACACCTTCAATGTCGCTTATTGCCTGTGATGCAAATACTTTGTAATCCTCGTGACGTGTTTCAACACGTTCGATATTTGCAATGTTAAGGCCGATTTTCCCCTGAACGTTCGGCAGGTTATCAATCGCATCTGTGATGTGACCCAGCGCAACATTAAGCGCATCCGGATCGGTCGTACCAGCAGCAATTCCCAAGCCCTGAATCAGGCTTTGGAAGGCGGGGTCATCTGCAAGAATGCCATAAGAAACGTTATAGCCATCATCAACACGCGCTGAAAGGATCTGCTGGTCACCGGCGTAATAAGAAGTATCCGGGCGCGGGTTGGGAATTTTGGTCATGCCCAGCGCACCCAGCAGGTTACCACCCGCAATTTCAGTGATCGTGATTGACCCGTTGCCGACGTTTTCAATGTTCAACCGCGGGCCTTCATGTTCGTCAAGGCCGCGCAATGTTGCGATAGCACCATTGGCTGTGTTGCCATTGATTGCGTCACGCAAGTCTCCGATGGTCCATGTGGCCGGGTCATAATCCACAGTTGACGTTACGCTGTTGCCGTCGATGTCTGTGCTGACAATCTGGAGTTCGCCATCGGTAACGCCGAGGGAAGCAAGAGTAAGGCCATCAGTAATGGTGGTGCCGGACTCACTCATATAGTTGTCTGGTGCGTACATCTTGTCGATATCAACAGCTGGCAACTCCGAGCGCCCGCCAGCAAACAGATACCGGCCATCAAGATTGGTGTTGAGAAGGCTTGCAATCTGCTCCATCGCCTGCTTGGCTTCGTTGTCCAGATTAACATCCGATGCCTGATTGGCGTTAAGCGACTGAACAAGCAACGTCTTCATTTTGACGGCAATGTCCATCATTGTGTCGACTGCGCTCTCCATATTCTGAAGGCGAAGCTTGGTCTGGGTGGTATTGCGTAAATACTGTTCGGTGCGGGTATATTCCGCTTCGAGGTTCAGAAGGCGCTGGGAACTATCGGCAATACCCGAATAATTACGTGATTTTTGTCCGCTGGCTGCCTGGGTGTTAAGGTCGGAAACCCTTGCCGCGTTTCTAAGCGCCAGGTCGGACAGTAGCGTATGGTTTGTATATGTAGCTACGCGCGTTACCATTTTGCCCTCACAAATCCCTATCGCAGTTTAAACTGCATTCAGCAGCGTATCAAACAATTCATCAACCGTGGATATGACCCGGGCAGATGCACTGTAGGCGCGCTGGAAAATAATCAGATCCGACATTTCTTCGTCCAGGTTGACGCCCGCTTCATTCTGAATGCGGTTGCCAAGGTCTGTAACGAGGTTGGACTGAAACTCATAGCTGCTTTCGGCAACCGATGCTTTGGTGGCAGCAGTCGCAATGATGCCAGCAGCAAAGTCGGTCAAAGAAGTACGTTCAGCTGACAATCCGCCTGCGGCCTCAAAGTCAATGTCGGTGCGTTCGAAGGTCTGGCTAAGCGAAAGCGCGGCACTGTTGTCACCTTCGTGCACGCCATGCTGTATACCAAGTCCCAGAATTTCTGTCAGGCTGTCACCGGCACCCGCACCACTATCCTGGAAGAACAAGGCATCGCCATCTGCGTCCGTGACACGCAACTTGTATCCGCCCAGTGCACTATCGAAAACAACTTGGGCATTAATGTTGTTGTCTGTCAGTGTTGCGCTGTTGTTGATGGCATTCGCAATGTCTTCAAGCGACGAGTTGCTGTCATAGTTGATATTCACACTGGTGAAATCGCCAGCAACCGTAAGCGTGTAATTGACAGGTGGGGGAACCAGTGGCCCCAGACCCGAAATGGCCGTTGCCGTATCCACAACCGCTGTGGATGTCTCATACGTGTCAGCATTTAATTGACCGCGAACAATACGCGCCGGATCATTTTTTATGCTGGAAGCGACGTCCATATTTCCGGCAAGAACAGGCATATCTTCGGTCATGCCAATTGTTTTGGACATGTTGCCGGAGTCAGTGATTGTCATGTTGGATGTATAACTGATCACAAGACGGTAACGATCACCATCCTCAACCAGATAGGCGGCTTCGGCGGCGTCAGCCGCCGTCATGCCTGCCCCCTGAAGGGCGGTTCGGATTGCGTCACGTACATCCGTAAGGCTGTCAGTGGCAGTGTAGTTCACGGTGATGCCCGGTGTGGTCAAAACCCCGCTTCCAGCACTGATCACCATGGAGTTCGCAGTGACTCCAAGAGCCGCCGTTGCACTGTCTTTTGCCGACGAGGTCATGGTATCGGAACGTTTTACCGTTGCCACGAAGTCGTTCAGGCCGAAATAGTGCGACATGCCTTGGCTGCGGCCATCGCTAGTGGTGATTGAGCTGGTCATTTCGTTGATCGAAATGCGGTTGCCGTCCAGCCCCTCGACAACCATCCGGCCATCAACTAGCGATGCAGTAAGATAGGTACCGGCGGTGGAGCCGTTGATCGCGTCGATCATTCCCTGAACCGTCGCAGGAGTGGTTGGCAGAGTAATATCGGCCCAGCTGTCGGTCGCCGTCAGGTTGCCGTCAGCGTCAAGTGCGGCAATACGGAAAGTCCCCGTTGCCGTCAG